>CAXUEW010000117.1:0-9889 GCA_964250115.1 uncultured Terriglobus sp.
ACCCGCTTCAGCGCGTTGACCACTGGCGCGCCGTCACCCGCGACGCTTTGCCACGGCACCAGGCCGGTCAGCGTGGCGGCGACGCCGATGTAGAGGATCGTGCAGACGATCAGCGTAGCGATGATCCCGATGGGCACATCGCGCCGGGGGTTGCGGCACTCTTCGCTGGCAGTTGAGACGGAGTCGAAGCCGATGTAGGTGAAGAAGATGATCGACCCGCCCGCCAGGATCCCTGGAAAGCCGTGCGGCGAGAAGGGATGGTAGTTCGAGCTGTGGATGAAGCTGGCTCCGAAGCCGATGAACAGCAGGATGGCCGCGATCTTGACCAGCACCATGATGTTGTTGGTGCGCGCCGACTCCTGAATGCCGCGCACCAGGATCACGGTAAGCACGAGCACAATGACGAAGGCAGGTAGGTCAAACCCGAAGTGCCAGCCGACATGAAAAATGTCTGCACCGGACAGGTCCTGCAGGCCAAGCGGCAGGTATGCCGGCGATAGCCACTTCGGATCCAGCCGTATGCCCAGCCAGTCGAGCAGGTCGACCACATGCGCGGCAAAACCCACGGACACACTCATGTTGCTGAACGCGTATTCCAGGATCAGGTCCCATCCGATGATCCACGCCACCAATTCGCCCAGCGTGGCGTAGGTGTAGGTATAGGCCGAGCCGGCGATGGGGATCATGCTGGCCAGTTCGGCGTAACAGAGGCCAGTCAACGCGCAGACAATGGCGACCAGCACCAGCGAGATGACCAGTGCCGGGCCCGCGCCGGGCCGCCCAGCCACTGCGCCATGGTGCAGGACGAGATCGATAATTGGCGAGCCTTTCCAGTCGGCCAGCTTTTCCGGATTGCCGCCAATAGCCGTGCCGATGACCGTGAAGATACCGCTGCCGATCACCGCGCCAATGCCCAAGGCTGTCAGCGAAACCGGACCGAGCGTCTTCTTCAGCGCATGTTCCGGCTGCTCCGATTCGTCAATGAGCTTGTCGATGGACTTGGTGGCAAAAATCTGTCGGGGCAGTGCAGTGTCCTCGGCTGGGTGCTTCTAAGGGGAAGAATCGTTTGTAGTTTAGCGTGGAAGTCGGCGGACGCGAACGTCCGCTACATAGCGTGACTAGCGCCGACGCAAGGACCGTGCGATGGTCTACCTTGTTTTTCAAGTTTGGAGATTGCAGTGGGTCTACCTTGTCTTTCGAATTAGAGCTATCGGAGGAGCAGGGCTTCAGCCCTGCTGTCAGGCGCAGTGTGAGGATCGTGGCTTCAGCCACTGAGGGAAAGCTTGTGACGAACAGAAGACCTCAGGGGCTAAAGCCCGTACCGAGGCAAAATAAATGGCAGGGCTGAAGCCCTGCCCCTCCGAAACACTTGCGCACGGAAAGGTTTGCAGATGTTGGATAAAGTCTCGAAGTCGATGGCAATTCTGGGAGGGGTCTTGTTTACTGTCGCTCTTCCGGTGCAGGCGCAGCAGCCTATAGCTACGCCGTTCGGCCCATGGAGTCGCCCGGTAACTGCGCCGGTCATTGCGCCGGTTAAAGAATCCACCTTCCACGACCCGGTCAGCGGCTCGGACATTCATTGGGAGGCGCTGCATACCTTCAATCCCGCCGCCATCGTGCGAGACGGCAAGGTGTACGTGCTGTACCGGGCAGAGGATGACTCAGGGTCTGCGATCATCGGTGGCCACACGTCGCGGCTGGGCCTCGCCTCCAGCAGCGATGGTCTGCACTTTACGCGAGAGCCTGAGCCGGTCCTGTTTCCCGCCAAGGACCACCAGCTTGACCGTGAAAGCCCCGGCGGCGTGGAAGACCCGCGCATCGTGGAAGCGCCGGACGGCACCTATGTTCTGACCTACACGCAGTGGTCGCGCGCACGCAAGGTCTACTCCGTTGGCATCGCCACATCACCCGACCTGCGGCACTGGACCAAGCAGGGGCCAGCCTTCCACGCCTATGACGGGCGTTATGACGAGTACAAGTACAAGTCTGCTGCCATCGTGACGGAGCAGCGCAGCGGCAAGCTCACCGCCGCGAAGATCAACGGCAAGTACTGGATGTACTGGGGCGATCTCGGCATCCGGCTGGCATCGTCGCCGGACCTGGTCCACTGGACACCGCTGGAAGATGCACCCGGCGAGCCGCGCATCATTCTGCAGCCACGTCCGGGTATGCCCGACAGCGACTTTCCCGAGGCAGGACCGCCGCCCGTGCTGACGCGCAACGGCATCGTGATGCTCTACAACGCGAAGAACAAGGATGGCGAGGGCAGTGACCCGAAGCTGAAGCCGGGCACCTACTCCGTCGAGATTGCAGCCTTTGCCGCGGACGATCCGGGCAAACTCCTCAGCCGCACCGTTACGCCCGTCTTCAAGCCGGAACTGCCGTTCGAACAGACGGGCCAGTACGCCGCCGGGACCACGTTTTCCGAGGGTCTGGTGCTCTTCAAAGGCAAGTGGTGGATGTACTACGGTTGTGCCGATTCGTTTGTGGGCGTGGCGACTGCGCCAATGAAACAGGTCAATCTGCCATGAACTCAATCCGTCCGTTATGGATCAGTGTCTTGTTCTGGATCTTCTCAAGCGTCTGTTCTGCGCAGGATTGTCCGCAGCAAGCTCCAACCGGTGCCGACCTGCCAAGCAGAAGCGTGCGATTGACGGGTAATCTGCAATTTCACGATGGCATTCGTAAATGGTTTGAACTTAGGCTCGCAGCTCCGGTTTGCAAACAGCAGTCCGTCCAGATCGTTGCAGAGGGTTCAGCAATGGATTCCATCGAGTCACTGCGTGGGTGCAACGTAGTCACGGAAGGCAAACTCGATATTGCGGGAACTGGATACTTCTCTCGAGATATCTTTCAGTCTGTAGTACACAGTCGGCCAACAGGAAATTGTGTACGGAAGGCAGCTTTCCCCGAGACGGAGGAGTTCCGGCCTGCAGGTTGGGTCAGACGCTACCAGGTTGAAATGCATGTGGACTACAGGCCCGGCGACCACCCGGTGGTGTTCCGGGTCATGAGCAATGGAAGGAACTAAGGCCGTGGCAGGCGTATGCGTCTTACCGACTCACAGGCGGCTCTGTTCTGTATGGATTCTGTGGCAAAGGTTTCGAGGCAACACGTGCTTTCGGAACACACGAGGCAAAGCCGACGCTAATCGATACAGCAGGCTTTGATCCGGAAGCCGCTGCCTCAGCAGGTGTATACCAACTAAGCCTTGGATACGACTGCGAACGACCGCACTAGCTTGCAGCGAAAAGGGCTCGTACCGCTCACGCGACACGAGCCCTTTTGTTTACCCCTTGATTTAGCGCTTGCTTGAGCCCTTGGCTGCGGTCTTCAACTTCTGCTTGTTGCTGCCGCGCGGTGTGGTGCGGGCTGCCTTGGGTGCTGCATTCTTGCGTGCGGTGCGCTTTGCGGTTTTGCGCTCGTCGTGGGAAAGTGCCTTGGTGTTTGCCATTGTGCTGAACTCTTCTTTTTTCTGGTCTCGTGCAGGCGGACTGCGCGGAGGCGCTACAGCCGTTCCAGCTGGGCAAACTTCTCCACCAGCTTTTTCACGCCGTGCTTCGTAAATTGTACTGTAAGCTTCGCATCCGGGCCCTCGCCTTCGCGGGAAACGATGCTGCCGTCGCCGTATTTTGGGTGTCGCACCCGGCTGCCGCGCTTCAGGTCTGTTGCTCCGGCCGCATCCGGGATGTCCATCTTTGGCCTGGAGAACTTGCCGCCACCCCCGAAGAAGCTGGCGATGTTGTCGATGCTGTCCGGTTTCTTCGCGCCTGTGCTCACAGAGTTCTTCGATGCACCAAACTGCAGGCCGTAGTTGTTGCGCGGCTTTGCAGCGGTAGCGGTTGAGCTGGAAGCGCTCTGGTCCTCGTCTTCGTAGTTGTAGTGGCGCTCGCCGGCGTGGTCATCGTCTCCGCGCTTGGCCCACTTGTTGCCGAAGCGCGAAGAGCCATGTTCGCTGCGGAAGGCCGGGCGCTCGGCGGGCGAACCCAGGTCTTCGACCAGCCGCGAGGGGATCTCCTCCAGAAAGCGTGAGGCCACACTGGCATCCGGCATGTCGGAACCGTAGCGGCGGCGGTAACGCGCGCGGGTGAGTATCAGCGTGTCCATGGCGCGCGTCATGCCCACGTAGCAAAGGCGGCGTTCTTCTTCCAGTCCGGTGGGGTCCTGCATGGTGCGCGAACTTGGAAACAGGCCTTCTTCCATGCCGCAGAGGAAGACCAAGGGAAACTCCAGCCCCTTGGCCGCGTGCAGCGTCATCAGGGTGACGCGCGCGTCCATGTTGATGCCGTCTGCGTCGCTGACCAGCGCCGCGTGATCCAGGAAGTCGGCGAGCGTTTCGCCACGCTCCTGCGCGTCCTGCGCGGCGTTGGCGAGTTCCTTCAGGTTCTCGATGCGGCTGAAGGCTTCGGGCGTCCCCTCGGCTTCCAGGCCCTTGATGTAGCCGCTGCGGTCGTTCAGGAACTTGATCAGTTCGGGCAACGTTGCGGGATCGCCCGGCGCGCGAAAGCCGTCGATGCGCGTGCTGGTGTCCGGTGCTGCGTTCCGGTTGATCGCCGGCATCTCGGATGCCGGCATACCGGACTCAAGCAGCGGTGCTGCTTCTGCACGCAGCTTTGCGAACCGGTCGCCGACGGCGCTCTTCTTTGCGATTTTGTTCTGGCTTGCTGCAAACGGGTTGAAGGAGGCGGATTGGTTCTGCTTCTGATCCCACGTATCAGAAGCGATACGTGGGGCACCCGCTGTGTCACCGTTCCCCGTAAGAGCCAGCGGCTGGTCGTTGAAGGCGAAGTCGAAGCCGGTATCGCCTTGCTCGTCACTTTCGTCTTGTGTGTCGCTTTCTGTGCCGAAGTTGAAGCTGGTGTCCGCGTCATCCGCATCCGTCGCGGTGATGTGCGCATTTTCCGGTGCCAGCGTGCTGCGCTCTTCGCTGGGGCCGAAGTCGAATCCGAAGTTGAAGCTGGTGTCGAAGCTCGTATCTTCGTTCGCGTCAGATGTCGAGGCGTTCTCTTCGCTGCCGGTGAAATCTGCTGAAGATGCTGTAGAGGCAAGCCCGGCATCCGCTGCAAGCGCGTCTCCAAAGCCGGGGCCGAGCATAGCGCGTGCATCAAGAATCAATCGCCGAAAGCTGGTCAATGCGGTAAGTGCGCGTGCAGGCAGCAGTTGTTCCGCGACAGCGCGCGCGATCGCATCCCAGGTGCTCAGGCCTGTGGTCAGCGCGATGCGCTCCAGCACCTCCATGGTCGTTTTGCCGATGCCGCGCGGGGGTGAGTTGACCACGCGGTTCAGCGCGATGGAGTCGTGCGGATTCTGCACCAGCTTCAGGTAGCTCAGCAGGTCTTTGACCTCCGCGCGCTCGTAAAAGCTGAAGCCGCCGACCATGTGGTACTGGATGTTGTAGCGGCGCAGCGCCTCTTCCACCAGTCGCGATTGCGAGTTGGTGCGGTACAGCACGGCACACTTCGGCGTGTCGCCGTTCTGCCCGGCCTCGCGCAGGTAGGCTTGGATCCGGTCGCCGACGAATAACGCCTCGTTCTCGCCGTCAGGGGCTTCGTAGTAGCCAATCAGCGACCCGCCTTCGCGCGTGGTGAACAGCTCCTTGCCCTTGCGCTGCGTGTTGTTGCGGACAACTGCGCCCGCGCCTTCGAGGATGGTCTGCGTGGAGCGGTAGTTCTGCTCCAGCCGGATGATCCGGGTGTTGTCGAAGTCCTTCTCGAAGTCAAGAATGTTCTTGATGTCCGCGCCGCGCCAACTGTAGATGGACTGGTCCTCGTCGCCGACCACGCAGACGTTGCCGTGCGCGCCGCTCAGCAGGCGCATCATCTCGTACTGCGGACGGTTGGTGTCCTGGTACTCGTCGATCAGCAGGTAGCGGTAGCGGCGCTGATACTTGTCGCGCGTTTCGGCGCTGGTCTTCAGCAGGCGCACGGTTTCAAGCAACAGGTCGTCAAAGTCGAGCGCGTTGTTCTTCGCCAGCTCGTCTTTATAGATTTTGAAGATGTGCGCGATGCGTTCTTCGAGCGGGTTGGTCGATGCCAGGAAGTACTCCTGCGGATCGATCATGTGGTTCTTTGCCCACGAGATGCGGCCCAGCGCGACGCGCGGTTTCAGATGCTTGTCGTCGAAGCCGAGCCGCTTGAGCGCTGTCTTCACGATGGCCTGCTGGTCGCTGTCGTCGTAGATGGCGAAGCTGCGCGTCAGGCCTTTGCCGTCGACCTTGAGCGCTTCGATGTCGCGCCGCAGAATGCGTACGCAAAGCGAGTGAAAGGTGCTGATGGCAGGCCGCGCCAGCGAACTGTGGCCGATGAGCTTGTCGACGCGCTCGCCCATCTCCTTTGCCGCCTTGTTGGTGAAGGTGACTGCAAGGATGGCGTCGGGAGCCACGCCGCGCTCTTCAATCAGGTACGCAATGCGATGCGTAATGACGCGCGTTTTACCGGAACCCGCACCAGCCAACAGCAGAACGGGGCCATCCACCGACAGCACGCCTTCCTGCTGTTGCGGATTCATATTTTCCAAGAGGCGTGACAAGGCGGGAACTACTCCAGTACCGATTCTAAACTGCGGCCCTGTGCGTCAGCCTGCGCAGCGCCGGGGCGGTAGTATGTAAGCCGAGCCATGCCCCCACAGAAGATTTTTTACCGGCCCGAGCTTGATGTGCTTCGATTTGTGGCCTTCCTGTTTGTATTCTTCGACCATGGCAGCGGATCGTTCCATTCCGCGCTTGCGGCAAAGTTCGGCGAGGCATCGCGGTGCGGCCTGCAGTTGTTCTTCATCCTGAGTTCGTACCTGATTTCGGAACTGCTGCTGCGCGAGCGCGAGAAGACCGGGACGGTCCACATCCGGTCGTTCTTTGTGCGCCGCGTGCTGCGCATCTGGCCGCTGTACTTTTTCTTCATTGGAGCGGTATACGTCGCGGGCCGCTTCGGCCATGGCTACTTCCCCACGGGCGCTTTGCTGGCCTTCGTTGCGCTGGCAGGTAACTGGTACATCTACGCGTATGGATTTCTTGCCTTTGCCGTGGGCATTCTGTGGAGCATTTCGGTAGAGGAACAGTTCTATCTGGTGTGGCCGTTCCTGGTTCGTGCCGGTGGAGCACGTGCGCTGAAGCTGGTGATTCCCTTTGTGTTTGCCGTGTCGGCGCTCGCGATCTGGTATGCAGGACATCACGCGCTTTCGGTCAATAAGTATTGGACCAACAGCCTCATCGAGTTTCAATATTTCGCGGTGGGCGCGCTGCTTGCACTGTTGCTGCACGGCCGTGAGTTTCAACCGAATGCCTTTGGACGCATGCTGCTGTTTGGCGGCTTTGTGGCGGCGTTTCTGCTGCTGGTATTTCGCTTCCCGGTGGCGGCACCTGACCGCGTCATTGCCACACCGGGCCTGTTTGCCGCTTTTGCGCTGCTGGGTATTGCGGGCGTGTGCCTGTTCCTGGGCTTCTACAGCATCAAGACATTTCCGGCGGAACGCGCATTGGTCTACCTGGGCCGCATCTCGTACGGTCTGTACGTTTTCCACTTGTTTGCGTTGCAGGTGTGCGAGGCGTTTTTGCGCCGCAGCCATCTTTCAGGCAATTCGCGACCGTTGCTGCAACTGGCACTTGCGATGGTGCTTACGATCGCTCTGGCGGTGCTGTCGTACCACTTCCTGGAGACACCGTTCCTCAGGCTAAAGAGCCGCTTCACCTTTGTGCATTCGCGCGACGCGTAGTTGTTTTCCACCGCATGGCTTTCTTCGAAAGCCCCCCGGCTGCTTAGGGTACTTAAATCCTTCGTTCAGAAGGGCACAGCTGAAGCTGTGCCCTTCCGAAGACATGTGCGCCTGACGTCAGCAGCTACCGAACGATGCCGAGCGACTGATCCGGCTGGATTTTCACAACATCTGCCCTGCAGGTGCGGATGTTCTGGCACGCGATCGGCTGCACCTCCCGGTTGAAGCACGCTTCGATCGCGGTGAGTTTGTTCCCGCCGCAGGAGAGAGCAAAGCTGCCTTGGGGGAACGAGGGGTTGCTCTTGTAGAACATGGCGAGGATCGCGTCCGGGGCCAGCATCACCTGCTGGTCGACGCGCTTGAAGCTATCCGGGATCACGACGGCGGTGAAAGCCTGCCGCGCGCTGGAAAAGAAGGCGTCCGGTGAGAGGGTGGTGCAGGTGCCGTGTTTCGCCCATTCGTGCTTGATGAGCGATACATCCGGTATCAGATCCAGATAGCGCTCTGGCTTTGCCGGTCCCGGCCGCTGTGCGCAGTTGCCGGGGTACGTGCCGTCAAAGTTCTGGGGCCACAGGCCGTGCAGGACGAAGCCGCGCGGGGCTGAACACTCCGTGCTTTCGCGTGCAGCCTGCTCTGCGGGTGTCAGGGTCTTCAGCGTGTCGCAAAACTCCGGAGCCCACGACATGTTCAGCAGGTAAAAGTCATAGACGCCGGGTGCCGATTTGATCTCCTGCGCATGGCCGGTGATCGGCAGCGCGGCAAAAAATAAGGCTAAGAGCGCGCCTACAGGCAGGTATCTCTTGAGGTACTGCGGCATTGGCATAGCATCTCCGTGAACTAACTGTAAATGCCAGGTTACAAATCGTTCGGAATAAGCCGGATGAATGAGTTTAGAACGCAGGGTTCTCTACTGGTTGCCGGGCGATTTTGATGGCTTATAGAAAGTCATCAAAAAACTATGGAACAGAAGCTACATCGCTACGTATCTATGAGTGCGCGACGTAAGTTTCAACTGCAGTGAGACTTCGCCAGCTACTGAACACCAGGAGAAGTCTCATGATCCGTCGTACCGTTTCCGCCATCGTCCTTGCCGCCACCACGTTTGCGCCACTCGTATCGCATGCCTCGCTCTTTGGCAAAGACAGCAAAGATAACACCCCGGCCACGACCAATGCGCCCAAAGGTAAAGTGGTTAAGATGACCCTGAAGAACCGGACATCCGCTCCCATGGATCTCATGGTGGAGGACAAGCCGATCACCATTGCCGCCAACGGCGAGTACGAGTTGAAGGCCACCGAAGGCACGCATGTGTACGGCACAGACAAGTCTGTGAAGGTGCTGGTGACCCGCGACCTGAACGGCACGACCTGCTCGTTCCGGTAAGGAACGGTAAGCTTCAATCGACACGAACCCTCCTCTTTACGAACATATTCAGCACCTGTGTGCAAGCACGCGGATTCGCGTGCCGCGCACAGGTGTTTCTGTCCCTGCGTGCAGGCGTTTAAGACGTTCTTTTCGGTTGCCTTCTGGCCTAAAAAGAAACTTAGAAAGAACTTAGAATTATTTTTGGTAAATGGGTGACTATTTCATGCCGGTGGGCGTATAACACTCTGCGCGACGTTGTTTCAATTGCAGTGGGACTTCGCCAGCTACATCGCAACACGGAGAAGTCACATGATCTATCGTTCACTTACCACACTCGCCCTTGCGGGCTGTATGCTTGCACCCTTGGCGTCTTTTGCCGCTGAAAACAATGCAAATATCGCACAGGCGAAGGGACCCATGGTCCATGTAACGCTCAAGAACATGAGCAACCTGACGCAGAACCTGATTATTCAGGGACGCCCGGTCTCACTTGAAGCGAACGAGACCTACAAGTTGGAAGCACCCGCAGGCACACTGGTTTACGGCGCCGATAAGACCGTAAAGCTGACCCTGGTCAAGGATTACAACGGAGCAGTCGCTTCGTTCCGCTAGTCCCTGGCAGGTTTGTTCCATCACAGAGAAGCTGATGGTGAACTCTGCCGCCCCGCCGCCCCCGCAGAGTCTCCACCCACGAGTTGGACGTGTTACGCGCTGCAATCGCGCAACACGTCCTTTTCTCTTGCGCGGCGAACCGTGAAAGATGAATTCGAACGCCGTATACCCTTATTCGTATGGTACTGAAGACACTGTGCATTTT
>CAXUEW010000118.1:0-5073 GCA_964250115.1 uncultured Terriglobus sp.
GTAGTAGTCGTAGTAGCCGTTATAGTACTTGCCGTGACCTTCGCGGCCCGGATGAAAGTCGTTCAGGATACTGCCGGTAATCGCTACCCGGTCACGCTCCAGCATCTTGCGTACGGTGATTGCGTTAGACCGCTTCGTCACGCCGGAACGAAAAACCAGGATGGCATGGTTTGTCTGTGCGGCAAGGATGCGCGCATCGGCAATGTGCAACATGGGAGGCGAGTCGATCAGCACCACATCGAAGCGTTCTGAAAGGTCGTCCAGCAGCACGCGCAGTTCAGACGAATGCAGCAGATCGGCAATCGATCCCCTGCCCGACCCTGCCGGAACAACAAACAGGTTCTCGTATACGGTCGGCTTGCAGACGTCCTGCATCGATCCCGAATAGGCCGACACGCCTTCCCGCAGGAGATCACGCAGTCCATGGCTGTTATCCACGGACATGACCTGATGCAGGCGTGGCTTGCGGAGGTCGCCGTCCACAAGCACAACCTTCAGTTTTGACTTGCTCAGGGCGATGCCGAGGTTCGAGGTCACCGTGGTTTTGCCCTCGCCCGCATTAGGTGAAGAGACCACGAAAGTGCGGCCCTGCTTGTTCGGTTCTGCCAGCAGGAGTGACAGCGTGGCGTTCCGGTAGGACTCAGCGACTAAGGCATCCTCTGACCAGGTATCCTCCGTCTTGCTTGCGGCACTATCGGCAGCCTTGCCGCTGAAAAGAACCATGGCCTTCTGAACGGGCGCGGCCAATCTAGCCGCCGCACTGCCTGGGGGAACCTTCAGGCTGGAAGCCGGTATGACGCCGAGTTCGTCGATGCGCACAAAGCGCGACACATCACCAGGCATGCGCAGCCGCGGAACCTGCCGCTCCAGGACGAAGGCGATGACAACGCCTAGCACCGCTCCTATAATCGCGAACGCCATAGCTGTGATCACGCGCCGAGGATAAACTGCAAAGGTTGGTGCCTTTGCAGGGTCGACCACACGAATGGTGGACGCCGGCATGGCCGATGCAAAACCCGCCTCTTTCGCACGTTGCAACAGGGTCTGGTACAACTGCTGCTCTGCCTGAACTTCGCGACGTAGAAGCTCAATGCCCGAACTCTTCTGCAAATCCGTCGAAACGGTACCCTGAATCTTTTGATAGCTCAGGTTCAAAAGGTCTTCACGGTGCTTTGCTGCCTGGTAGGCCTCCTGCAGCTTGCTTGCGCCGATGGCTTTTTCGCGCTGCATGTTCCCCTGCACTTCCGTGATTTGTGAGCGCAGGCGAATTACTTTGGGATTTGCTTCAGTCAGTGGTGGTACCAGTGCGGCGACCTGCGCCTGCAGGTCCGCAAGGCGAAGCTTCGATGCGGAGTAAGCAGCGGTGTCAGGTGAACCATCGCTCCCGCCGCTCTGCGACTCGGAAAGTTCCGCCTGCTTTTCCATGCGGTCGGCCTGGGCTCGCACCAGTTCGGTCTGCATCTGCTTCAGCCTGTCCTCGCCTATGCTGTCGGTTTGCGGACTAAGCATCAAGCCGTTTCCGCCTGCTGCCGCCAGTAGCCTACGCTGCGATTCCTCCGCTTTTTCATGCACTTCCGCTGCCTGGCGCACCAGCCAGTCACTAATGCGCTTTGCCTGGCTGCCGCGGCTCTCCATGTCGGCAATCTGAAACTCGCTGGTAAGTGTGTTGCAAAAACTGGCCGCGAACTCTGGGTCCCAGGAGTCGCATGTCACCTCCACCAACTGCGAGATGCCCATGGGCTTGATCTTGACGCCGTCCGCCGTCTCATCCAGCAGCTTGTCGAACGGAATGTTCTGACCGGGCGTAAGGTGCAGGCGGCGTTGCAGTCTTGAGAGCAGGTCTCCACGGCCGACTTTGTCTGCCTGCCTGCTGACGCTCATCTGTAGCTTGACCCGATCCAGCAGCGACTCGCTGCCAAGCAGCTTCATCTGTGTCTGCACCACGGCATCACTCGGCAGGGCTGCGGTCGGTGAAACTGAGCGGTTATCCATGAACTCGCTGTTCATGGACTGAATTTCCAGCGAGGTACGCGTCTGGTAGACAGGCTGGGTGGTCAGGTACATCAGCACGCTGAGCACAACACCCAGGCAGGCAAGACCCGCGATCAACCAGCGGTGCCGCAAACAGATCCGGTAATATTCCGCAACCATGCCAGATTGTTCGCCATGCTCATGGTCGTGCGGGTCGTCCATGGACGGGAAAGTTCGGCGGCGGTCATCAAAGTCCTCAACTGACGTCCGCAAATTGCGTTCCCGGTCCCGGCTTGTTCTGGCCAGATGCTGTTCCAAACCAATCTCCTCTTGTTACTGGCTGACACGTGTCAGCGGTAAATCAAAATACCTGTTGTTACCTGCAACACAGCCTCGGCTGCGCGGCGCGCACCAGACTTCACTGCACTGCTGGGCACAAACAAGATGTCATCTGCAAACAGTTGCGGGTCTGTCTGCTTTCCAGCCAGAACCTTCGGAATATCGACAGGGATCTCCACCCGCTTCTCACCCTTTACACTGCTTGGCCGAAGAATCTTGGCATTCTGACTTTTGGCGTTGGGCGCAAGGCCCTCGGCAAGCGAAAGTGCCTCAATAACGGATAGGCTGCCGCTCGACCGCAGCGGAAATCCTCCTGACCGATGCACATCCCCCACCACATAGACGATGCTGCCTTTTGGAATGGAAACGACATCGCCGGGACGCAGTAGAATGTTGTTCTCAGGTGTTTTCTCCGCGACCAGATCGTCCAGGGACAGGGTTGCGCGGGAAAACCCTGCTCCGGGGTTGAGCGTGGCCCCCGCAACGGGAAGAACACCCCAACGTGCCTCGCGCGTAATGATCACCTGAGGCCCCGCGTCCGGCTTCGCGCCACCTGCCCGGGTAATGGCGGCAAGCAAGGTGAGCGGGCCCGTCAATTCCTGAACGCTTGGTGTACTCACGTCACCGATCACCGACACCAGTTGGTTTTGGCTGCTGACTAGTTGCAGCGACACCTGAGGCTTGTTGATATATTTCGCGAAGGAAGAGGCAAGAACGGCGCGGAGCACTGGAAGACTGACTCCTGCCGCCTGCACCGCTCCAATCAACGGCAGGTCCACGGTGCCATCGTCCGCTACGCGCACCGAGCGGTTCGTTACCTCGTCCAGATCCGCGACGCTAATCATCAACTGATCGCCAACACCAATCTTTGAAGGCTGGCTGGCACTGCTGCCGGGCAGCACCGTATTGTTGGTCTCCGCGCCCCTCTGTTGCGCAGTTGACATCGGAGATGTCAACGCGATAGAAACAGCGCAACAGACGAATTGATTCAGACTCAACATCCGTCCACCATTCTCAGTCATGCGGCGGAAGCCGCTGCTATATCGAAGAGCGGGACTGACGGAGCCCACGACCGACACTCTGCATTTGCTTGCGGCCACGGCTCTGAGCCACACGATAATGCCTACTCTAGGGCGCCGTGTAAGGGAAGCTCTTCGCTATCCCTCATCATAACAACGTCGTGTGCCGAATTTTGGATGGAAATCAGTCATTGCGCGATGAATTTATTCCCAACTGGATAAAGGGACCATTTCGGCACCTCTGCCGTTTGATGCCTGACAAAGGGCAAAGCAGAACCGTGATGACGGTCGCGCTCCTACTTTAAGTTCGCAACGGTACCGTCCGGTGTGCGGGTCTCTTTGTGTAAGAGGCTCCCGCTCTCGTCAAGATGACGAAGCGCCATCAGTTCCGACGTTACCTGCAAATGCGTGAACTAAGCCTGACGCTGCCAAACGCCCGCGACCTGTGTTCTTCAGTTGGTTTAGTTCAGCGCCTCCACCATCTGAGATGACAAAGGATGTCGGATGGCCCGCAAATTGAAGGTGCTGCAGGTCATGGTCGTGACCTGCTAAGTACAGATCTACATACTAGTTGCGAAAGAGTGGTCCAATCTTGAATCAGTATTTTGATTGCCTTCGTGGGAACCGTTGGAGTAAAGCGGGTGGTGAGCGATTACCACCATAAAGGTATTGTCGTTTTGATCGCGAGCTCAGCCTCAAGCCATGACAACTGCGCCTGACGCTCGTCATCGGCCTGGGTGAAGTAACTTGTATCGGCTGTGCCTTTCCGTTTGCCATGTTACTGTTGAGCGCTATAAAAGTTACTGTCAGGTCTACCGTCGGGAAGCATCCGGATTGAACTTACACTTCGCGACATAAGACTGCATCGCGGAGGCAAAACTGTTCTGGTCTGCTGTCGAATTTGCCGTACCCAAATCGCCGACCGTCAGAAAATGTGCAGGCACTGCCATGCTCCTACATCTTTTCTTGTTGGGCTCTGGTCAGTTGTTACGCATGGGCGTTACCATTCCGCCGAGGAGATTTCGATGAGCGAGCAGGAGACGAACCGCAGGAGTTTTTTGAAGGCTGCAGGCCTGGCGACAGCAGGTGCGGCGGTTACACCCTGGACAGCCAGGAGCTATGCGCAAATCGCAGGCGCGAATGACCGAGTGCGAACCGGCATCGTGGGCTGCGGCGACCGCATGAAGCAAGCGCTTGTGCCCGCTTTTATGAACAACTGCAAGGACATGAACTTTCAGTTTGTCGCCGTCTCTGACATCTGGAACATGCGCCGCAACCAGGGCGCGGAGATGCTGACGAAGAAGACCGGCAACCAGGTAGACGCCGTCCGCAACAACGAAGAACTCTACGCCCGCAAGGACATTGACGCCGTATTGATCGCAACCGCGGACTTCCAGCACGCGCAGCATGGCATCGAAGCGGTGAACGCGGGTCGTGACGCCTACGTGGAGAAGCCGACGGCCCACACCATGGAAGACGCACGGAACTTCCGCGCAGCCGTCCACAAGACTGGCAAAATTGTGCAGGTTGGAACGCAGCGCCGCAGCACTCCCAGCTACCAAAAGGCGTACGAATACATCAAGAGCGGCGAGTTTGGCGACATTGTCATGGTTGAAATGACGTGGAACGTCAACCAGCCCGGTCGCTGGCGCCGTCAAGACGTTGTTCCCTTGCTCAAGGAAGAGGATACGGACTGGACGCGCTACCAACTGAACCTGCCCAAAGCTCCGTTCGACGCACGCAA
>CAXUEW010000118.1:5083-8614 GCA_964250115.1 uncultured Terriglobus sp.
CACCAGATCGACACGGTGCACTGGTTTACCGGGCTGCCGCACCCGCGCAGCGTGGTTGCCAACGGCGGCATCTACGCCTGGCGCGACGGCCGCACCAACTGGGACACCCTCACCGCCGTGTTCGACTATGGTCCGCTCGACGACATGACCAAAGGCTTCCAGGTTTCCTACTCCACCCGCCAGACTAACGAGGCGGGCGGCGTGAAGGAGTTGTACTACTCAACCGGCGGCATGCTGGACATGGACAAGCAGCAGGTGACACCCACCGGCGGCCTGACCGCAAAGTATGCGGCTGAGATGAAGATGCAGCCAAAGCTGTTGAAGCCCTTCTCGCTTGCTGAGGGCGGAAAGACTTCAGCAATGGCCACCGACGCCAACACCGGAGCCGGCGATCCGCAGACCGACGCAAACATGCGCAACTGGATGGAATGTGTTCGCTCGCGCAAGACACCGAACGCTTCCATTGAAGCAGGCTATAGCCACTCTATTGCGCTCTGCATGTGCATCGCAGCCATGCAAAGCGGTCAGCGTGTGACGTTCGACGACAAGACGCAGCGCATTATGGCTGGGGGCAAGTATGTCTAAGCTGCACACCGCGGCCGGGGCACTTGCCCTGGCCGCACTCGCAGCGTCTGCAGCGGCACAGGTGCAGGTCAAACGTGATGACGCCAATCGCAAAATCGATGTCATTATCGACGGCTCGCCTTTTACTTCTTATGTCTGGCCTACGTCACTCAAAAAGCCTGTGCTGTTCCCGCTGATCACCTCGAATGGCGTGACCGTCACGCGCGGCTACCCGCTGGCTCCGCGTGACAAGGAACGCGTCGACCACCCGCACCACGCGGGTATGTGGTTCAACTACGGCAACGTGAACGGCTTCGACTTCTGGAATAACTCCGACGCCATTCCGGAAGCACAGCGGCCGAAGATGGGTTCCATTCGGCAGGAGCGCATCGTCTCCACAAAGTCCGGCAAGGATCGTGGTGAACTGACAGTCGACTCCGTCTGGACTACCGGAGCTGGTAAGGACCTGCTAAAGCAAAGCACGCGGTACGTTTTCTTGAAGCGTGGCGACACCCGCATCGTCGATCAGGTTGTTACGTTGACTGCGCTGGACCGCGCGGTGTTCAACGACGACAAGGAGGGCCTGCTGGGCATCCGCGTGGCGCACTTTCTGGAATCACCCACGGAAAAGGGTGGGATGTTTATGGACGCAAGCGGCCGGCCTACCAAGGTGGAGGACGCCGACACCGCCGGCGCGACCGGTGTTTACCGCACCAGCGAAGGCATTGAGGGCGACAAGGTGTGGTCAACCCGCGGCGCATGGTGCGCACTCACCGGCACAAACGGCGGCAAGACAGTTACGGTCGCCATCCTAGATAACAAAAGCAATCCCGGCTATCCAACCTACTGGCATGCGCGCGGCTACGGATTATTCGCGGCCAACCCATTGGGTGACCATATCTTCGATCCAAAGGCTACGGAGCACAAGCTCACGATCGAGAAGGGTTCGTCCGCTATCTTCACATACCGTGTAATTGTGTTCGCCCACGCGGCCGGAGTGGATGAGCTAAACCAGGCCAGCAAAGCCTTCGAGAGCGAATACCACTAATTATTGGCCTCTTAGCGTGAAGTGTAAGAGTGCGGTTGTCATGTGAGCCGAGGAGACGGGCGTTCGTCAGAATGCCGGCACTGAGATCGCAAAGGCTTGGCCTCCCATTCAAAGAGGCCAAGCCTTTTGCACTGAACTTATGGTGCCGGGAGGGGGGGTCGAACCCCCACGAGGTTGCCCTCGGCGGATTTTGAGTCCGCTGCGTCTGCCAGTTCCACCATCCCGGCTCTGTATTCCTGCGCAAGCGATTGTTGAGCTTACCCTGCACGGAACTTTGTAAGTTTCGCACATGTGAAAGGTGCTAACAAGGCAGCCGGCATTTTGCGTGCGTGCTTTACAGCCAGCGCTTGGCGCGAAAGTACAACAGTGGCCCCCCTGCCGAGCAAAGCATTACCATCAGCGCCCACAAGTAGCCAAAACGCCAGTGCAATTCCGGCATGTGCTCAAAGTTCATCCCGTAGATCGAACCGATAAGTGTCGGCGGCAGGAACACGACGGCCGCAATGCTCAGCGTCTTCATGATCGCGTTCTGCTGGATGGAGATGAGGCCAATGTTGGAGTCGAGCAGGAACTGGATCTGGGTTTGCAAGAAGTTGTCATGTTCCAGCAGCGATTGCACATCGCGGCCAAGCGTCTTCAAGCGCAGACGTGAATCTGGATCGTCAGCCATGTGCATCTGCAGAAAAGGCACGGCGCGACGCACACTGTGCAGACTTTCGCGGACGCGCGAGGCGAGTTCGCCGCTGGTGCCGATGCGCTTCAGCACGCCGCCAAGGTCGGCTGCCGCAATGCTCTTCATGGCTGCTGCATTTTGCGAGAAGATTTCAAATGAAATAGGCTCAAGCGCGTCGCCTATCTCCTCAAGAATGTCAGCATCCCGGTCGACGACCGTCTCCAGCAGACACAGTAATACGGCCGCCGGCGTCTTGAACAGGTGCTCCGGCTTCTGCGTTCGTGCGACAAATTGACGGAACGACCTTGGTTCGGCGTAGCGAATGATGAGGACCTGGTTCCTGGCAAGAATGAGCGTGATGGTCGTCAGCCTTGCCTGGCCCGTATCAATCCTTTCCACCACGCGAATCGTGACAAACGTGGCGCCATGCTCGGTGTACAGAGCGCTACTGCTCTCCACCTCACGCATTTCATCGCGTGTCGGAATCTCCAGTTGCAGCGCCGTTTCAACGCGCTGCTCCTCCTCGCGTGAGGGCTCGTAAAGGTCGATCCAGAAAGCTTCGCGCAGATCGCCTTCTGCCCCAAGAGAGAGGCGGCCTTCATTGGAATAGTACGTTGCAAGCATGGCGACCCTTTACGGGAGTCTAACGGAGCACACATAAAGCCGGAAATGCTTCCTTGCGACAGCGCGACTCGCTCGCTTCCCGTCGATTCAGCAGAGGGGTACGACTAACACACGCAAGTCGAAGTGCAGCAGTGCTGCAAGACCGTTTGACTGTGTCCGCCAAGCCATCTAGTCTTAGAGTGTGGCTGGCTGATGCGGTATAGAAGCCTCACAGAGCGTCCCCGTCGTCCAGTGGCCCAGGACACCGCCCTTTCACGGCGGTAACACGGGTTCGAATCCCGTCGGGGACGCCAAATCATTCTTCTTTGACTTGAACTCCTCCGCCGGTCAGAATATTTCTTGGTTCGCTGCCATAGTTGTTCTCCCCCTGGAGCAAAAGCTTCGTACCCGTAAGCGATTAGATCGGCCACGACTTTTCTGTTGCCTGCTTGCTACACTGGGCAGCCATGCGACTCTCTACTGCTCTTCTCGTGTCGTTGTTCGTCACACCTTCTGTTTTTGCCCAGGCACCTGCACCCGCTACCGCGCCAGCGGCGACGGGAGTAGCACCAACTACGTCAACCGTGACGGTCATCTCGCCTGAGGTGCATCCGGATCGTACGGTGACGCTGCGCCTCGAGGC
>CAXUEW010000118.1:8624-9819 GCA_964250115.1 uncultured Terriglobus sp.
GGTCAGCGTCGAGGGCGACGCCAAACCGCTTGCCCTGCAGAAGAACGCAGACGGCGTGTGGGAAGCGACCACCGAAGCCAAGGTGCCTGAGTACTACGGCTACAGCTTTTCAGTTGACGGCAAGCGCGAACTGGACCCGCGCAACCCTAACGTGCGCCCCAATCTGCTGAGCCCCACGACCGTCATGCACGTTCCAGCGCCTACACCACAGCCGTGGGATCTGACCGACATTCCGCATGGCGAAGTGACGCACCACGTCTACCAGTCGAAGCTGGCGCCGAAGGATGGCTCCTCCACCGATCGCGACCTGTACGTGTACACACCGCCGGGCTACGACGCAAAGCGCAAGGAAGCATATCCGGTGCTGTACCTGATTCACGGCTTCTCCGATGCGGCCAACGGCTGGGTCGAAGCGGGACAGGCGAACCTGATCTTCGATTCGCTGCTGCATGACGGCAAGGTCAAGCCGTTCGTCGTTGTGATGCCGCGCGGCTACGGCACCATGGAAATGATTGAGCATGTCGGCCCGCGACCTGCCGCGCTTGGCGTCAGAAGCCAGGAGCTGTTCTCAGACCAGATGCTGCACGAGATCCTGCCCATGGTGGAGGCGCGCTACAACATTGCACGCGATCCTGCGCATCGCGCCATGGCTGGCCTGTCCATGGGTGGCGGGCACAGCCAGTACACCGGGTTGAACCATCCTGAAGTCTTCGGCTACGTGGGCATGTTCTCCTCGGGCATCACGTCTGCGGCTGCCGACATTCGCGGCAAGGACGTGGACGCTGCCACCTACGATGTGGCTTTCAAAGCCATGCTGCCGAACACCGCCAAGCAGCCGCCCGTGAAGCTGCTCTGGATCTCCTGCGGCACAGAAGACTCGCTCATCAATGTGAACCACGGCTTCGAAACCTGGGCCAAGGCCAACATTAAGGGCAACGTGCAGGTGCGCGATACGCCAGGGATGCACACGTGGATGGTCTGGCGTGACGATCTGCTTGCGTTTACACCGCTGCTGTTCCGGTAAAAGCTCAACACGGTGGACACAGAGGTCGCACGGTGGCAGCAGAATCGTTCGTTTTCTCTATAGACTCGTGGACTCCGCGCGAACTCCGCGGCCTCTGTGTTGAAAGCAGTGCGCTGGGCGTGACGATCTGCTTGCGTTTACACCGCTGCTGTTCCGGTAAAAGCTCAACAC
>CAXUEW010000119.1:0-2003 GCA_964250115.1 uncultured Terriglobus sp.
CAGACGGAAGAGGGCGACTTGCTCGCCATTCTGGATGCCGGAGCTTACGGCTTGTCGCTCAGTTCCAATTACAACACCCGCCTGCGCCCCGCTGAGGTGCTGATCGAGAAGACAGGTGCCCGGTTGATCCGCCGGCGCGAGACATATGAGGAGTTGTTTGCGCCGGAGTTCCGCTAGCAACCTTATTGAAGACGAGTCGCTTCCATCGACTGGCAGCACTCAGCAGCCATGCTTGCTATACTTCCGGTTGTCGTGGACGGGGTTCTGGTCCGCAGCAGTTCAGTAAGAAAGTGCAGGGGATCAGAAGATGTCAGGCCACAGCAAATGGGCAACCATCAAGCACAAGAAGGGCGCAACCGACGCCAAGCGCGGCAAGATCTTCACGCGGCTGATTAAGGAAATTACCGTGGCAGCGAAGGTTGGCGGCGGCGATCCGGACGGTAATCCGCGCCTGCGTACCGCCATTCTGGCAGCCAAGGCTGAAAACATGCCTGCTGACAACATCAAGCGCGCCGTTCAGCGCGGCACCGGCGAACTGGAAGGGCTGAGCTACGAAGAGATCACCTTTGAGGGCTACGGGCCGGGCGGCGTGGCGGTCATCATCGAAGTGCTCACGGATAACCGCAACCGCGCCGTCAGCGAAATCCGTCACGCCTTCAGCAAGAACGGCGGCAACCTTGGCGAAACCGGCTCGGTCGGTTACATGTTCGCCAAGAAGGGCCTCATCGTGGTGCCAAAAAAAGGTGCCGACGAGGACAAGCTGACAGAAACTGTGCTGGAAGCGGGTGCGGACGACCTGAGCGAAGAAGGCGAAAGCTGGGAGATACTAACCGCGCCACGGGAGTTCGAGCCGGTGCGCGAGGCTGTGACCAAGGCAGGCTTCAAACCGGAACATGCCGAAGTCACCATGATCCCAAGCGTCCACCAGAAGCTGGAAGGATCGCAGGCCAACGCCATGCTCCGCCTGCTCGAGGTACTGGAGGATTTGGATGACACGCAGAACGTCTACTCCAACTTCGACATGGACGAGGCACACGTTCCGGCTTAATGCGACTTGCAGCAGGGAAGCGTGGCAAACAGCAGGCCGCCGAAGCAGGCGGCTTTGCTTTGCAATCAGTTTTTGGGGGCCCATGAAGAAGTTTGCAGCAGGTTGTGTCACAACGCTCGTTTTGTCAGGGTGCTCGTCGTACGCAGCAGGGCAGGCGCTTTCCCAGCAGTCGCCCGTGCAGGCACAGGCAAATGCGCGTTCATGGGAGGCAGGCGTCCTATTCCAGGGCGGCAAGGGAGTCACCGACCAGCGTGACGACTTCCGCTTTTACATGGCCGGTGTGCATTTGGGCAAGGTGCTGACGCCTGAGTTTGGCAAGAGCATCTTTCGCGGAAATTTTGAGTATGCCGGGGAGCTGTTTCCGTACTGGCAATCGGACACGCCGCGCTTTCAGCGCTACTCCTGCGTTCCAACATCAAACCCGGCGGTCATCAACTGTGCCGGCCCTTACACCGTGGGCGGCACCTTTCACGGTGTCACCGTAACGCCCATCATCCTGCGTTGGAACTTTACCGCCGGACGCAAGCTGATGCCATGGGCGCAGGCCGCAGGCGGCCTGCTGTGGACGAACCATAAATACCCAGCGTACGGACAGGGCCCGGTAAACCTCGTTAACAACGGTCCGAACTCGGACGCAAGCGTGTGGAACTTTACGCCGCAGGGTGGCGTCGGCGTGCATTACTTCGTCAAGCCGAAGCAGTCATTGGATCTGGGTGCCAACGGCGTGCACATTTCGTCTGCGAGCCTTGGCGATCGCAATCCGGGCGTGAATGCAAGTGTTCAGTTTTCGATTGGTTACAGCTGGTGGAAATAACGCGGTACAGTCGCAACCGCGTATGAAGTGGATGCATTGATGGCAGAACCGATTGTGGAGTGCGTTCCCAACTTTTCCGAGGGGCGCGATGAGCAGGTAGTCCGGGAGATTGTCCGGGCCATGCAGGTGTATGGCGTCAGC
>CAXUEW010000119.1:2013-7085 GCA_964250115.1 uncultured Terriglobus sp.
GACTGGTCCATGGACCCGGCGCACAATCGCAGCGTCGTCACCATCGCAGGGGCGCCGGAGGCGGTTGCGGAGTCTGCGATCAGGGGCGTCGGACGCGCCTCGGAACTGATTGATCTCACCCAGCAGAAGGGAGTGCATCCGCGTGTGGGAGCGGCTGATGTGGTGCCCTTCGTGCCGGTTAGCAACTATTCGCTCAGGCAGTGCGCGTCCCTGGCGCACCATGCGGGTACGGAGATCTGGCGTAGGTACGGCGTGCCTGTGTATTTCTATGAGGCAGCCGCACGGCGTCCCGATCGCGTGCGTTTGGAAGAGGTTCGCCGCGGCCAGTTTGAGGGGCTGCTGGAAGCCGTCCGAACTGACCCGATGCGCTGCCCGGACGTGGGTGCCTGCGAACTGCACAGTACAGCTGGTGCCAGCCTGCTGGGTGCCCGCGAGTTCCTGATCGCCTACAACATCTACCTTCAGAGCTGCGATCTTCACACCGCGCGGGGCATTGCGAAGGCTTTGCGCGCCTCTGGCGGCGGACTGCCCGGCGTCAAGGCGATGGGCGTCCTGGTGAACGGGCGCGCACAGGTGAGCATGAACGTTACCGATTTCCGCCTGGTGCCTGTCTCACAGGTGCATGCAAACGTGCAGCAACTGGCTCGCAAAGCGGACGTTGAGATTGCAGAAGGCGAATTGATCGGCCTGATACCAGAATCGGCATGTCAATCCGATAGGGGTAGCCACACCGTACCAGAGTGGGCGCGTCAAATACCTGGGTTCAGCCTGGAAGACAAGGTTCTGGAGCGTAGGCTGGAAAACCCCATGCAGTGGCCCGATGCAGCGAGCAGCGCGGCATAATAAGAGTTTCGTGGAGACGAAGAATAATGATGAACTTCAGGCAGACGTTTGCAGCAGCAGTCGCTGCGGGATCACTGATGCTGGCCGGTTCGGCTCACGCGGCTCAATTGAGCGGAGACGCCAAAGCCTCGATTCCCAACGATCTTCAGCAACTCATTGTGGTGGACTACCGCGCCATGCAGGCTTCACCGGCAGCAATGAATCTAAAAGAAAAAATCATGCCGCCCGAGCTGCGGCGTCTGGAAACAGCTCTTAAGCAGAGTGGCCTCAAGGTTGACCGTGACGCGGATACGCTGGCGTTTGCCGCGTTTCGAACCGGTAGCGGCAGTGCGCAGACACGCACGGTCGGCATCGCCCAGGGGCAGTTCCAGACAGCCAGCATCATGGCAACATTTACCAAGCAGAAAACCAAGCCACAGGTTCTCCGCAACTACAGCATCTATCCGCTTGGCGCTGCGGGTCTGAGCGTCGTCTTCCTGAACCAGACGACGATGCTCTTCGGCGATTCCGCTTCAGTAAGGTCCGGCCTGGATGCGCGCGACGGCGTCATTCCCAACATGCTGTCAAACAGCGACATGATGAACGAGATGAATGTGGTTGATTCACGCGCCCTGTGGAGCCTGTTAGACCAGCGCGGCACGCAAACCATGATGCGTTCCGTGCTTGGCGATGCAGCCGCGTTGACAGATTATGACACAGTAAAGAACCGGATGAAGAGTTCGCGCTATACGGTTGATTTTGCAAACGGAATTCACTTTGACATGGCCGTTGTCATGTCAGACAGCATGACCGCGGCAACGGCGGCTACGCTGATGAAGGGCATGGTCATGTTGAAGAAGACGCAGGGATCTGCTCAGGAAAAGACGGCTCTTGGTGAAACCTCAGTTGACTCCAACTCCGGAACCCTGCAGGTTTCCTATGCTTCGTCGGAGGGGCAGTTCTCAGAACTGCTGAACTCACCGCTTTTCCAGCAGGTTGTCCGCTAACGAAATCACTCAGGCAGCTGGAGGGATTTACCTCAAGGCGTAGTCGCTACTTATGTGTCGCGCCTACAGCGCTCTGTGTGGGTTGCTCGCATACCTAGGCCTTCGGCGCAGGCTGTTATATGTCGGGCCTTTGGCCCTGAAGAAACAAGGGCTAAACCTGATCGGAAAGCTCTAAACGGGGCGGTGCGTGGTGCACGCTAACATGATTCGCGCCACGTTCTGCTCCCGTACCTCTTCTGTCAGCTCGAACACCTGATGGTCTTTGTAGATTCGGATGGTCTGACGCGTCGTATCGACCAGGATCTCGCAATGGTGGCACTCGCAAAGGTGCGCCTTGATCTCACCCAGCAGTTGTGGTTCGACTTCACCATCGAAGTAATCGGTCATCTTGGCAAGAAACTCGGTGCAGGTCACAGCTTGGTGCTCCCGTCCGTACGCTTCAGGTAGCGGCTCAGGCGTTCCCTTAGCTGCAATCGTGCCCGAAGTAATCTTGATTTGACCGCCGGCACGCTCAAACCCAGCGCCTGCGCAGTCTCTTCCGTCGACAGGTTTTCGATGTCTCGAAGTGTAAAAACGGTGCGAAATCCCGGTGATAATCCTGCAATGGTGCGCTGGAGGATCACGCCAAGCTCCGATGTACCGTACTGCTGCTCCGGGTCGGGCGTCCAATCCGCGAAGTCGCGCGGAATGGATCCTTCTTCCGTTTGCACATCCTGGTCCATGGAGACGGTGCGGCTGGTCTTACGCTTGCGCAGCCGCATCAGGCTTTCATTTACCGCGATACGCGTCAGCCAGGTAGAGAATTTACTGTTGCCCTGGAATTGCTCCAGCTTGGTGTACGCCTTCATAAAGACGTCCTGAGTGATGTCCTCAGCGTCCTCACGGTTCTGCGTAATGTGCTGTGCAACCCGGAAAATCTGACGGTCATACTGGCGAACCAGCTTCTCGTACGCCTTGGTATCCCCGTGCCGAGCGGCATCTACAAGGGCTACGTCAGGATGTATTTCCTCTGTTCCGATCTGTTCGATGACGGGCATGCGTTGGGATCAGTGTACTTCCGCGCCGTATGCGCGGCAACGTTCCGGCGCATGATTGCCATGGAGTCACACCCTGAACCGCTAGCTGCGTAACCACGCATGGTTCACTGACTACGCTTCAGCTTGACCAACCGGGCCGTGGAACGTCATAGAGTGTAGACGTGAAGCACTGGATTCTAAGCGCGGCGTTACTTGGCCTTCTGGCCCCAACCAGTGGCGTGGCTGCCGTTCCCCGGCATGCCCCTGCGGCAAAGCGGAGCCCGGCGAAGGCCGGTTCGGCCTCTCGCGCAGCGACATCCGGCAAGAACACTGCGACGGCGAAGGACGGCAGGTCTGCCAGGGGCAAGGTCGTCTCCGCGAAGGATAGGGTCGTCCATGCAACGGGCAAAGCCACAAAGGGCAGGGCGTCAGGCCGCAACGGCGCACATGTAAGAACGACGGTGGTTGAAGCAGCCGCAACTCCGCAGAGCCGGCGGCTGTTCAGCGCGTTTACCGCCTCTTCATCCTTGCGGCCCATGGCACAGCAGCTTGCAGCATCCCGCTCGGCAGCAGCGTTTGCCGGCGTGCAGAGCTACGCCGCGGCAAACCCCGGTGAGGCCGCCTCTGCCGCTTACCTGGCCATGGGGCACGCCTACGCTGCCGACCGGCGTTACGCGGAGGCTGTCACCAGTTACCGCCAGGCGGCGGGTGGTGAATCGCTTCGCGACTATGCCGAGTACCTCGGCGCCCAGGCGGCGTTGCTGAATCGCGACGGCAACACTGCCGTTACGCTGCTGACCGGTTTTGCAGAGCGCCACCCTGGCAGCATCTTCGTGCAGAGTGCACCGGTAACGCTTGCCAACGCTTACCTGCTGAACAATGATGCGCAAAGTGCACTTCGTGCACTCTCGACGATCGCCGGGCAAAAGCGCTCAGGCAGCGCGGATTACCTGCTGACCGAGGCCAAGGCGCACCAGGCAGCAGGTGACAGCAGCGCTGCTGCGGCGATCTACCGGCAGATCTATGTCCGACTGCCATTTTCGCCGGAGGCTGCGCAATCCCGCACGGCGTTGCAAGCCATGAATGCCGGGCCGACGGCGGGTGAGCGCAAGCTGCACGCGGATGCGCTGTTCAATGCGAAACGCTACGGCGAGGCCGGTGAGGAATACCACGCCATTGAGCGCGTAGACAGCTCGCTGTCACAGGCTGACCGGAATGCACTGGAGATTTACGCGGCCGTGTGCGATCTGCGCCTGAAGCACCTGTCGCGCCGCGAGGCCGAAGCCCTGCCTGATACAGCCGACGACAGCGCGGCACTGAAGCTGTACATTCTTGCGGAGATCTCGCGCAATGAAGGCGACCAGGAAGGACACGCCTCCATCCTGCAGCAAATGGAGCAACGTTTTCCGCGCAGCCGTTGGTTGGAAGAGGCGTTGTATTCCGGCGGCAACATGTACCTCATAAAGCGGAACACGCCGCAAGCCATTGAGCATTACGCGAAGCTGGTGGAGCTGTTTCCAAACAGCACCTACGCGCCTTCAGCCCACTGGCGCACAGCGTGGCTGAACTACCGTCAGCGCAATTACCCGGCGGCGGCGCGGCTCATGGAAGAGCAGGTGGCAAAGTTCCCCTCCAGTTCCGAGGCTCCTACTGCGCTGTACTGGCGTGGCAGGCTCTACGAAGACGCGGAGAAAAATCCGCAGCAGGCAGCAAACTTCTACACTGCGCTCTCTGCCACCTACCGCAATTACTATTACGCCAACCTTGCCCGTCAGCGGCTTGCGGCCATGGGTCCTCAACAGCCGGTGCCCCCGGCATCGGCGCTGGCGTCGGTGCGCACACCGCCACCGCCTACCCTGATCGCGGCGCTCCCTGAAAACGATCCGCACCTGATCAAGGCACGCCTGCTGGCCAATGCGGCACTCAACGAGTACATCGCGCCGGAAATCCAGGCTGGGGCAAGCAGTTCGCAGTGGGGCGCGCTGGCAGAGGCGGAAATCTATACCAGCTATGGCGAGAACGTCCGGGCGCTGCAGGCCATCAAGCGGAGTGGACTCTCGTTCTATACGCTGCCGGTCAGTGAAGTTCCCAGCCAGTATTGGCAGTTATTGTTTCCCAAGCCCTACTGGTCTGACCTGACGGCTGCCGCAGCCGCGCAGGAATTGGACCCGTACCTGGTTGCGTCGCTCATTCGGCAGGAGAGTGAGTTCAACCCCGGTGCTGTCTC
>CAXUEW010000119.1:7095-8187 GCA_964250115.1 uncultured Terriglobus sp.
GCTGATGCAACTGCTGCCCGCGGTCGGCAAGCAGGAGGCAAAACGCATGGGCATGCGGGGCTTTTCGACCGGCAGCCTGTTGAATGCGTCGGTCAACCTGAAGCTGGGTACGGCGAATCTGCGGCAGGTGCTGGACCGCTACAACGGCACGCCGGAATACGCACTGGCGGCCTACAACGCGGGTGACGTGCCCATTCGCAACTGGATGGCTGAAAACAACTACAAGGACATGCCCGAATTTGTTGAGTCCATCCCGTACACGGAAACGCGTGAATACGTGCAGGCCATCCTGCGCAATCGCGAGATGTACCGCCAGCTCTACGGCGGGGCATCCGGCACAACGCAGGCCAGCCGCTAGCTTCGCGCGGTACCATCTTCTCGGCGGTCGGTGCACGCGGAGAACAACTGGATGCGAGTGGTGGCAGGTGCGGATTTTGGAACGCTGAGCGTGCGTGTCACGCTGCTTGACAGCGAGCGCGGCAGGCTTGGCACGGCGTCAGCAACGTATCCGCTGCACCGCAAACGTGAAGACCCGGACTACGCAACACAGTCACACACGGACCAGATGCGCGCGCTTGTGCAGGCCACGCACGATGTGCTGCAGCAGACCGGAGTGCCTGGCGATGCGATAGAAGCGATTGCCCTCGATACAACCGGATCGAGCGTCATCCCGGTGGATGCTGCAATGCAGCCATTGGACGATTACTACCTTTGGTGCGATCACCGCGCTTTGCTGGAGGCGCAACAGATCACCGCGCTGGCTCATGAACAGGGCCTGGAAGCGATTGGGTGGTGCGGCGGCGTGTACTCGCACGAATGGGGTTTCGCAAAACTGCTGCACTGGTTGCGGCACAACCCTGAGAAGCGTGCGAAATTTGCCTCTGCGTTTGAACATTGCGACATGGTGGCGGCAACTCTGTGCGGCGTGACCGATCCACAACAGGTGAAGCGCAGCCGCTGCGCCGCGGGTCACAAGTGGATGTGGAACGAGCGGTGGGGCGGCTTTCCATCGCAGCGATTCCTTTCCGCCGTCGATCCGCTGCTGGACGGTGCGCGAGAGAAGCTGTCGGGTGAGGTGCTGACGTCGGATCA
>CAXUEW010000119.1:8197-9819 GCA_964250115.1 uncultured Terriglobus sp.
CCGGAGTGGGCGGGGCAACTGGGCTTGCGTGCGGGCATCCCCATCCCGGTGGGCGCGTTCGACGCGCATTGGGACGCAATCGGCGCGGGTTGCCGTGAAGGCGATGTGGTCAACGTGGTGGGTACATCGACCTGCATCATCGCCATGGGTAGCCGCCAGACGCTGATCCCCGGCGTGTGCGGCGTTGTTCCGGGGAGCGTGCATCCGGACTACACCGGCGTGGAGGCGGGACTTTCGGCCGTTGGCGACATCTTTGAAGCCATCGCTCGGCGCGCCGGTATGGACGTGGGATCGCTTGCGAAGGGCCTGGAAGCCTACCGCGCGGGGCAGACCGGCCTACTGCGCCTGAGCTGGGATAACGGCGACCGCACCATCCTGGTGAAGAGCGAACTCGGCGGCATCACGCTGGGCTGGAACCTGCTGCATACCGCGCAGGATGAATTGTTCGCCGCCATCGAAGGCACGGCCTTCCACACACGCATCATTCTGGACCGCATGGCGGAGTACGGCGTGCCGATTAAACGCGTGATTAACGCAGGCGGGATTCCGCAGAACAACCATGTTCTGAACCAGGTGTATGCCAATGTCTTGAACAAGCCCGTTCTGGTGCCTGACTCCACGCCAACCAGCATCGGATCCGGCATCTTTGCGCAACTAGCCGCAGGCATCTTCGCATCGGTGGAGGAAGCGCAGGCGAAGATGTGCCCGGGACACCGTACCTTTCTGCCCGAACTTGCGTCGGCCCTGCGTTACGAACGGCTCTACCGCCTGTACCGTAACGTCTACTTTGCCTTTGGACAGGATAAGGTTACGACCGATCTATCAGGTGTTCTGCGGACCCTGCGCGATGTAGCGGTCGATGCACGAAGACATGTATAAGGGTTTGCTGCCGATTTCCTTCGGGCCGAGGACTATATGTCTGTTTTAGCTGTTGCCATTCCCCGGCAGTTGACTCATCTGCATCCGGTGGATGTACTCATCCTTGCGCTGTACTTTGTGATCGTGCTCTTCATCGGTTTCTATGTGAAGGGTTCGACCAACACCAGCGAGGAGTTCTTCCTGGCCGGCCGCGAGATGACCGCGTGGATCGCGGGACTCAGCTTTGTCTCCGCAAACCTGGGTTCGCTTGAGCTGATGGGTTGGGCGGGATCTGCATACCAGTACGGCATTCTGGCGATGCACTGGTACTGGATCGGAGCGATTCCCGCGATGCTTTTCCTCGGCATTGTGATGATGCCGTTCTATTACATCTCCAAAACGCATTCCGTGCCGGGCTACCTGCAACTGCGCTTTGGCGAAGGCGCGCGGGCGCTTAGCGCGGGCAGTTTTGCGCTGATGACCATCCTGATGTCGGGCGTGAACATGTACGCCATGGCGGTGGTCATGCAGACCGTTCTGGTATGGAATATGACGTTCTCCATCTGGATTGGTGCCATCACAGTTGCCATCTACGTGATGCTGGGCGGCTTGCGGTCCGCCATCATCAATGAGGTGCTGCAGTTCGTGTTGATCTGGGCCGGAGCCGCGCTGATCCCAATTCTTGGATTGATCGAAGCGGGTGGATGGACGAACCTGAAGGCGCAGATCGCGCACAACGTGGGCTCAAACGATTACACGCACCT
>CAXUEW010000120.1:0-7868 GCA_964250115.1 uncultured Terriglobus sp.
TGACCGGCTTGGCAGCCGCCTTGGCTACTCGCTGATCATCGCGTTCTGGTCTGCGGCAGAGGTGCTTACAGCAGCGGCAACAGGCGCGTTTTCGCTGGGCGCGTATCGCTTTCTGCTGGGCGTCGGCGAGGCGGGGAACTATCCCGCAGGCGTCAAAGTCATTGGCGAGTGGTTTCCGCCGAAGGAGCGGTCGCTTGCGTCCGGCATCTTCAACAGCGGGGCTGCCGTCGGCGCCATGCTGGCACCGCCGCTGCTGGCGTGGGCTGCGATTAGCTTCGGCTGGCGTGCATCGTTCGTCATCGTCGGCCTGCTCGGTTTCGTGTGGATGGCGGTCTGGCTTGTTGTCTATCGCAAGCCACCCGTTACGCCCGGTGATGTGGAGCTGCCTGCACCGCCGGTCGCAAGCCTGGTGCGTGACCGCTTCGTCTGGCAGTTCACCCTGAGCAAGGTCTTTGCCGATCCTGTGTGGTACTTCTACACGTTCTGGTTTCCGCAGTACCTCAAGGTGGGCCACGGCCTTACGCTTGCACAGATCGGCAAGGTCGGATGGATTCCATTCGCCACGGCAGGTCTCGGCAATCTTGCCGGCGGTCTGCTTACCATGGCGATCCTCAAGCGGGGCGTGTCTGATCAGACTGCGCGCCGCATCAGTGTCGTGGTCTTCTCCGCGTGCATGGTTGCCGCTTTTCCCGCAGCCATGGTCGCCAGCACAACCGTGAGCATTGCACTTATTTCCATCGCCACCTTCGGCTATAGCGGAGCCTTGGCGAACGTGCTCGCACTGCCGCGTGACGTGTTCCCGAAGAATGCGGTTGCTTCCATCTGGGGCCTGGCAAGCATGGGCTCAGGCTTTGGAGGCATGGTCTTTAGCCTGGCCACAGGATGGCTGGTCGATCACTATTCCTTCCGGCCTGTGTTCATGCTGTTTGGCACACTGCCCATCATTGCCGCCACGCTGATCTGGACGCTGCCGCGCGTTGCTCGCACATACCCTCAGGACGGAGCGTTGCAGCAGAACACGGTCTAACCGGTCCGCTGCAACGCAGAGCCCCTGCTATGCCATGAAAAAGCCGCCATTGATCTCAATGGTCTGGCCGTGGATAAACGTCGAACGGTCGCTCGCGAGAAAGACGACAAGGTCGGCAATTTCTTCCGCTGTCCCAAGTCTGCCGATCGGCGTCGCGGCACGCACACCGGCGAGGCCTTCTTCCGTTGAAAATGCGCGATGGTAGCCCGTGTCGATCGTGCCCGGAGAGATGCAGTTCACGCGCACGCCCTTTGGGCCGAACTCCTTGGTGAGCCCCTTGGTCATGGTGGACACAGCAGCCTTTGCCGACGAGTAGGCCAGCGCGCCCACGCCGCCGCCAAAGCGAGCCGCGACCGATGACATGTTGATGATCACACCGCCCTTCCGCTCAACCATGCCGCGCAGAACGGCCTGTGACAGGAAGAAGGCACTGGTCAGGTTCAGCATCATGACCGATTCCCACAGTTCGTAGGTGAAGTCCCCTACCCCCGTTCGCTTCATCAGCGATCCAGCGTTGTTGACCAGGATGTCGATCGTGCGTCCCTCGGCAAAGCGGCAGAGCGTCTCCGTGCCCTGGCGCGTGGACAGGTCCGCCTGCACGATTTCGCCCTGGGCACCGGCTTCGCGGACCTGCTGCAGCACGTGCTCTGCTTCTGCCTGCTGGCTGTTGTAGTGCACGATGACGTACGCGCCTGCACGGGCAAGCGCGATTGCGGAAGCAGCACCAATGCCGGCGCTCCCTCCGGTTACAAGGGCGGTTTTCGACGAGAGCGTGATTGCCGCACCTGCGATGTCTGCCATAAGGTTCTCCCGTTTACGTGACAACTTCTGCATTTCTCTTGGAAACGCTTCCCACAAATCATCAAGCGCATATGGCAGGTTGTCAACGCCGTGCGTTATGTTCGCGATTTCTAAGTTCTCGCCAGCAGGATTTGCTTGACAAACAAGGCTCCAGGGCCTTATTTTCGGAATCGTTTCCGAGCCTGGCTGTTTGTACGACCAGCAGCCAGTGGAATCCCCAAGGTTTTGCCGGTTAGCCAGCACGTGACGTTCTTCATGGAGTAAGCGATGCGTTCTCAACACCCTCAAGCCCTTCTGATCGCAGCCCTCGCATTCTCGGCATGCTCGCTGCAGGCGCAATCGAACACCGCCACCATCCTTGGAACGGTGCAGGATGACGCTGGAGCCGCAATCCCGGAAGCCACCCTGTCGATCAAGAATCTGGGTACAGGCGAAACACGTGTGGTGCGGTCAGACGGCAGCGGAGCGTACAACGCATCGAATCTTCAGATCGGGCACTACACCGTCACCATTACCCACGAAGGCTTCAGCCCCACCCAGATCGGTGACACCGAGCTACAGGTGGCACAGCGCGCGACCATCAACCCGGTGCTGCACGTGGGCGCAATTACCGACACCGTAAATGTCGTCGCCACGCAGATCCCTTTGTTGAATGAAGCGTCTTCTGCCGTTGGTCAGGTCATCGACACGCAGACGGTGCAGAACGTTCCGCTGAACGGCCGCAACTTCTGGCAGCTTACACAGCTCACGCCTGGCGTCAGCTTCATCCAGGGCGGCCAGAACATACCTGCCGGTGGAACATCCATTCGCGCCAGCGCTGTCAACGTAAACATCAACGGCCTGTCGCCTTCGTGGACGGGTTGGTATCTTGACGGCTCCAACATCACGGAGTCACAACTCGGCGGTACGCTGATCTCGCCGAATGTGGACGCACTGCAGGAGTTCAAGGTCGAATCCAGCAACATGCCCGCGGATTACGGGCACAGCCCCACCATTGTGAACGCGACCTTGAAGAGCGGCACCAACGCATTTCATGGAACCGCCTACGAGTTCCTGCGCAACAACGCCTTTGACGCCAAGAACTACTTTTACGTGCCGCCCACGGGCTCCACACGCCGCAACCAACCGCTGCATCGTAACCAATTTGGCTTTGTGATTGGCGGTCCCATTGTCAAAGATCACACGTTCTTCTTCCTGGACCTGCAAACGACGCTGTACACGCTCGGCCAGAACTTCGACAACATCGTGCCCAGCGCGACCATGCGCACGGGCGACTACCGCGGCAGCGGCGTGACATTGCGCGATCCCCTAACCGGTCAGCCTTTTGCGAACAACGTCATACCATCCGGACGCATTTCACCGCAGGCCGCCTTCTTCCTGAAGTATCTGCCGGATGCAAACCAGCTGCGCGGCACCGTGTCGCACGCTGTGCTTACCAACAAGCTGAAACAGCAGCTTGATCAGGGCGATATCCGGGTTGACCAGACCCTGTTTTCGCGCGACCGCCTGATGGGCCGCTACTCCATCAGCAACAACCACGAGACCGATCCAAATCCGTTCCCGGCGCTGGGAGGTTTCCCTCTTCGGAGCCGAGGCCAGAACGTAGTCCTACGCGAGACCCATATCTTTTCGCCCAAGTGGCTGGCAGAAACACAGTTCTCTTACTACCGCAGCGTCTTCTTCTTCACCAGTTCCTTGCAGGGGCAGGATATCAACAGCCAGGCCGGCATCAAGGGCCTTGAAGGACTCTCGCCCGCGCAGTACCAGGGTCTGCCGCAAATCAACGTCTCGAACTACACCGCCTTCAACGGGCAGAGCGGCAACTATCCCAAGCAGAACAAAATTCGATCCTGGCAGTATGTTGCGCGGACCACGTTTACGAGCGGCAAGCATGAACTGCGCTTCGGCTATGAGAACTTCCACGACACGAACACGTACCTATTCGGGTCTAACTCGGTCGGAACCTTTTCCTTCGGTAATAATTATTCGGGCGATAACTTTGCAGATTTTCTACTAGGATATCCATCCAATGCGCAGCGCAGCTACTTCCGCTCGCTGTGGGGAAATTACGTCAATTTTCAGTCGATGTATGTTCAGGAGGATTACAAAGCCAGTTCAAGGCTGACCATCAACGCCGGCCTGCGTTATGAGATGAACCCGTTCTATAACGGCATCAAGGGGCAGACATCGGGCTTTAATCCTACGAACGGCAAAGTCGTAATTCCCTCCGATTTTTCAATGAATGCGCAGCCTGGCACGCCTACGCTCTACGCGCTGTTTTCAGATCGTATTCAGTTCAATAGTGATCTTGGGCTGCCTACATCGATTCGGCCCGCAGCGCGGAACAATGTGGCGCCACGCTTCGGTGTGGCCTTTGTGCCTGCAAAGAACACGGTGCTGCGTGCCGCATACGGTATCTTCTTCAACTTTCCGGATAATAATGCGATTAACAACACGCAAAACGTAGTTCCATTTATCGCATCGCAGACCGTAAACAACAACAACACTGCAAACGCATCCGGTGTTCGAGTTCCCACGCTTACATTTGCGGACGTGTATTCCAGCCAGCCCATCGTTGCGGCCAACACCGCAAACGCGGTCTGCTCGTTCGGCTTTGTGGCGAAGTCATGCTCGCAGCCAAGCCTCACCACCATGGAAGCCAAGGTGAAGAACACCTACGTGCAGGAATACAATGTGGCTGTTCAGCACCAGTTTGGCAACAAGCTCTCGGTGGATGTGGCTTACGTTGGCAACCGTTCCCTTCACATCGTGCAGCCCTTCCAGGTGAACGATCCATTTCCGGGTCCGGGGGCCATTCAAAGCCGTCGGCCTTACCAGCAGTGGGGAACTATCGGCCTGTCGCGCTACGCGGGCAACGGGAACTACAACGCACTGCAAACCAAAGTGGAGACGCGCGCGCTGGCCGGCGCTACCTTGCTGGTCTCTTATACCTATGGGAAGTGCCTGACAGATAGAACCTTCAACAGTCTTACCCGCGAGGCGAGCGGCGGCTATTACTATTACGGTCCATGCAATTACGACCTTAGGCATAACCTTGTTACCAGCGGTGTATATGAACTGCCGTTCGGTCGCGGCAAGATACTGGGCTCCAATGCGCAGGGGTTTGTGCAGGGCCTCATCGGCAATTGGAATTTGTCCGGTGTTGGAACGCTGCAGTCAGGGCTGCCATTCACGCTGACCATCAGCGGAGACCAGGCCAACACGGGCCTGAGTAGCCAACGGCCAAACATTCTCAGGCCTGCGCAGATGGTGCGCCGGCCCAACTGCTGGTATTACGATTCTCGCAACACGCAGTGCCCGGTCGGTGGGACTGAGAGTTTTGCCGTGCCGGCGCTCTATACCTACGGCAACGGCGGAACCAATACCATGCGCAACGATGGCCTGGTGCAGTTTGACGTGTCGCTTCTGAAGCGATTCTCGTTCGGTGAGGCACGTTCGTTCGAACTGCGCGGTTCGTTCTACAACGTGTTTAACCATACGACCTTCGCAACGCCGGTCACGATATCGATTCCACTTCCGCCGGCCAGATCACGTCAACTCTGAATGCCGCACGATCGATCGAAGTAGCGGGGAAGATCTACTTCTAACTTCGGGTCCTGATCCCCTTTTGTCTCAGGACTAAGGGTGTCTGCCAAGTATCAGGTTGCACGACCAGCACTGCGCGGCCGGTCCCTGCAGGCGTGTTTCCAGCACGGACGCCCCTTTCCAAATAGCCCGGCTTGCGATACAAAGAAGGTATGGTTTCGTTCCGCTCTCAAGCCGCGCCCAGCTGTTGTTGCCGCTAGATCGAGCCCGCGTCTCCCACTGACTGACTGTTCACGTTTATCTTCCGCTTCCTTCTGGAAAAAGATTCAGTGTCTCGTATGTTTCCCTGTTTCACCATGCGTTGTTGTTGCCGCTGACTAACCCATCCGATCAGGGTGCGGGTCTCCGCCGCTCCTTAAGCACCGGTCAACACACGCAAAAGGAAACACCATGAATCTGCTCCGCCGTTCGTCGCCTGTCCTATTTCTACTTGCCTCTGCCGCCGTGCACCCACTTACGGCGCAGGTGGTGGGCAGTACGCTGCGCGGCACGGTCACCGACCCGACCGGTGCAGCCCTGCCGGGTGCGCCCGTCACCGTTCGCAACGAAGAAACGGGTACCGAACGCCGCCTGCTGACCGACTCCGCCGGACGGTACGCCGCGCCTTCGCTGCCGGTGGGAACGTACACCGTTGCTGTGACCGCTGCCGGCTTTGCGGCGGAGCGCCATACCGGTGTGCAGTTGACCGTTGGGCAGGCGCTTGATCTGAACATGGCGCTGCGCGTTTCGTCGTCGTCGGAGGAAGTTACCGTGACGGACACGGGCGCTACGGTGAACCTCTCCAATGAACAGGTATCCGGCCTGGTCAGCGAACGCCAGGTGAAGGACCTGCCGCTGAACGGCCGCAGTTACGACCAGTTGATCACGCTGAACCCGGCGACAGTCAACTACACGTCGCAGCGAGCCGGCTCCATCGGCACGTCGAACTCGTCGGTCGGCAACATGTTTTCCGTTTCAGGCCGTCGTCCGCAGGACAACCTGTACCTGCTGAACGGCGTGGAGTACACCGGCGCATCGTTGATCAACGTGACGCCCGGCGGCACCAGCGGCCAGTTGCTTGGAGTGGAGGCCGTCCGCGAGTTCAACGTGGTGGCCGACACCTACGGCGCAAGCTACGGCAAGCGGCAGGGCGCGCAGATCAGCATCGTCACCGCTTCGGGTACGAACCGTCTGCACGGCTCAGTGTACGAGTACCTGCGCAACTCTGTTCTGGACGCTCGTAACTACTTCGACCTGGCGCAGAAGCCACGCTTCCAGCGCAATAACTACGGCGCGGCGCTTGGCGGCCCCATCCGGCATGACAAGCTTTTTGCCTTTGCCAACTACGAGGGTTACCGTCAGAACCTTGGCCTCAGCAACCTGACCCTGGTGCCCAATGCTGCGTCGCGCGCAGCCGCCGCACCTGCCGTGCGGCCCTTCCTGAATCTGTGGCCGGTAGCCAACGGCCCGGACCTTGGCGGCGGCATTGCGCTGGCGTATTCCTCGCCCACCCAGCGCATCCGTGAAGACTTCGGCACAGCGCGCGTCGACGCGAACCTGTCGGCGAACGATCTGCTCTTCGGCGTCTACACGGTGGACGATTCCATTGCGCACACGCCCACGCAGAACCCGCTGTCCATCATTGACGAGTCGCTGCGCACCCAGGTGACCAGCGTGCAGGAGCAGCATGTTTTTTCGCCGCGCCTGCTGAACACAGCGCGCATCGGCGTGTCGCGAGCGGTATTTTATTTCGTCGGCTCCGTACCTGCGGACGTGCAAGCCTCAGTCGGCACCTTTGTTGCCGGGCGTCCCGTCGGTGCCATCGTCATTGCGGGTTCGACCGGGTCGAATGCGACCGGTCAACTGAGTACCGCGGGCACCAACGTGGGCAGCAACAACGCCCTGGCGCGCACCATTTACACCGTGGACGACCACATCTTCTACACCGCGGGCAAACACCAGATCGAAGCAGGCGTGTGGGCGCAGCAGGTGCGCTCTGTTGGCATCCTGGCGCAGCAGCAGAACGGCCAGGCCAATTTCGCATCGCTGACGGCGTTCCTGGCGGGCACTGTGCGCAACTTCTCCTACGTGCCCACGCCCACGCAGCTCGGCTTTCGTACCAGCATGCTGGCCACGTACCTAGAAGACAAGTGGAAGCCGACGCCGGCGCTTGAGATCAGTGCCGGGCTGCGGACGGAATCGACCAACGGCTTCAACTCGCCTGACGGCAAGGCACCGGCCTTTGAATACACCAACGGCGTCATCAATGCGACACCCACGGTGGGTAAACGGGGCCTGCTGGTCAACCGCGCAAAGCTGCTGTGGGAGCCTCGCATCGGCCTTGCCTGGCGTGTGACGGAGGACGGCAAAACTGCCGTTCGCGCGGGCTTCGGCGTGCATCGTTCGCTGCTGGACAATCTCGACTATCGCTTCGATTCGTCGCCGCCGTTCAACA
>CAXUEW010000120.1:7878-8470 GCA_964250115.1 uncultured Terriglobus sp.
CCTGACGTACAGCAACGTGTCCATTACCAATCCGGCCGCGGGTTCGGCGGGTTTGATCTCGCCGCATACCGTGCAGAACGACCTGCCCACGCCGCTTGTGTACATGTGGACGCTGCGTGTCGAACACCAGATCGCGCAAGGACTTTCCCTGACCGCTGGCTATATAGGTTCTAAGGGCGATAAGCAGATCCTGTCGTCGAACCAGAACGAACCGGCTTCGATCACCTGCAACAACAACTGCCCACCGAACGTGCCCAACGGTACGCGGTACTATCCGAACACGGTGCGTCCGCAGCCGGGGCTGGCGAACACCATTTCGTGGATCACCGGCGGGTACAGCAACTACAACGCTGCCGTCTTTGACCTGCGCCAGTCCACGCGGCATGGCCTGCAGTTCCGCGCTGTGTACACCTATAGCAAGAATCTCGACAATGGAACGGCGTGGAATACCAGCGTCTCTTCGAACACTCCGGCGTTCGTTTCGTACCCGAAGCAGCCGTCGCTGGATTATGGTCTTGCCGCCACTGACGTGCGCAACATTGCCGCGTTCAATAGCACCTACGACCTGCCGCTGGGCCACGGACACACCTTC
>CAXUEW010000120.1:8480-9768 GCA_964250115.1 uncultured Terriglobus sp.
TGACCGCGTGGTCGCTGGCTGGTCTGTACGCAATATTGTCACCGTGCAGAGCGGCCTGCCGTTTACACCGCAGCTTGGTTACAACCCCACGGGTTCGGGCGATAGCCGCAATCCTGTGCGGCCTGATGTCAATCGTGCCTTCACGGGGCCGCTGTACACCAGTGGCGGAACGGCGCAACGTGCGGCACGCTTCTTCGATCCCGCTGCATTCAGCGCGCCTGCCTACGGCACCGTGGGCAACCTGGCCCGGAACACGCTTACGGCACCCGGTTACGTGAACTGGGATATTTCCCTGCGCAAATCCACGCGCATTGGTGAACGTCTGGACGCGCAGTTTCGCGTGGACGCCTTCAACCTGGTGAATCACACGAACCTGAGCCAGCCGAACCCGGTGATCTTCAGCGCGGGTCCAACGCAGGGAACTCCGGCGACCCAGACGGCAGCGGTCGTGGCCAGCAGCAGCGCCGGATTGATCACCTCGGCAGCCACGTCACGGCAGTTGCAGGTCAGCCTGAAGTTCGGCTTCTGACCATTCCTCAGAGGTGTAGCTGCACCGATGTGCCGGGCTTTCAGCCCTTGTGTTCTTTGGTTGTCCGAAACCCAGCCCTTGCGGGCTGGGCTGTTATGTGTCGGGCCTACGGCCCTAAAAACAACAACTACACCTGAACTAAAAATGGCCTTAAAGCAGATATGCTTTTGCTGTCGTGTGGCGGCATCAGGGCCAACGGCCCGTGACATAACAGCCTGGGCCGCAAGGCCCAGGTCAGCGTGACGATAAAATTTGAGCGCTGAAGGCGCGACACATTCGCACGCGACACCATCAGGGTACCGCTCTCAGGCGCAGTCGCGACTCCGCTGAGAAAAAGCAGACCTCGGGGGCTGAAGCCCCATGCCTTCTCCGGAATCTACTGGGTGGAGCAGACCGTATTCTTCGCTACCCGTTTGCTGAAGGGTGCGGCAACCTCATCCACGCTGCGCAGTGTGCCATTCACCGCGACGCACTGCACCTTGGCCACGTCGTCAATGGAGCTAAGCGGATCGCCGCCCACGATGATGATGTCGGCCAGCTTGCCGGGCTGCAACGTGCCCAGGTCCTTGTCGTAGCCGTAGGCCTTGGCTGCCATGGAGGTCGCCGTTTGCAGCGCTTCCCAAGGCCTCATGTTGCCGTACTTCACCTGCGCCCGCAGGTTCAGATGGAGGCTGGTTGCCGGGATATCCAGCGGGGAATCGGTGCCTGCAAGGACGATGCCGCCGCTGTGGAAGTCCTGCGAAACGGTAGCTTCTTCAT
>CAXUEW010000121.1:0-9181 GCA_964250115.1 uncultured Terriglobus sp.
GCTTGCGCAGAGCGGTTGCCAGGTGGGCGTGGTTGTCGGCGGCGGCAACTTTTTCCGCGGCGTGGCCCAGCAGGCTATCCACATGGACCGCGTTGCAGCCGACCACATGGGCATGCTGTCCACCGTGATCAACGCCATCGCCATGCAGGATGCCATCGAGAAGCTCGGCATCCAGTGCCGCGTAATGAGCGCAATCGAAATGCATGAGGTCGCCGAGCCGTACATCCGTCGCCGGGCCATTCGCCACCTTGAAAAAGGACGCGTCGTCATCTTCGGTGCTGGGACTGGGAACCCATATTTCTCTACGGATACCGCCGCTGCGCTGCGGGCCATGGAGATCCGTGCAGATGTGTTACTGAAGGCGACTTCCGTGGACGGTATCTACACGGCAGACCCCAAGAAGGATCCGGACGCTACAAAGTTCGAGACCATCACGTACATGGACATGATTCGGCAGAGCTTGCGCGTCATGGATACATCGGCTGTCTCGCTGTGCAATGACAATAAGATGCCCATGATCATTTTCTCCATGCGTGAACAGGGCAATATTGTTCGAGTTGCGGGCGGCGAAAAGCTCGGGACACTCGTCACTTCATAAATGCAGCAGCAGACCGTAAGCACCGCCGTGCCTGAGCGCAAACCGCCACTGCCCGGCCTGACCGGTGTGCGAACATTTCTTGCACTTGGCATCATGTTCTTTCACTTCACGCCGCCGCACGCGGAGTACATCCGCCCGGTAATTGAAGCGGGCTTTACTTACATCAGTTTTTTTCTGCTCATATCGGGCTTCGTGCTCGCGTACAACTATGCGCATCGTGCGCACACCCTGCGGCCTGGCCGTTTTTACGCAGCACGGCTTTCACGCCTGTACCCGGTGTACCTGCTCTCATTAGTGGTTTCGCTGCTGATGCTGCATGCGGAGTGGCTGTCGCGGCCGCACGCAGAGTTCTGGCGCGGATTTTTGCTGACACCCTTCTTATTGCAGGGATGGAGCCCGACACTTGCCACCTTCTGGAACACGGTCGCATGGACTCTTGCAACCGAAGCGATGCTATACCTGTCGTTCCCATACCTGATCCGCATGAAGTGGTGGCCGAGCGAACCGAAGAAACTGCTGCTGCTCTTTGCAGCCTTCTGGCTGTGGGAGCTGGTGCTGCCGGGCATCTACATCCTGCTGAACCCGGACGGCTTGCACAACATCGATCGCTACTCTTCGGCTTATTGGCTGCGTGCGTTGAAGTACACGCCGCTGCCGTTCGTGCCCATCTTTCTGGCTGGCATCACGCTGGGCAGGCTGCACGCGGCGGTTGAGGTTTCAGATCGCACCAAGATGTGGTTTACGCTGGGCTCGATGGCAGTTGTGTTGTGCATCTTCTACATCGCGGTGCCGCACCTGCCGTATGTGCTGCTGCATGGCGGCCTGATCACGCCGTTGTTCGCGGTGCTGGTGTTCGGCTTGACGGGCAATCACTGGGTTTCCCGAGCACTGGCGTGGGGTCCCATCGGAGCGTTCGGCAGGGCCAGCCTGTGCCTTTATCTTCTGCATTTCAACACGTGGATCGCCCTGCATGAGCTGCATGTGCCGGAGCGGCTGCATGTGCAGCAGTTCGACCCTTGGTTCTCTTACGCGGTGATGCCCGGCTGGTCGAAAAGCCGGCGCAAAACTTCCTGCTGACGCGCTATGTGTACAAAACACCGCCGCCGGTGCAGGCGAGTGCGCCGTTGGGCTAGGCGAACTGCCGGACGCAGCATGGTTTGCCTTCCTAAGTATTTTGATAATCCACCGGATCTGCGCCGCACTTTTCCGCTGCTTTTTTTGATCAAGGTACGATAGGCGGCGGCCCCCACATGTCATACTGTCTTCGCACCCTCACAACTAAACGGAAATCGTGCTGACCGCGCGCGTTCCTCTGCATCCGTGTTCTTGCCTTACTGTCACAGCCGCAGCAGCGTATGTCTGCGCCGGCGGAAGTATCAAGGAGCCTGTTCTTCGATGTCGATGACCCGTCGTAACTTCCTCACACGTGTTGGCCAGGCAGGCGGTTACTCCGCCACGTTCGCCACCATGCAGGCGCTTGGCATGTTTCCCATGAAAGCCGTTGCAGCAGAGGCGATTGCAGCCGCACCCGGCTCAGGCAAGGGCGTCAGCGTGGTCGTGGCTGGTGGCGGCATCGCCGGGCTGGTTACGGCCTACGAACTGAAGAAGCTGGGCTTCACGGTAACGCTGCTGGAAGCGCGCACACGTCCAGGCGGACGTAACCATAGCGCCCGCAACGGCACCGTCGTCGAGTTTACCGATGGCACCAAGCAGACCTGTACCTGGGAAGAGGGCAATTACCAGAACCTTGGTCCCGGCCGTCTTCCTTCCGTACACACCACGATTTTGAACTACTGCCGCGAACTGAACGTGCCGCTTGAGGTTGAGATCAACACCTCGCGCTCGACCATCCTGCAGAACGACACAGCCAACAACGGTGCCCCCGTGGTGCAGCGCAAGGCACTGAACGACACCCGCGGACACGTCAGCGAACTGCTGGCGAAGGCCATCAAGGGCGGTGCGCTCGATCAGGACCTCACCAAGGATGACAAGGACCGCATGGCGTCCTTCCTGCGGACCTATGGACCCCTCGGGTTCGACGGCAAGTACCACGGCTCGGACCGTGCCGGCTTTAAGCAGTATCCAGGCGCGGCGGACCAGGTGGCCATCAACCAGGAACCCATGGATATGCACACGCTGCTGGATGAAAACTTCTGGGCTGGCATCCTGTACGAAGAAGCGTGGGACTGGCAGGCGACCATGATGCAGCCGGTGGGCGGCATGGACCGTATCCCATATGCCTTTGCAGCGCAGCTTGAGAAGACCAAGACCATCGTCTATGACGCGCCCATTAGCAGCTTCAAGCGCACCGGCGCGAACAAGGGCGTAGAGGTTACCTACAAGCACCGCGGCGTTGAGAAGGTCATCAAGGCCGACTACATGGTCAACTGCATGCCGTTGACCCAGATCAAGAAGATGAAGTCCGATCTCGCTGTGCCGTACATGGCCTCGATCAACGGAGCCACGTACGCCAGCAGCTACAAGCTGGCATGGGAATCACGCCGCTTCTGGGAGCAGGACTACCAGATCTACGGTGGCCTCTCCTTCCGCGCGCCGGGACCGACGACGGTGATCTGGTACCCGTCCGCCAAGCTGCTTTCGCCAAAGGGCATCCTGGTCACCGGCTACGAAGACGAAATGAATTGGGGCTGGGAAAAGCTGGGCATGCAGGAGAAGTTTGAGACCGCACGCAAGCAGCTTGAGAAGATCCATCCGGGCAACGGCAAGGACCTGACCAAGCCGCTGATCTGCATGTGGCGTCACATCCCCTACAACGAAGGTTCGTGGATTCGCGCGTACGGCGGCGGCGATGCGGGCTACAAGACGCTGTTGCAGCCGGATGGTCCCATCTTCTTCGCAGGCGATCACACCACGCACATCGTGGGCTGGCAAGAGGGCGCGGCGCTCTCAGGCAAGCGCGCCACGCAGATGATCTGCGACCAGGTGAAGGTCGCAAACTTGGTGGCGACTTCAAGGCCACAGAAGCATGAGCAGTTGTTGAGCAAAAGCGCTGGACCCTCCAGTGCTCTATAAGGTTTTCGGGTACGGCATAGCTTCAGCCATGCCGTACCCGGTGCATAACTTCTTTCTCTTGTGTTCTGTTCGCCTTCGGCGAACAGAACACAAGAACATTATCCGAAACGCTCATTGGCACAGCTAAGCTGTGCCCTGCCGAAAGCGCACATCGCATTTAGCGAAAGGTCATCACACATCATGCAATTGCATCGACTTCTTGTAAGCACCATGGGTAGCGTCGTTCTCATGGCAGGCACGGCTGGGGCACAGGTGACCGTCAAGCACATTCAGACGGAAAAGTCGCCCATCGCGAGTGCAGTGTGGGCAGGAGACACGCTGTACGTCAGCGGAACGCTGGCGAACCCGGTCACGCCTGCGGACGCAGCCAAGGGAACGCTCGCTGATTATGGTGACACCAAGACCCAGACCTTTAGCATCCTCACCAAGATTCAGGCGGCACTAAAGGAACAGGGCTTGGACATGAAGGACGTGGTCAAGTGCACCGTGTTCCTGGCAGCCGATCCCAAGCTGGGCAAGATCGACTTTCCCGGCCTTCAAGCTAGCTTTACCCAGTTCTTCGGCACGGCAGCCCAGCACAACAAGCCGGCACGTTCCGCCTTCCAGATAGCAGGCCTGGTAGCGCCTGGATACCTGCTGGAAATCGAAGTGATCGCGGTGAAGGGTAAGTAAGTCACCGGCCGATCGCAGAAGGGGTGCGGATTGCAGCCGCACCCCTTCTGCTTTCCGAATACAAGTCCGAACCGGGCGAACCAGGAGCCGCATCCAATAAGGACCAGCTTGATCGGCGTTCAGAAGGCGCTTACACTCACTTTAGGAGATACCATCCATGGCCACTGCCGTTACCGCTCCAGAGATCGTCACCGCGCCTCCCGCAGTTGAGGTTGTGAACGCCGCGCCGGCCCAGCCGGTGAACCTGACCACGTCCGCACAGGCGAAGGTGAAGGAGATCATGGCGACGCAGGATCCCTTGCCGGCCGGTCTGCGCATTGGCGTGGTAGGTGGCGGCTGTTCCGGATTTCAGTACTCCATGTCGTTCGAAAATCAGCAGGGCATGATGGACAAGGTTGTCCGCTTCGATGACCTGAAGGTATTCGTGGACGCGACCAGCGCCATGTACCTGAACGGCTGCATCGTGGATTATGTCGAGACTCTGGAGGCTGCGGGCTTCAAGTTTGAAAACCCCCAAGTGAAGAGCACCTGCGGCTGCGGATCGTCGTTTTCGGTTTAGCTCCTCCTCTACAAGAAATGAAAAGGCCCGCCAGAGCGGGCCTTTTACGCTGTTCAGCTTTTGCTAGCTGGCCAAGTCAGCCGCAATCTCATCCAGGTCAACCCGAATGGGTGTGCCTTCCACGGTCAGGACTCGTGTGTTTACGTATCGACTTTCTCTTGCAGTGACGACAAGCACGTCGGAACGCTTCGGGTCCAGTACCCAGACAGCCTTTACACCCATAGCGATGTAATCTTCCACCCTGTACATGATGCGTTTGACTGTATCCCTCGGTGACAGCACCTCAATGCAGAGCACTGGAGCTTCGCGGATGATCGGTTCTGGTTTATGTTCCCGGCTCACGACCATCACATCTGGTATGCGAAAGTTGTCGATCCTGACCTGCAAGCGGCACTCTGCGACCGCATAGATGCCCCAATCGCGCGCGTGAGTGCGTAGAAACACCAGAAGTGCACTCTGCCAATCACTGTGCTCCCAATTTCCCACGTTGCGTACCTCCAAGTGTCCATCCACGTAGTCCCGATCAGGGTGGTACATCGTGCGGAGGTACTTTTCTACAGGGATGAAGCGCTCACTTGGGTAAAGTGGATAGCCCTTCGGCGAGAAGGTCGGATATCCCCTGGGTGGAGCCGAGTTGAACCCGGTTGGAGTCGTTGCAGGGACCGTTGCCATGGCTCCAGTATGCTCCCGAATCGAAGCAACTGCCATCGCTTTCAGCGCCTCCAGCCACATCGCGCCGCGCCGCCCGTCTAAAATCATGCTGACTGCCGAATGAATGAATTCACCGTAAAGCTTGCCGACGAACGTGGCCGCATCCAGGAGCAGACGCACCCTGCCGCCACCGCCGAGGAGTTGCGCGCGCGCTTCACCCAGGCCGGGTACCTTGTCTACTCCGTCAAGGCGCGCAATGCGTTGGGCGCGGGCAAGTCGCGCAAGAAGGTCAAGCTCCAGAACTTCCTGGTGTTCAACCAGCAGTTTGTCACGCTGATCAAGGCGGGCCTGCCCATCCCCGGATCGTTGGAACTGCTGGCGCGCCGCCAAAAGGACCTGAACTTCAAGGCACAGCTCGAAGATGTCGCTGCTCGCGTCAAAACGGGTGAATCGCTGTCAGGCGCCTTCGATGCGCAGGGCGGGTTCCCGCTCATCTTCACGACCACGCTGCTGGCGGGCGAACGTTCCGGCAACCTGGAAGAAGTGCTGCAGCGCTACACGGAGTTTCAGCGAGTCTCGCTGACAGTGACCAAGAAACTGAAGGCCGCGCTGGTCTACCCGACGCTTCTGATCACGCTGGTTTCGGGGCTGTTTGTCTTCCTGATTACCTTTGTTGTGCCCCGCTTTGCCTTACTGTATGACCAGTTGAATGCGCCTCTACCCGCCATTACCCAGGTGCTGCTGAAAGTCGGCAACGGCGCGCAGAATTACGGTTTGTACGTCATTCCGGTGCTGCTGCTCGCCGGCTACCTTGCCTATCGCTGGTCGAAGACAGATGCTGGTGCGGCCACCGTCGACAAGCTGCGCCTCGGCATCCCGCTGCTCGGTGTCATCTGGCTGAAGTACCAGGTCGCCCTATTCGCACGGACGCTTTCGACGCTGCTGACAGGTGGACTCCCCTTGGTGCCGTCGCTTGAAACGGCGGCGCGGTCCATCTCGTCGCGGCAGGTTTCGAACGCGGTGTTCTCCTCCGTCACGCAGGTGCGCGAAGGTCAGCGGCTCAGTTCCTCGTTGGAAGGCACGCGCGTCTTCCCGGAGCTTGCCATCGAGATGATTGAAGTGGGCGAATCGACCGGTGCCCTGCCCACCATGCTCAACTCCGTCGCCAGCTTTTTTGAGGAGGACGTCGAGACATCGCTTGCGGGCGTGCTCAGCCTTATCGAGCCGACTATCCTGATCGTCATGGGCGTGGCCGTCGCCGTCATTCTCATCTCCCTGTACCTGCCCATCCTGTCGCTCGGCGCGAACACGAATGGCACCCCGGGAGCTAACTAGGAAAGGCTTGCCAAGCCGATGGAGCAGCGAAACGTGGAAGCACATACTTAGGGCTTTCGGAAGGGCATGGCTTCAGCCATGCCGCAAAGGTCACAGAGAGCAAGCGGCTAAAGCCCCGTTCTCGGATTGGTAACTGTGGCACAGCTTAAGCTGTGCCCTTCAAAAACGCTTGACCAAATAGCCCGCATCTCCTAATTCACAATTGAATTGCAGCGAAGCAAGGCCCGCACAGCAGGAGAATCAATCATGGCATCACCCCTCGCTATCCCCATCGCGAACCCCGAACTCAACGAGACCGAGCGTGCGCAATTGATGGCACGTCGCTACCACTCGGAATTCATTGATCTGCGCGACTTCAAGATCCAGCATGAATTGGTGAAGTCTGTGCCGGTCGAGCTGATGTTTCGCTACAACTTCATACCGCTGGAGCAGCTACCAGACCGGCTGGTCATCGCGGTCAGCGACCCGTCACGCCTGATGGTGCTGGACGAAATCAGCGGGCTGCTGGGCCAGCGCCTGCTGCCGCGCGTCGCCACGCTGACGCAGATCACCGACCTGTTGAAGAAGACCGAGCAGTCACAGCGCGTGCTGGAAGAGGCGACCGAGGGCCTGACCTTCGACGTACTCTCTTCGAACGATGACCCGGATGAAAACATCTCCATCGAGCGGCTGACCAGCGAAGACGACATTTCACCCATCATCCGGCTCGTGGACACCACCATCTTCAGCGCGCTCGAACGCCGCGCTTCGGACATCCACCTGGAAACTTACGACGATTCCTTGCTGGTGAAGTACCGCATCGACGGCGTGCTGCAGCAGGCCATGGCACCCATCGCGCGCGAGCATCACCAGACCATTCTGTCGCGTATCAAGGTCATGTCCGAGCTGGACATTGCCGAGCGCCGCGTGCCGCAGGACGGCCGTTTCCGTGTCCGCTACAAGGGCCGGCTGATCGACTTTCGCGTCAGCATTATGCCCACGGTGCATGGTGAAAACTGCGTGCTGCGCGTGCTCGACAAGGAGTCGATGAGTGAGAAGTTCAAGAAGCTGTCGCTCGACGTCGTCGGCTTCGGCGCGCACGACCTGGAACGCTTCCGCAAATACATCAAGGAGCCCTACGGCATGGTGCTGGTCACCGGTCCCACCGGTTCCGGCAAGACCACGACGCTGTACGCCGCACTGAACGAAATCAAGAGCGAAGAAGACAAGATCATCACCATTGAAGATCCGGTCGAGTATCAAATTCGCGGCATCACGCAGATTCCGGTCAACGAAAAAAAGGGTTTGACCTTCGCACGCGGCTTGCGCTCCATCCTTCGGCACGACCCGGACAAGATCCTTGTCGGCGAAATCCGCGATGCGGAAACCGCGCAGATCGCCATCAACTCTGCACTGACTGGACACCTTGTCTTCACCACGGTCCACGCCAACAACGTGGTCGATGTGCTTGGCCGCTTCCTGAACATGGGCGTGGAGCCGTACAACTTCGTCTCCGCGTTGAACTGCATTCTGGCGCAGCGGCTGGTGCGCCAGATCTGCGATTTCTGCGCGACGCACCGCACCTACTCTGACGATGAATTGCGTGCGAACGGCCTGGAACCTGACGATTGGCAGGGCTTCCGCTTTCGCGAGGGTACCGGCTGTATTGAGTGCAGCGGTACCGGTTTCCGTGGAAGGTCAGCCATCCACGAACTGCTGGAACTCGACGACGAGGTACGGCAGTTGCTGCTCGATAAAAAACCCGGCTCGGAGATCCGTCGCAAAGCGAAGGAAAAGGGCATGCTGTTCCTGCGCGACTCCGCCCTGGAGCGTGTGCGCGCGGGCATCACCACGCTGCACGAGATCAACAAAGTCACCTTCATTGAGAGCGGGCGATGATGCGTTTGGACATGAGGCGTTTTCAACGTATTGGCCTGTTGCTACTGTGCAGCATCGTAGGGCTACGCACCGGCTCGGCACAGCAACCCACGCGGCCAAAGGTTCTTGGCATCGCGCACGTTGCGTTTGCGTCGCACGATCTTGAAAAGTCTCGTGCCTTCTACAGCGGCTTTCTGGGCTTTGAAGAAGTGTCTAACTGGAAGAACCCAGACGGCACAACGGCCTTCACCTTCTTCAAGATCAACGACCACCAGTATGTAGAGCTAACCCCTGAGAAGGTCGCAGGAACAGACCGGCTGGGCGACATCTCGTTTGAAACAGACGACGTGGAAGGCATGCGTCGCTACCTCGCGGCAAAAGGCGTGAACGTCCCGCTGGAACTGAAGCCCGGTCGCATCGGCAATCTTGCGTTCAAGATTAACGATCCTGCCGGCCACGCCATCGAGTTTGTACAG
>CAXUEW010000121.1:9263-9613 GCA_964250115.1 uncultured Terriglobus sp.
CATCCGGTCAAACCGCGCAGACTCTCGGTAAGAGCCTCGGCAAGGATCGAGTCTCGCTCCACATGACACATGCTGGCCTGATCGTCAGCGATCTGGACGCTGAGTACCGCTTCTACACGGATGTGCTCGGATTCAGCGAAACATGGCGAGGCAGTGCGGATGGCAAGGTTCTTTCGTGGATCAACCTGAAAGCGCCGGACAGCAGTGATTATGTTGAGTTCATGCTGTACAAACCCGTTCCAGCACCCACGAAGCGGGGCAGCGCGCACCATCTGTGCCTGGTGGTTCCCAGCGTTGAGGATACCGTTGCAAAGCTGAAGGGATCACCCGCCATGCAGGGCTATGGACGC
>CAXUEW010000122.1:0-1536 GCA_964250115.1 uncultured Terriglobus sp.
GGCAAGCAGCAAGAAAGCCTGGACGATTACGATGTCATCATTGCCTTCGACCCGGATTGGACCTTGCTCAGCCCAGCTGAGCTGAAGACGCTGGAAAGCCCCAACCTTCAGGACGTTGTGAAGGCCAGCCAGGGCACGATCGAGAGCGTGAACGTCATCCTGGCGAAGATGGACCGGATCGTGGAGACAATTTCGTCCGGAAAAGGTTCCATTGGCGGCATGATTTACGACGACACGCTGTACCGCCGTGCAAACGAGACCATTGATGAACTGCACAAGCTCGAAGTCAATCTTAATAACGGTCAGGGATCCGTCGGCAAATTGCTAAAGGATGACGCCATGTACAACAACTTGAACGCGGCCACCTCCAAACTGAATCGCCTGGCTGACGACCTGCAAGCGGGCAAGGGCAGCGTTGGCAAGCTGCTAAAGGACGACTCGCTCTACAACAACCTGAATGCCACACTGCAGCACGCCAACAGCATCATGGAACAGGCAGACCAAGGTAAGGGCGCACTAGGACTGCTAACCAAGGATCAGGCTTTTGCGAACAAGCTCAATGATGCGGTAACTCGGGTCGACTCCATCATGACGGGGATTGACAAGGGCGAGGGCACTGCCGGTCTCCTGGTGAAGGATCCGGCGCTGTACCACAACCTGGGCAAGCTGGCGGTCGACTCACAGAGCCTGGTAAACACCATCCGCAGCGACCCGAAGAAGTACCTAACAATTCACTTCAAGATCTTCTAAAGGTTTTCACAAATCTCTTTTCATTAAGACCTCGCTCGTGCTTGAGTGGGGTCTTTCCCGTCATGGCAAGCCGGCATCTACTGAGATATGGATTCTGTAAGGCTGGATAAGTGGTTATGGGCTGCCCGTTTCTACAAGACGCGTGCGCTGGCGGTAAAAGCGTGCGACAACAATCGCGTCAAGCTGCGCGACCAGCCTGCAAAACCGGCACGCGACGTGAAGGTGGGTGACCATCTCACCGTGACCAACGAAGGCGGCACTTTTACTTTGGACGTGCTCGCACTGAGCGATGTACGCGGACCTGCGGCCGTGGCGCAGACGCTCTACAAAGAGACCGCCGAGAGCGTTGCAGCACGCGCCAAGGAAGCCGAGACACGCCGCAACAGTCCCTGGTTCGAAGTGGATCGCATGGAGCGGCCCACCAAGCGAGATCGGCGGGATTTGAACAAGCTGCGTGGGCGATGACAGCAGTCTTGTATTAACCCCGCGACGTCATCCCGAAGCGTATTGCTCTGGCGTAGCGATTGGAGGGTTCTCACCGAAGTTATCCAAATGCTAAGCCGGGGGCATAGCATCCTCGGGATCGGTCGCTTCGCTCCGTCAGGATGACGACGTGTGTGGATACAACGGGTCCCGCACATCTCGCTTCTGAGGCGTGTGACTTTGGCAGTCCCGATGAGGCTTATCCCATGTCTCTGCGAGACATGGGGGCACCCGGCACCTATGGGCTGTCAGCGCGAACTAAACTGTGCCGGGTCCGTTTGGATGGAGTCCGGCGGAAAGCTC
>CAXUEW010000122.1:1546-9565 GCA_964250115.1 uncultured Terriglobus sp.
TCGCAGGCAGCGCACCCAGCGAAGTGTTCGGCACGTCGCTCATGGTCAGCTTCAGCGTGCCGCCGTTCACAACATCTGAGTGCCGGAACCAGACCCGGTGTACGTCTGTTCCATTCACTTCCACGCGCGTGACGTACTTGTTGTCGCGGCTGGCACCGGGTGCGTTGATGATGAAGTCGTGCCCGTTCTTCAGGTGAATGGTCACCTTCGAGAACACCGGGCTGCCCACGTCGTAGACAGGGACGCCAACTGTGACGGGGTAGAAGCCCATCATGGACATCACCACGAAGGCGCTCATGCCGCCACCGTCCTCGTCGCCCGGTATGCCCTGCAGCGAGTCTGGAAAGAACGATTCCAGCAGCATGCGGATGCGCTTCTGCGTCTTCCACGGCGCGCCCAGCCGGTTGTAGAGGTAGGGGATGGCGAAGCTCGGCTCATTGCCCATGGAAAACTGGCCTGCCATGGAGGTGGAGTCTGGCAGCTTTGCCTGGAAGGCGTACTTTGAGGGGCCAAGCGGCTCGCGGAACAACTGGTCGAGGTTTGCCTGCGCCTTGCTCATACCGCCCATCAAATTGACCAGCCCGCCAAAGTCGTGCGTGACGTCCCAGGTGAAGGTGTAGCCGTTGTTCTCGTCGTAGTAGTCACGCGCGCCCATGCCGCCGTCGAACTTCGGATCCATCGGCTCGATCCACTTGCCGTCACTGTCTTTCGGCCACATCAGGCTTTTGTCCGCCCGGAACAGGTTGCGGTAGTTGGCCGCGCGCTTCATGAAAAAGGCCCGGTCGTCCGGCTTGTGCAGCACGCCTGCGAGGTGAGCGATATTCCAGTCGTCGAAGCTGTTGCCCAGCGTGACCGGGACGGGCTGGCGCTTCTCCGACGGGCTTACGCCGGGCACGGTTTCTACTTCGCCGGGCCGCAGCGCGGGCATGTAGCCGTGGTCGCGGTAGAAGTCGTCCAGCGGGCCCTTTGGCGCGAGACTCCATGGCAGCATGGTGACTTCGAGCGATCGCTTCTTCACACCCTCATACGCCGTGGCCAGGTCGAAGTTGCGGATGCCTTTGAACCACGCGTCGGCGAACCAGGCCGCGGCGTGGTTGCCGTTCATGCAGGCATAGTTGCCGCTGACGGTCGCGAACGTCGGCATGATGCCGGACTGCTGGTACATGCGGACGTAGGATCGGATTTTATCCGCTTCCATCTCCGGGTTCAAGAGCGTCTGCAGCGGCTCCAGCGCGCGGTAGGTGTCCCACAGCCAGTTGTCAACGTAAAAGGGTCGCGCATCCTCATGCACCTTGTGGTCGAAGTTGCTGTAGTAGCGGCCGTCCTCGGTGATGTTCACCATGCGCTCAAAGCTGCGGTAAAGAGCCGTGTAGAAGACACGCTTCTGAGTTTCCGTGCCACCTTCCACGGCAATCTGGCCGAGCGTCTGGCTCCAACGTGTTTTTGCCGCGTTCTTGACTGTGTCTAAACCCCACGCCGGTATTTCACGGTGTAGGTTCTTCCTGGCTTGATCCACACTGATGAATGAGATGCCATAGCGAAAGTCGAGTGACTTTGCTTTCGCTGAGGCCCTGGCCCCTTTGCCACCGTTTACATCGGTAAAAGTGTAGGTAACGGGATGGCTGAACTCGCCATAGAAGTAGGCCCGCATGCCGTCGAAGTTTTCTTCTCCGGCGATGGCACGCATTGCGCCGATACCCTCAGCATGGATATCACCCTTCAGCCGGTTGCTGAGGGTGACGGATGCTTTCCCATCTGGAAACGTGAAGCGGAAATAGCCGGCCTGCTCGGTCGGAGAGAACTCTGTCTGGATGAGCGAGTGATCGAAACGCACAGAGTAGAAGTAGGGCGTGGTCTGCTCCTGGTCGTACGCGGCAGGTGTGCTGCTGCCCGGCATGATGCTGAACAGCTCGCGCATGCGGTGCGAACTGATGGTCAGTGGAAAGGACTGGATCTGGTCGCTAAGCGCATCCGGGCGAACCGGGTAGACGCGCACCATGCTATTGGGTAAATAGACGGCTGGACGCGTCGGCTCAAGCAAAATGCCGACGTTACCGATGGTGGGATCGACATAGTCCACCTGGGCAACGGCGGACAGGTGGAGTGCTGCTGCGGCGTAGACCACAAGCAGCATGCGGCGCCAAGATGCGTGCATGCGGAAATGATTGGTCATCCACGCCATCATCATGCCTGCACCAGGGATTGTCCACGATGCACGTTGTCCGGAACTCAGCGCAAACTCATTTCGTCATCCTGAGCGGAGCGTAGCGGAGTCGAAGGACCTGCTGTTTTCCCGGCGCAGTGATGCAGCTCGAAAGGAAAGCAGGTCCTTCGACTACGCACTTCGTGCTCCGCTCAGGATGACGAACGAAGGCGATCCCGCTGAAGAACAACGACAGGTCTCGCCACGATTAGGCTCCAAACCGTTCACGCAGCAGAGCCTCAACCCTCGACACATCCGCTGCCGTATCCACGCCCACGGTGTCCACATCCACAGCTTCGACGTAGAGCGCCAGCCCATTTTCCAGCAGGCGCAGTTGCTCCAGCCGCTCCAGCGTTTCCAGCGGAGTCGGCTGAAGTGTCCCAAAACGCATCAGCGCGGCGTGGCGATAGGCGTACAAACCCAGGTGCTTCCAGTACTCCGTGCCGACGGCTTCACGGTCGTAGGGGATGGTGGCCCGCGAGAAATAGAGTGCCCGGCCGTCCAGGGCGCAGACCACCTTGACGGCGTTGGGATTGCTGATGTTTTCCGGTATGCACGCCGTTTTGACGGTGGTGGCCTCCACATGGCCGCCGCGCTCAAACGGCCTCAGCAGGGCGGCAATGTGCTCGGGCTGCAGCAGCGGCTCGTCACCCTGGATGTTGACGTAGATGTCTGCCGCTCGCCGGAGCGCGACGGCACGCATGCGGTCGGTGCCGCTGGGCAGGTTCGCGTCCGTCATCTCGCAGGCCCAGCCGTTTGCGCGGCATAGATCGGCGACCTCGTCCGAGTCGGTCGCGACCACCACCTCATTCAGTTGCGGGCAGCGCAGGGCGGCTTCGACCACCCACTGCAGCATGGGCCGGCCAAGCAGGGGACGCAGAACCTTGCCGGGCAGGCGGGTGGAGGCGAAGCGGGCGGGGATGACACCAAGGGTGCGGGTTTTATGCATGGGAAGCTTTGTTGCCTGCGGCACTTTCAGCACGGGCCGTCTTCCAGTAAACTACAGGCAGTCGTTGCGCGGCGTCCTGCTGCGCGTGCATGGCGGTAGACCGCTGACGTGCCCTGGTTCGCCGGGGCAACAGCGACGGCGGTGTAGCTCAGCTGGTTAGAGCGGCGGACTCATAACCCGCAGGTCAGTGGTTCGAGCCCACTCACCGCCACCATTCCTTATATGGATTGCTTCATGGCAGCGCAAACGCAACGTACTTTGCGCCCTGCTGCGCCTTCGGGTTGCGGGCATTGCTGATGGCGATCACGACAAACTGTTTGCCATCCACCATGTAAGTCGATGGCGTGGCGTTTCCCGCAAACTCCATGGCATACTCCCACAGCAGCTTGCCTCTTTTGCTGTCGAAGACGCGGAATTTGTGATCGACGTTCGTGGCTCCGATGAAGACCAGACCGCCTGCGGTGACCACGGGGCCGCCGTAGTTTTCGCTGCCTGTGTCTTTCATGCCTTTCGCGGCCAACTCCGGGTACTCTCCCAGCGGAACGCGCCACAGGTACTTGCCGGTATTCAGGTCGATCGCGTTGAGTGTTCCCCAGGGCGGCGCGACGGCGGGGTATCCTTCCGGATCAAGAAACCTCCGGTAGCCAGTGAATCGATACCTTGGCTGCCGTGCGGCACTTGAACCAGACCCGGGTTCAAGTTCTTCTTTGTCGCTATGTTCTGTCGCAGGCAGGGTAGTCTGCGCACGGCCATTCGCGCTCGTCGAAGGAGTGATGGGACTCGATTCCATGCCGGTGCGAACATAGGCGAGCAGAGCGTGAAGATTGTCCCCGATGATATTTGGGAAGCTCGGCATCCGCCCACGTCCCGCGTGGACGACTGCCGCCATTTCTTCTTCGGAGAGGTGTTGCGTGGCCTCCGTCAAGGATGGGAAGACGGGCGGCTGGCCCTTGCGGTCGGCTCCGTGGCAGGCGGCGCATTGGTTGTTATAGGCAGTCGCTCCTGCGCCAGCGGCTGTCACCTCCGTCAGGCTGCCGGTCCAGGCAATGTCATTGGCGTTGAGGTAGAGCACACCAGACTTCGGATCGACCGCCGAACCACCCCATTCCGCCCCGCCATCGAAGCCTGGAAAGACAACGGTCGGCTTGTCCACCTGCAAAGGCACAAACTGCCCATTGCTCAGGAATTTAGCGAACTCTTGTACCGCCCATGCGTGAGCCTCAGGCGTTCGCTGCGTCAGCATGTCCGAGGTGAGGCGTTGACGTGCATACGGTGCCGGCAGGCTCGGCATGGGCTGCGTCGGTGAGGTCCATTCCCCTGGCGTGGTGCTGGCCGCGAACGGCCTCTCCTCGATCGGGAACAGCGGCCTGCCGGTGACCCGGTCAAAGACGTAGAGCACGCCGTGCTTCGTGGGTTGCGCAACCGCATCGACCAGCTTGCCTTCATGCTTGACTGTCACGAGTACCGGCGGAGAAGGGAAGTCTCGATCCCACATGTCGTGGTGAACCGCCTGGAAGTGCCACAGCAGCTTGCCTGTGTTGGCATCCAGTGCAAGCAGCGAGTTGGCATAGAGATCGTTCCCGGCACGGTCCGCGCCGTAGAAATCACTGGCTGCTGATCCGGTGGGCGCGTAGACGATGCCGCGCTTCTCATCCAGCACCATACCAGCCCAGTTATTCGCCGCACCTGTGTACTTCCATGCGTCTTTCGGCCACGTCTCGTAACCGGGTTCGCCGGGGTGCGGAATGGTGTGGAAAGCCCATCGCATCTTGCCGGTATGAACATCGAACGCACGGATATCGCCGTGGGGAGCAGGCTGAGCTTCGCCCGTTCGAAAGCCCATGACGATCAGATCCTTGTAGACGACACCGGGCGCTGTAATCGCAACCGTCCCGGCGGGCGACTCGGGCCCAAGATCGTTGCGAAGATCGATGCTCCCATCGTGGCCAAAGGTCGCGATGGGGTTTCCCGTGTCGGGATTCAAAGCCCAAAGCGCATACAGTGTCTGCGCGAAAAGGATCTTTGCTTTGCCGTCCGTCCAGTAGGAGAACCCCCGGTCTGGCTGGCCGCTGCTGAGACTCGAGTCGAAGCGCCAAAGTTCCTTGCCTGTAGCTGCATCCAACGCCACAATTTTCTGGGTCGGCGTGTAGACGAACATCTGCCTGCCGATGATGAGCGGTTGTGTCTGCAAGCCTCCCTTTTCGCCCGTATCCCACGTCCATGCGACCTGCAACCGGTTGACGTTTGCGCGATTGATCATGGTAAGCGGCGAGTAGCGATCGCCTGACTTGCTGCCTCCGTAGGAAGGCCAGTCTGCTTGCTGCCGCCGCTCTTCAGGCTTGCCACGGGTACCAGCTGAACGAACGAGTTGGCCAGCAAGCGTTGCCACGGTGAGCGAGCAGCAGCAGAGCATAAATTTCTTGAGAAGGCTCATCAGTCCTCGGTCAGCTAAGAGACTAGTACATTGCAAGAACATAGAACGACATGGAATACCCGGCCGCAGTTTAGGGCCGCCTCAGGATGGATCTGCTTGAAAAGGTTCTTCACCATAACGGGTGCTTCTGCCGCACTCTTGCTTGCCGCGGGTGCCACAGTGATGCTGCGAAGCACCCGTCCCGCCCGACTGCGCATACTCTCTTCAACGCGAGAAATGCAGGCTGACGGACGCTTTCATCGTGCCGGAGTGCTTGGACTGTCCCGAGGCGTGGCGTTAGGAGCAAACGATGTCTCCGTCAGTGGTCTACCTGCACGAGTCTCCGAGACGGGGAAGGGCCAGATGGAAGTAGCGATCCAGTCACCGGTCCTTGCTGGCGAACGCAGCGTGCGGGTGTTCTACGGCAAAAACTCGGCGACGCTGAAGGTCCGCTTTCTTCCTGATGGAGAAGACTCCGTCGGCGACGGCACGCCGGACTTTCTCCGCCTGCATACGGTGGAAGATCGCAACGCATTTCGCGGATGGTTCACGGCGATGGCGGAAGCTGCCGCGGATCTGCCACCAGACAAGCTGCCACGCGAAATTAATGACTGCGCGGCACTGCTTCGCTGGTGCTATCGCAATGCGCTGCATGCGCACGATGAGACATGGCTGAACGAGGCGCCGGAATCAGCGGATCTGACACGGCCTTCTGTGCTGCAGTACGTGTATCCGCTTACACCGCTGGGCTCCGCGCTGTACCGCGTGCGGCAGGGTGCTTTCGCGCCGGGTGATATCAGCAACGGCACCTTTGCACAGTTTGCGGATGCGCGAACGCTATGGCGGCTGAACACGTTTTTCCTCAACCGGAATGTGCGCAGTGTGCGTCCTGGCGATCTGCTGTTCTTCCGGCAACTGGAGCAGAATTCTCCTTATCACTCCATGATTGTGACCGGCCCGCGGTCGGAGTGGACGGTGTACCACACGGGGCCAATCGGCAAGGACCCGGGCGAGATGCGCCGCGTGCTCCTCGCGGATCTGCTGGCACACCCCGATCCTCGCTGGCGTCCCGTTGCGGACAACAGTAACTTTCTCGGCGTGTATCGTTGGAACATTCTCCGAGAGGATCCTCGATGAGACCGCGCGTTCTCTCACTGTTTGTCCTGCTTCTACTAGCCGGTTTTTCGCTCCATGCGCAGGACAGCACGGTGTCGTTCAACCTGAGTACGAGCAAGACCTTTGCTCCGGGGGAACAGCCGACGATCCATCTCTACACGCGGAATGTCGACGCTCTGGAGTTCCGCGTCTACCGCGTGAACGACCCGGTCAAGTTCATCGAAAATCTGCGCGAGCTGCATTCGTTCGGCCCTGAAGCCAGCCTTCTGGGCCCGGAGCACGTGGACGAAAAGACATGGCTGGAGCGCTTCCATGACTGGAAGGCTGAACTGTGGAGCAGCCTTCGCTCGTTTCTGCGTCACCAATTCTCGCGTGATGCGCGGCGTTCGTTGCGGCAGCAGCAGACCAAGCTGAACCGGAAAAGCCGCATCATCTCCGCGGCGGAGTTCGCGCAGATCCCCGTTCTGAACTCATCGCAGCTAGTGGCTCGCTGGCGGCAACAGGTGCCGTCCACGTATATCTCCGATGCGAATGAACTGCCGGTGCCGAAGCTCGATGCTGGCCTGTACCTGCTGGAGGCCACCGACGGCCGCTACAAGGCATACACACTGCTGATGATGACGGACATGGCGCTGGTCACGCGCACGTCGTCCACGAGCCTTACGGCATACGTGGTGAACCGCGTGACAGGCGCGCCCATTGCGGGTGCGAAGGTGGACGCGGGCTACAGCCAGACGGCATTTGCCTCCGCAACGACTGACGTGAACGGCGTTGCCGATCTCCCGGTGCATGCAAACAAGGGCCAGGACGACAATCTATGGATCGTTGCGGCCAGGGATAAAGATGTGGCCGTTTCCACGCCGGGCGGTTGGTTGTTGAACGAGGTATCCAAGCGCGACCTGGTCGGCTACGCCTTCACCGAAAGACCTGTGTACCGGCCAACGCACACGGTTCACTGGAAGGCGATCCTGCGCGAAAAGGCGGGCAACTCGCTGGCAATACCGAAGGCTGCCAAGGTTCACGTCACGATTCAGGACGGTGCCGACCAGACGGTCTTCGACAAGGATATGCCGGTTACAAACGGCAATGTCGCCGGTGACTATGACCTGCCGCGTGACGCCGCTCTGGGCTACTACACCCTGCGCGTGCAGAACGGGCAGGATGTCTTTGCCACCGCAGGCTTTCACGTGGAGGAGTACCGCAAGCCAGAGTATCGCGTGCAGGTGAGCGCGCAACCGAAACGCGTGCTGCAGGGTGCAACCGTGCCGGTCACAATCGATTCACGCTACTTCTTCGGCGAGCCGGTAGCAGGCGGCAAGGTCAAGTACCGCATCTACC
>CAXUEW010000123.1:0-9523 GCA_964250115.1 uncultured Terriglobus sp.
GCAGTAGCGCGCGGTAGTCAAGGTGCGGAGTATCGACCGCCAGCAGGTCCGTGGGCAGGCGCGCGGCTAGTATTCGCAGCGTACCGGCTGCAACAGTTAGCCCGAGCAAGCTGCTGCCGAGCGTTAGCACCAGGTTTTCTGTAAGCAGTTGCCGAAGCAGCCGCGCGCTAGTAATTCCAAGCGCACCACGAATGGCGAACTCTTGCTGCCGGGCAGCGTTGCGTGCAAGTTGCAGCCCCGCCACATTGACGGCAACGACCAGCAGAACGATCATGGTTGCCGCACCGATCAGGAACAGGGCTCGGCGATATGAGCCGAAGAGGCTGTCGCGCAGCGTGCTCACAGAGAAGCCCCACGAGCCATCGCTGTCCGGGTACTTGCCCGCAAGTTGCGTTGCCAGTTGCCCGACCGCAGCGGTACTCGACGCAAGTGTCTCGTGATCGTTCAAACGCGCGATCACGTTCACAAAGCGGCTGCCGCTGCCGCGATAACCGCGAAAGGAAGAAGGAAAGATGTGACCTGGATACCAGAGATCCGCGCTGGCTGGCAGCGCGAATTTTGGCCCCATCACGCCAACGACGGTTGCTTGTGAGTCGCCCAGCCTCACCACCTGACCAAGAACCGCAGGATCTCCCGCAAAGCTGGTCTGCCAAAGCCGATAGCTGATGACCGCGACGATAGGGCCATTTGCCACGTCATCTGCCGGAGAAAGAGTGCGGCCCAGCAGCGGTGCGGTATCCAGTGTGTCAAAGAACGTTCCCGAGACAGCCGCCCCGATAGATGGCTGCGGCTCGTGTCCACGGATTGCGAGCGTTCCCGGATTGATGTAGAAGAACGACACATCCTGAAACACTGGGTGGCTGTCATGCTGAAGCTTTTGCAGATCGGCGAACCGGGCAACGGAAACGATGCCATTGGTACTGAAGCTACGAAGATTTTCGTCCTTGATGCTGACGACGCGATGCGAGTTCGTGTACGGCAGTCTGGCCCAGAGCGTACCGTTCAGCACGCCGATGAGCGCAGCCATTGCGCCGATCGACAGAGCCACCGTAAGCACCACGGTCACGGCGAAGCCAAGTGAGCGGCGTAACTGCCGCAGTGCAAACTTCAGATCCTGAACGATTGTTCCCATGCGTCTGCTCCTTCTCGTTGGTCCTGTTATTCGCTGCGCAGAGCGCGCATGGGCTCGATCGCCGATGCTCGCCGTGCCGGTACCGCACCCGCCACGAAGGCACTGAAGAGCAGCAACACGCATGACACCGCGAGCGGCAGGGGGTTCCAGCCTTTTACACCGTAGAGTTGCGACTGCAGCCAATGTCCTGCTGCCAGTGCCGCCGGAATGCCGATCAGGAGCCCGATGGCGGTCTGGCGCATCGCTCCGGTCAGGATCAGCAGCAGCACGCTGCGCCGGTCCGCGCCCAGGGCCATGCGCACGCCGATCTCATTGGTGCGGCGGCCCACGGCGTACGCGGTGACGCCGTAGATGCCGAGCGATGCCAGAATCAACGCCAGCAGGCCGAACAGCATTGTCAGGCGAACCACAAGCTCCTGCCGCGTAAAGTAGTTGTCCACCTGGCCGGAGTAGGTGAGCAAACGGGTGATCGGAATCTCGGAGTTTACTGACTTTAGAACTCGGCGCAGCGTGTTGGCCGCAACCGCTGGGTCGCCGTCGTAACGGACGAACAGGTTGGAGGCAAAGTGAAACGACTTCTCCGTGGATTCGGCCTGCTGCAGCGTCGATGGGAGTGCCTTGACACCGTCGAAGCTGGTGAGCTGCGCCATTGGCGTGAAGTACATCGGCCTCGTGGGCATCGCCGGGTTGCCGTACTTGCTGTCGTCGGCAACACCCACAATCTCAAACTCGTTCGTCATTTGCGAGTTGGGGCCGAAATGCGAACCGATTGCCGGTTTGCCGCCGAGATACTTGTCAACAAACTTCTTATTCACCACGGCCACATGCCGGCCGGTCGACGTGTCCTGATCGGTAATGGCGCGTCCCAGCAGAATGCGCGTTCCTACCGCGTCAAAGAAGTTAGAGCTGACCGCGCTGTAGCTCGCGCCCAGGTCCGCGTTTGGGTCGCCGCCCGGGAATGCCACTCCACCGCCCCAGTTGTTGTAATTCATAGGCCCGTAGGTCGCGTACGCAAAGTCGTGTAATCCGGGTACCGCCGCAAACGCTGCGTCCATCTGCCGGTAGAGACCGTTCAACTGCTCGTACTTAATGCCGGCCGCCTGCAGATTAACGAACGCTACAAGGCGTCCCTTCGTCTCGAAGTGAAAGTCCTGATGTTCCAGATTGCGCAGGCTCGAGATCAGCAGACCTGCCGTGCTGAGCAGCGCCACGGAAAGCGCCGCCTGCAGGATCACAAGAATTTTCTGCGGGCGTGCGCTGGAGTCATTCGTGCTGCGGTTCGCTCCACGCAGTGCATCTGCAGGATTGGCTGCAGTTGCGATCCATGCGGGCGCAATACCGAAGAGGATTCCCGTAAACACCGACACGCCAAGCGCGAACAGCAGCACAGGCAGCGAAGGCGACGCGCTGAGTGGATCGATCTCGACGCCCTTCATCGCCAGCGCCAGGATGGCTTTCACACCGCCGTACGCGAACAGAAGCGATAGCGCGCCTCCGATCACGGCGAGCAGCAGCGATTCGACCAGCATCTGCCGCACCAGGCGCACACGCGGCGCACCCAGGGCCGTTCGCACGCTCAGTTCCTGGCTGCGTGCCATGCCGCGCACCAGCATCAGATTGGCAAGGTTGGCGCAGGTAATCAGCAGAACGAAGCTGGCGATCAGCAGCAACATCTTCAGGCTCTGTTCGTACTCGTCCCGCAGGTTGTTGACACCGCTGCTGGCCGAAGCAAGCTCCGTCGTCTGCTTTGCCAGCTCCGCATCGGTGACGCGGTCGGCAGGTTCGCGGTGCGTGCGCAGCCAGCGCGAAAGCTCCACTTGGACGGCCTTTTCCGCGACTGGGACCTGCGAAGGATCCTCAATGCGGACCAGAATGTCGAGCCAGTGCGAGGCAGGCAGCAGCAGCAGTTTGCGTTCCGGCTCAAGAAGCGGTTCCTGCGCCAAAGGGAGCCACAATCCCGCGGGATCGGCGGTGTTCCGCTCCCCGAGAAAGTTCTGCGCGGAGATTCCCACCACCGTCACAGGACGCCCTGCAAGTAGCAGGGTCTGCCCGGCAATGGCCGGGTCGGCATGGAACTTGGCCTGCCATATCGCATGACTCAACACCGCAACGGGCGGCGCACCCTCGCGATCGTCGTCTGGCCGCAGCAGCCTGCCCAGGTAGGGCTGCACACCCAGCACTTCAAAGTAGTTACCGGAAACGACGCGTGAATCGAGTGGCTGCGACGAGTTTTCACCCGCGCGCCGGGCGGTGACTGTGATGGTACCCGCTTGCACTGCGGCCATGCCCTTGGTACCGGGCGTCTCGTCGCGCAGAGTCTTGTAGAGATCGTAGGAGAAGATGCGCCAGTCGTCCTGCATGCCGCCATTGACGCAGCACTCGATCTGCTTGCCCACCTTGTAAAGCTGCTCAGGATGCTGCACCGGCATGGACCGAAGGATGACCTGGTACATCAGCGTGAAGATCGCCGTAGTCGCCCCAATGCCAAGTGCCAGCGTCAGCACAGCCGTCGCCGCGAAACCGGGAGAACGCCGGAGCCGCCGCAACGCGAGTCGTATGTCCTGCAAGAACGTTGTCATCTTGCTCTCCCGGTGTCTTTCTAACTACTCGGCGCGCAGGGCGCTCATTGGGTCAATTGCGGAAGCACGCCGCGCCGGCACTGCGCTTGCAATCAGCGCAGCCAGTGCAAGGGTGCCGCAGGCCGCCAGCAGCGTCACCGCGTCATATCCCTTGATACCGAACAGCTGCGACTGCAAAAAGTGACCGGCAACCAGCGCAGCGGGAATCCCGAGACAGAGGCCGATGAGCGCCTGTGTCATAGCACCCTTCAGGACCATGATGACGACCCGCTTACGATCCGAACCAAGCGCCATGCGCAGCCCGATTTCAGGTACGCGCTGCGCCACGGAATAGGCTGTAACGCCGTACAAACCGACCGATGCAAGTGCCAGCGCCAAAACGCCAAAGGCACCCGTCAGACGCGCCACCATACGGCTATCGTTCAACTGACCCGCAATCTGCGAATCAAGCGAGCGCAGATCGGTAATGGCAAGGTTTGAGTCCACTTCCTTGAAGGCGCTGCGCAGTTGCTGCTCATAGCCTTGCAGCGGCCCACTTGTCTGAATCATGACCGTGTGCGGCGCAAGCGAGAATACTTCGCCCATGTCCTTTGGATCAGCCTTCAGGTTTTGTTGCAGTTGCGACCGAAAGAACATGGGCCGCATTGCTTTGCTCATGTCTGTGTACTTCGCGTCGGCTACGATGCCAACAATGGTGTAGTCGTACTTGTGCAGGTCCGTGCCGAAGCGTTTGCCGAGAGCGTCTTCCTTGGGGTAAAACTTTCGCACGAACGATTCGTTCACCACGGCAACCATGGGTGTGTCTTTTCTGTCCCCGTCGGTGAAGTCCCGCCCTCGCAGCAGTCTTTGTCCGATGGTGGCAAAGAACCCGGGACTGACGCGGTCCCATGAAGCATAGATATTGTCGTGCAACTGCGGATCGGGCCTTCCCTCGACGAAGACACCTTCGCCCCAGTTGTTGCCCTCCAGCGGGCTGTAGTTTGCAAACGCAACATGCTGCGTGCCGGGGATGGCCGATATGCGTTCGCTAAGTCGCCGCATCATGCCCTCAAAGCGATCCAGTGTGTAGCCGCTTGCCATGGGGTCGATGTGGACAACGATGCGGTCCTGCGGATCGAGTCCAAAATTCTGGTGCTGCAGATTACTCAGGCTGCGCGTCAATAGCGCCGCTACCGTGATCAGCACCAGGGATAACATGGCCTGGAGCACCACAAGACTTCGCTGCGACAGACTTGAACCGCCGGTCGATGTACGATTCAAGCCGCGCAGCGCATCCGCCGGCTGGCTCTTCGTGGCCGACCATGCCGGGGCAACACCAAACAGGATGCCCGTACCAACTGCCACCGCCAGCGTAAACAGCAGCACCGGCAGCGATGGCGTTGCGGAGATAGGCAGGTTACGTGCCTCAGGAAAGGCAAGCGCCAGCATTGCGCGTGCTCCTGCAAACGCAACCAGCACGCCCAGCGCAGCACCCATCAGGGCCAGCACCACGCTCTCGGTCAGCGTCTGTCGCACGATGCGGGTCCGCGCAGCGCCCAGAGCGACCCGCACACTCGTTTCTGCCCGGCGTGTCATGCCGCGCGCCAGCATCAGGTTTGCAAGGTTCGCACACGCGATCAGCAGGACTAGGGCCGAGATGCCCATCAAAATTCGTATGCCCTTGCCGACCTGGCTTTGCAGTTGCTCTATCCCCGTACTCGCCGGAGCCAGGTTTGCGCGCACCTTCGGCAGTTCTCTTGCCGCCTCTGCCTTCTTGTAATCCTTCAATGTGGCGGCAAAGCCACGCAGAGTGTTGTTGATCTTTTGCTGCAGCACAGGCAAGGAGGTGCCCGGCTTCACGCGGCCCAGAATATACAGCCAGCGCAGCCGGGGATTCTTCGAGACCTGCACGTCCGATACGGACATCTCAATCGCAATCGGAACGTAAAAGTCTGGAGTCCTGTCCTGCACGCGATCGCCATAGAACGACGCCGGTGTGACTCCGACGACTGTGACTGGATGACCATCCAGCAGGAAGCTGCCGCCGACGACACCTGGGTCTGACTGGAACTGGTTGACCCAGGCTGCATGGCTCATGACGGCAACTGGAGCCGCTCCTTCGTTATCATCCGAAGGACGTAGCAGTCTGCCACGTTCTGCGGACAGTCTGAACAGGTCAAAATAGTTGCCGGAGACGTAACTGCTGCGAACGTAGTGCGCTGCTTCACTGCTGCCGGCGCGTTTGGCAAGTGAAGGTCCATTGCCGCCCGCCGAGGCCGTGGCTGCAAGCTGCTCAAACTCCGGCAGGTTGTCGCGCAACGTGTGATACGCCTCGGTCGAAAAGTCGGAGTAAACCTGGTTGTCAGGCATGCCGCCGTTGATGCAGCAGTCGTCGCCATCGCCGATGCGGTACAGGCTCTTCGGGTCTGTCACAGGCAGCTTGCGCAGCAGCACCGAATGCGCCAGTGTGAAGATCGCTGTATTTGCACCGATGCCTAGGGCAAGTGTCACGATCGCGGTAATGGCGAACCCCGGCGAGCGCTTCAACTGGCGCAATGCATACCGGACGTCCTGAGCGACGGTTGAAATCAAAGAAGCCATAAATGGTGCCTCGTAGAACGGATGGAATGAAGAAGCTGACGTCGCTTACAGCTACGCGCGCGAGGAACTGAATTGCCCGCGATACTCGCTTTCGAACTGCTCCAGCAGGTGCTGCATCTCGCCCTCGGCAACCACCTTGCCGTCGAAGAGATGCACCTGCCGGTCCGCGTGCGCGGCAAAGCGCGGGTCGTGGGTCACCATGCAGATGGTTGCGCCTTCCGCGTGCAGATCTGCCAGCAGCCGCATGACGGCTTCACCGTTCTTTGAGTCAAGGTTGCCTGTGGGCTCGTCCGCCAGCAGGATGCTTGGTGATCCTGCGAGTGCGCGTGCCACGGCCACACGCTGCTGCTGACCTCCGCTCAACTGCGCGGGATAGTGCCGCAGGCGGTGTGCCATGTTGACGCGTTCCAGCGACTGCACCACGCGCTGCTTGCGGTCTGCCGAACTCATGCCCGCCCGGTACGTCAACGGCAATTCCACGTTCTCATACACCGTCAGATCGCCGATCAGGTTGAAGCTTTGAAAGATAAACCCGATCTCCTGGTTGCGAATGCGTGAGCGGTCGGCAAAGTTCAGGTTCGCCACCTGCTTGCCGTTCAGCGTGTAAGTGCCGTCGGTGGGTGTATCCAACAGGCCAAGGATCGATAGCAGCGTCGACTTACCGCAACCAGAAGGACCGCTCATGGCTACATACTCGCCGCGAGCGATCGACAGATGCACTCCGCTCAGCGCGTGCGTCTCGATTTCGTCCGTGTAGAAGACCTTGGTCAATCCCTCGATATCAATCAAATTGCCCGCTGCAACATCCATCTTTCGCTCCTTACACAATCCGCTGACCTGCAATACGTACGAAAGGCTCTACCGCGCAGCCCTATTTACTGCTTCTCAATCTGCACGCGGTCGTTGTTATCCCACTTACTCATGTCGCTCAGCACAACCGTGTCGCCCTGCTGTAGCCCACTGATGACCTGAATTGCATTCACTGAAGCTCTTCCCACCTGTACGGGTGTACGCACGGCGGTACGGCCGTCCGGCAGCAGCTTGAACAGGCTGATCGTGCTGTTCTCGTTGCCCTGCGCGGGCCTGCCGACGTGCAGCACATCGGTAAGCCGGTCAAGGTCGATGGTTCCGTCCACGCTCAGGTCCGGCCGCGCGCCTTGCGGCAAGACACCCTCTAACGCAACATCCACTGTGACGGTTCCGTTCTGCACCGCGGGATCGATACGGGTTACATGGCCCGGGATCACACCGTTGTGCGTATCTACCGAAGCTGGCTGTCCAATCTGGATGTCACGCGCCTGGGTCTCCGCGATCTTCAGCGATGCCTTCAACTGGTCAGGCTGCACGACCTTGGCAAGCGTCGTTCCGACCGTTACGTGTTCACCCACCTGGTGCGGCAGATCGACGAGTACACCGTCGATGCCTGCGCGAACACTCAGCGCATCCTGCTGCCTCTTCTTCAACGCAAGCAGCGCCTGTGCCTGCTCCACCTTGGTTTGCTGCACGGCAACCTGCGTTTTAATTGCCTGCTGATTCAAATCGAGCCGCTTGCGTTCGATGTCGTTGCGCGTGTCGAGTTCGTCGGCCTTGCCGCGCGATTCGTTGTACTTCAAGCCGCTGATCACGCCCAGGTCCAGCAGGCTCTTGTCGGTTTGCGCCTGCAGGCTCGCCTGCTTCTGATCCTGGCTTACGGTGGCCGCCGCCGCTCGCTGCGTCATCAGGTCGCTTTGCAGCTTGGCGCGTGTGTTCTGCAGGTCAGCCAGTGCGCCCTGCAGTTGAAGTTGCGCGTCCATCATCTGCTGTTGCGTCGCAGGGTCTACAAGGTCCATCACGATCGTGTCAGGATGCACCAACGCGCCGGGCAGAACGCGAATGCGCACCACAGTCGCTTCCGTCTCGGCCGGGATCAGGCGAATGCGATCTTCGCGTGGCGTCAGCGTGCCGGGCCCACGCACCTGCCGCAGCAACGGGCCGCGCTTCACCACGTCGGTGAATACCGGGCCATCGACAGAGGGCACGGCAGGCTTCAATCGCATCAGGAAAACCACCAGCGCGGTAACCACCACCGCTGCGATGCCGTAAAGAAGAATCGCGCGCCGCTGCTTTTTGCGCTTCAGGTCAGGCCGAACAATGTCCATACACGCAGTACGTATGCACGGCATCCGCCAAAGTCGAAATGGTGAGAAAACCTCGACATCTCCGCGCCAGGTGTACAAAAAATCAACGGCGCGCAATCAAATCCTGTTCACTTATGAGAGGACATGTCCACAATCGGACAGGTGCATCGGATCATCGCGCCACGCGAGGCTTCTTCTCAACAGGTTGCGTGATTGTTGAACCGGGCCCAGTCTGAGAACATCGATAGTTAGAGTTCCTCGCGAGCGAGGTCGCCTTCCCGATGCATCGTTGTGCGCCTGATTTATGTGCACACGGATGCTCCGGCTCAAATCGGAGGCGTTTTCAGGAGACTGCGTGCCAGACCGGCAAGATTTCGATCCTTCCACCCTTGTCATTCACTCGAATCGCAGCTACGAGACACAGTCGAATTCCATTCTGTTTCCGATCCATCAGACTGCGACTTATGTGCACGAAAGCGTGGGTGTGACAAAGGGGTACGGTTACACACGTGGGGCCAATCCCACGGTCAATGCGCTGGAGCAGGCGATCGCCGCAATCGAAGGAACCCAGCAGGCGCTGTGCTTCCGTTCCGGCATGTCCGCCATCACGACCCTCTGCCTGGGACTTCTGCATGCGGGCGATCACGTCGTCTTGTCGGAGGTGATCTACGGTGGGACTGCTCGCCTGTTTCACCAGGTGCTCACGCATTTTGGCGTGGAGTACACCTTCGCGGACACAGCATCCATCGAAGAAACAGAGCGAGCCTTCCGGCCAAACACACGTCTGCTGTTCCTGGAGACGCCCGCTAATCCAACCTTGCGGCTTTCGGATGTGCGCGCGCTTGCAGACCTGGCGCACTCGCACAAAGACGTGCTGGTTGCCGTCGACAACACTTTTCTGACGCCGCTGCTGCAAAACTGCCTCAATCTGGGCGCGGACATCGCCATGCTGTCCACGACCAAGTACATCGACGGGCACAACGCGACCCTGGGCGGCTCACTGGCAACGCACAACGCAGTCACTATGGAACGCCTGCGCTATGTTCGCAAAATTATCGGCAGCATCCAGGCACCGTTTGATTCATGGCTCGCTTTGCAAGGCGTCAAGACCTTGC
>CAXUEW010000124.1:0-1366 GCA_964250115.1 uncultured Terriglobus sp.
TGTGGCCGGCCCTGTGCTGAATGCCTTCCTGGCCTATGAATCGACGAAACTCTCAGCCTATAGTGCTGCTAAGTTCACGCCGGGTAGAGATGAGTACATGCCTATTCCGCAAACGCAGATCGATTACCAGGGAAATACTATCCTGAAGCAAAATCCAGGTTACTAAGGGCTTCAGTAGTAAGTAATTAAGAAGCGGTCGGCGCTAAGTAGTCTTGAAAAGGGCTGCTTGGCACCGACCGCTTCTTTTGTTATTCCGACCCTGGTAATTTATAAATCTATAGTTGTCGGAAAGAATCGATTGAGATTATGGATTTGAGTATTATTAACTAAATAATATGCGAGAGCATAAATAAAATACTTGCGTATTAATGGAAATGATAGTTGTATTATTTGTAGAATATTTACGCTTTTACTCAACAATAATATAATTATTTCTTCTAGTAGTTTTATTGGTTTTGGAGATAGGAGGGAGAATGATAGATTTAGTGCTGTCAGTCAGCGAAGGCTGGCATAACCTACTCTTCACTTTATGCTAAACATATATCTACCCAGATTAATGGGCCTTGGTCTTTTACTGGGTCTATTGTTCACCAGCGGGCTATCCCTGGCACAGGGTACTACCCGAACGGGCCGGATTACGAGCCAAACCGATGGGTCGGCTATTCCGGGCGTAAACGTTACCATAAAAGGCACCAGCCGGGGTGCCGTAACTAACGCCACGGGCGACTATTCAATCGCCACTACCGACGATGCCGTGCTGGTTATCTCGTTTATCGGCTTCCAGTCGCAGGAAGTAAACGTAGGTGGGCAGTCGGCCATCAACATCAGCCTGCGCGAAGAAAGCGCCACGCTCAACGAAGTGGTGGTAACGGGCTACGCCTCGCAGCAACGCAAAGACGTAACCAGCGCCGTTACGGTGATCAACACCAAAGAACTGCTGTCGGTACCAGCCGCCAACTTTGCCCAGCAGCTGCAGGGCCGGGCGGCGGGCGTAACCGTACTGCCCGACTATACGCCGGGTGGGGGTACGTCGATCCGGATCCGGGGGTTTGGTACGCTGGGCAACAACGACCCACTCTACTTCGAACCCGGTGTCTACATGCTCCGCATACCCAACGGCGGACAGGTGTTCGGAAAGGTCGCTGTTAATTTGCGGACGGGTGCCATCTGGGGCTATCCGACGAACACCAGTGACCCGTACCCGACATCGCCGCTGGACGGCAAGCAGCAGGTATCCCACCCCATCCCACTGGGCAGGTTCGCGCTTGGTGAGGCATACGTCCACTGAGTTGGCGGCTACTCACCCAGCATGATCCGCTTGATGCGGTAGGCCCGACCCGTTGTGCCATCGCACTCGATGACGGCA
>CAXUEW010000124.1:1376-9463 GCA_964250115.1 uncultured Terriglobus sp.
TTCGGATTGCCCTTGGCTGCCTCGAACTTTGCGGGCTGTCCCGTCAGGAAGCGCTCGATCACCGCCTCGCGCTCCACACCGATGACCGAGTCGTACGGCCCGCTCATACCCACATCCGTCTGGAAGGCGGTGCCTTGCGGCAGCACACGCTCATCTGCCGTGGGGATATGTGTGTGCGTGCCCAGAACGGCGGTCACGCGTCCGTCCAGGTACCATCCCATGGCAACTTTTTCGCTCGAAGCTTCTGCGTGGAAGTCGACGAGGACCACCTTGCTGGTGACTTTCGCCAGCAGTTCGTCAGCCTTGCGAAAAGGGTCGTCATTCTGCTGCATGAAGACGCGGCCCTGCAGGTTGATCACGGCGTAGGTCTGCCCGTCGCTGAGCGTGCCTTCGTAGACTCCGAACCCGGGCGTCTTCGGAGCGAAGTTGGCAGGGCGCAGGATGCGTCGAGGCCGATCATGCGACTCTGCCGGAACCTTGATGTAGTCGAGCAGTTCCTTCTTGTCCCAGAAGTGGTTGCCCGTAGTGATGACGTCGGCACCCAGATCGAACAGGTCTTCCGCGATGGATGGCGTGATCCCAAAGCCGCCCGCGGCGTTCTCGCCGTTCATCACGCACAGGTCGATGGCGTTGGACTCGAGCACATGGCCGATGTGCTCGGCCACGATGCGACGCCCGGCAGAGCTGAAGACGTCGCCGACGAAAAGAATGTTCACCGGTCTAGTCTTTCAGCCTTGGGAGACCGGAGCAAGCTCCTATGACCGCTGCACGTCCGGACGCCACGATTCGGTGATATTTTGTACACAGGAGACATCATGCGAACTACGATCCTTCTGGATGACGACTTGATCAAGACCGCGAGCGAATATACCGGCATCACGGAGAAGGCGACGCTTGTACGCGAAGGACTCAAGTCGCTGATCGCGTTCGAAGCCGGACAACGTCTGATTGCCCTAGGCGGAAGCGACCCTGACATAGATGTGCCGCCAAGGAAGCGGCCCAAACCAGGCAGGCGGGTAAAGGCTTGACCCTTGTCGATACTTCGGTCTGGGTTGAACACTTCCGGCAGGCCCAGCCGCAACTTACCGCGCTGCTTCAGCAAAGGTTGGTTCTGCGGCATCCACTCGTTGTGGGTGAAATCGCCATGGGCAGCCTGAAGCAGAGATCAACGACCCTTGGGGCATTGCAGGAACTACGAACATCTGCCGTCTCAACGCATGCGGAAGTGTTGCTGCTCGTTGAGAGGCAGGCGCTTTACTCACGGGGCCTCAGTTACATTGATGCACACCTGCTGGCAGCGGTGTGCATCACGCCCCGCTGCTCGCTCTGGTCGTACGACAAACGGCTGCAGGCTGCTGCTGCCGAACTTGGAATCGCTTCTCCTCTTGGTACCATTCATTAGCCTACTTGCTTTCCTCCAGCGCCGGCTTCTTTGCTGGCCTGAGCAGCGGGAACAGGATCACGTCGCGGATGGATCGGGAGCCGGTCAGCAGCATGGTGAGCCGGTCGATGCCAATGCCCTCACCGCCGGCGGGTGGCATGCCGTAGGCCAGCGCGCGAACGTAGTCGGCGTCCATGTCATTCGCCTCGTCGTCGCCCTTGTTCTTCTGCTCCATCTGGTCCTGGAAGCGGCGAAGCTGGTCTTCGGGATCGTTCAACTCGCTGAACGCATTGCCCACTTCGAAGCCGCCGATGTAGAACTCGAAACGCTCTACCCAGTCGGGTTCGTCTGGCTTGACCTTGCTTAGGGGGGAGACTGCGAGAGGGAAGTCGTAGATGATGTGCGGCTGGATCAAATGTTGCTCAGCGAAAAACTCAAAGAGTTCAGCGATGATCTTGCCATAAAGAGTGCCACGTTGTAGCTGACCGAGTTGGATTGCAAGAAAGCCAGCGATAGCGCCCATTCGAAAGCGTTCATCGACCTCTGCTGCAGTAGCAGTTGCGCTGTCGAACTCTCCTGCTTCTGTATAACGAACTTCGCGTAAGAACTGCTCTAGCGCTGCCGAGTCCGCAAAGTCACTCTCAATCGGTTGGCGCGCGTCCGGGTATCCCCACCACTTAATTACCGCTTCCTTCATCGAAAGCCGTTCCCACCTACCGAGATCGATCTGCACCATCTCACCGGCGCGCGGGCCCTTGGGCAGCGGGAAGTCGATGAGCGTGGTCCCGTTCACCTCGTTCGCGACGAAGGTGATGAGTTCTTCCGTTAGGTCCATCAGGTCGTGGTAGTTGGCGTATGCCTGGTAGAACTCCAGCATGGTGAATTCGGGGTTGTGCTGGGTGCTGATGCCTTCGTTGCGGAAGTTGCGGTTGATCTCGTAGACGCGGTCCATGCCGCCGACGACCAGCCGTTTCAGGTACAGCTCCGGCGCAATGCGCAGGAACAGGTCCATGTCCATGCTGTTGTGGTGCGTGGTGAAGGGCTTGGCCGCGGCGCCGCCTGCGACCGGCTGCATCATGGGGGTCTCCACTTCGATGTAGCCTCGGCCATCGAAGAAGGTGCGCAGAGCCTTCAGGATTTGGGCGCGCTTGAGGAAGACTTCGCGTGCGGGCAGGCGCTTGAGGCCGGGCGTGGCTGCTGCGAGGGCTTCGGGGTTTGCCTCGGGTGTTGTCGCCGCTGCTGAAGGAGAAGCAGATCCCTCCGCTTCGCTGCGGGATGACAAGTCAGAGGGAACGACTGATTCCGTAGAACTGGAAGTTTCGATCTCCTCACCGTTGTCCATGAACAGGTCGACATAGCGCTGGCGGTAGCGCAGTTCGATGTCGGTCAGGCCGTGGAACTTGTCCGGCAGAGCCAGCATGGACTTCGCCAGAAAAGTGAGCAGGACAACGTGCAGCGTCAGCTCACCGGTGCGGGTGCGGAAAAGATAGCCGGTGACGCCGATGTGGTCGCCTAGGTCGAGCAGCTTGTAGATTTCGAAGGCGCGCTCACCGACATCGTCTTTGCGCACATATATTTGCAGCCGTGCACCGTTCGCCTGCAGCACGGCGAACCCGGCTTTCCCCTGGCGGCGATGGGCCATGACGCGACCCGCGATAGAGGCGTCCACGCGATCGGATTCGAGCGCTTCGCCGGTGACTTCGGCGTAGGTAAACAGGATGGCGGGGACTTCATGCGTGGTGTGAAAGCTGTTGGGGTAGGTGGCTTCCAGCGGCTTTAGGCCAGCTTCAACGCCCAGCTCCCCGATGCGCTTCAGCTTGTCCTGGCGCAGCTTGTACTGCTCTTCTTCAAAATCGGATGCAAACAACGAACGGCCCCTTTTCTGTCTGTAGAAGCCCAGTATAGAAGCCGTTCGCGTGTTCGTTCATTCCATGAGGCTGAGGCGCTGGTTGTATCTCATATGCTTTTGGAAGGGCACGGCTTTAGCCATTCCACAGCACACTCTTTCAGAGAAGGGGCTTCAGCTCTACTTCTTCACGGAGCCTTGCTAGAAAGCTGACCTCGGCGGCTAAAGCCGGTTATAGAAGCTGACTTGTACGGCACAGCTGAAGCTGTGCCCGTCCGAAAGAAGCAATCGGTGAATATGCCTAGGTGGCCTTGCGCTGGAAGTTGGTCTTTTTGTGCCCGGCGGCGGTGTTGCCCTTGGTGTTGCTGTTGCCGCTGCTGAATGACTGCTTGCTGCCGCCGTTCTTCTGCGCTTCCAGCTTTTCGCGCATGGCCTGCAGCTTTTGCGCCTTGGGGTTCAGGCCACCAATGCGCGGCTTTGCGGGTGCTTTCTCTTCAGTGCTCATAAGCGATCCTTTCACGCATGCTGCAGGCTGTGGCTGTTGCACGCGTTCCTCTTACGATGTTACTGCGACATCCTCGCATTGCGAAAAGTACATCCGGGGCTTTACTCACCACCAGGGATGCCGACAGCTTCGCGCGTGATGTAATGGTCTGCGATGAGTGATGACAACAGCACGCCCGGTAAACCGAAGGGCACTCTGGGCGACTTGGTCAAGGCCGAGTCAATGATCCAGCTGGCCATCGCACTGCCGCTTGGGTGCGTGGTGGGTTGGTTCCTGGGCAGCCTGGTGGACCACCACTTCGGCACGAAGTTCTGGGGCGTGGTCGGCATCCTGATCGGCGCGGCGGGTGGCTTTATCAAGATTTACACAACGGCTGCAAAGTACATGAAAGATCCGGACTAGTGGCATTCGAAGAGGGAACTACGCTCGGGAACTTTACCGATGCCGACGCAGCCGGCGTCATCGAAGGCGCTGTAAAGTTGGTGGTCGTGCTGGCGGTTGTGGGCGTCGCGATCAGTTGGTGGAAAGCCGGATGGCAGTCGGCGCTGTTGCTGCTGGTAGGCGCTGCCATCAGCGCCACGGGCCTCTGGGAGTGGCGACGCCTGATGACTGCCCTGATGGTCCGCATGGAACCAGCAGAAGGCGAGCACCTTGCGGGGGCGAAGCGGCCCTCGATCGGCTTCGCTTTGGTGGGCTTCTTTCTCCGTTTGTTCGCAGTCGTAAGTGTTCTGTATGTTAGCATTAGGTATATGAACGGCTCAGTACTGGCGCTTGCCGCGGGCCTTGCCATGGGTGTAGTTGCACTTACGGTGGAGGGTTTGCGGCTGTTGCGGAACGGCACGATCTAGGGGTTGGCGAACGCCAGCCACGGTCTCCGAAGCAGCCGTTCAGCAAGAAAGAACTATGCCGGAACAACTTGCTTTTACCAGATTTCTGAACGCGCACTTCCACGGGCCTGTTGATGGCCTGCTGCGAGCGGTTCACGTGCATGTCGTACATCCTGAAGCGCCTATCTCCAACGCCGTGGCGATGGAGTTGATCGTAGTTGCGTTGTTGCTGCTGTACTTTGTGGCGGTGCGCGCGTCGCTTAGCGTGGACAAGCCGGGCGCGATACAGCACTCCGCCGAGATGGTGCACGAATTCGTCTCAGAGCAGAGCGAGAGCATCGTCGGCCATGGCTATGAAAAGTTCGTCGGCTACCTTTCGACCCTCGCGCTCTTCATTCTGCTGATGAACCTGATCGGCCTGGTCCCCGGGCTGGAGTCGCCGACATCGAACGTTGTCGTGCCGCTCGGTGTAGCGCTGGTGACGTTCATCTACTACCACTACCATGGCATCCGCGCGAACGGTGGCGGCTACATCAAGCAATTCCTCGGGCCGGTGTGGTGGCTTTCGCCGCTTATGCTCCTGATCGAGATCGTGTCGCACGTGGCTCGCGTGCTGTCGCTCACGGTCCGTCTGTACGCGAACATGTTTGCCGGCGACCTTGTGACGCTGGCGTTCTTCTCGTTGATCCCGATTGGCGTGCCGCTCATCTTCCTGTCCCTGCACCTTGGCGTGTCGATCATCCAGACCTATGTATTTATGCTGCTGGCTACGATCTACCTGAGCCTGGCCGTTTCGCACGAACACTAGAGTGCCGCTCTCGGTTGAGAGCCAAGTTTGACGTGCTGCGGGTAGCCTTCTCCGCGCACGGGGTACTATCCGCACCAGCGTGAGGGGGTCAGCACGGTGAACCTCAACCACCCACTGGCGCGGCATTTTAGAAGGCAGGAGCAAGACCGATGAAGAACCTCAAGTACTTTCTTATGACGCTGGCCGCGCTGATGATTGCTACGCCCGTATTCGCACAGGATGGCGGCGCTGCATCGCAGGCAGGCCTCATCTCGATCGCAGCCGGCATCGGCATGGCCATTGCAGCCGGCCTTTGCGGCCTGGCACAGGGCAAGGCAACCGCGTCCGCTGCCGAAGCGCTGGCACGCAATCCCGGCGCACGTCCTGGCATCTTTACCTTCCTGATCCTTGGTCTCGCCTTCATCGAGTCGCTGGCACTGTTCACCTTCGTCATCATCTTCATTAAGGTTGGCAAGTAAGCTGGCATTCAGCACACACCTAAAAGCCCTCGCTTCGGCGAGGGCTTTTGCATCGCTGCAGCGACTGGATACAATGTTCATCGTGTCCTTTAACGGGATCCGACAGGACGGGTCACCGGCAGAAAGCAAGGCACATGAAGGAACAGACACGATTCGGCTTTCGAACCGCAACATGGAACGATCTGGACACGTTGCGGAATCTTATAGAGCTTTCAATTCGCGGCTTGCAGAAAAACGATTACACTGCGTCACAAATCGAGGGCGCTCTCGGTCATGCGCTTGGGCTGGATACACAGCTCGTGAAAGACGGAACGTACTTTGTCGCCTTTCCTACTTCTGATCCTGAACAAATTGCTGGGTGTGGGGGCTGGAGCTTTCGTAAGACTCTCCTGGGTAGTGACCAGGGCCCGAACCGCGAGAGCGGGCTGCTCGATCCTGCGGTCGATGCAGCCAAGATCCGAGCCATCTTTGTTCATCCGAAGTGGGCAAGGCAGGGACTTGGAACTCTGATCCTAGAGCATTGCGAAAACGCAGCACAAAATGCTGGCTTCCAGACTTTCGAAATGGGTTCTACACTGACCGGTGTTCCTCTATACTCCCTCCACGGCTATGTGAAACGTGAGGAGATTGCCATCCCGCTGCCAAACGGTGAATCTTTACCGATCATGCACATGGTGAAGAAAGCCACCGCCGTGGGCCAGGAGCATAACGCAATCTGGATGCCCTAAACAAAAACTCAGTGCAGCAAACTTCCTCAACTTACGTCAGGTTTGTAGCTGTTCTCTTTCAGGTGGCAGCTTTTGTACTCAGGGCCGAAGTCCCATCCATATAACAGCCTGAGCTGAAGGCCGCAGGGAGTCTTGTTAGTGCAGCGCAACCGGGTCATAGGCAGTGTGCTGGGTTGCTGTACCTGCCGGTGCGGTTGCAATGGCCGCAGTCTGCGCCATGGAGAGTACTCGGCCTGGTGCGACACCAAGCAGCAGTGTTGCCAGCACCGCCGCAGCAAGCGCAACGTATGCAGGGGCTTTTGAGCCAAGGTCATCTGTGTCAGCAATCCGTGCCGCGGCAGAGGGAGTCACATCTGCCGGGCTGTCAAGGGCAAAGTCTGCTGGCGAACCTACCGGCTGCGAATAGATCCGAACGATCAATCGCAGGTAGTAGAAGCAGGCAACACCGGAGTTGAGCAGCCCGATGATTGCGAGCTTCAAGTGGCCGGTGTGGATCACGGCAGTAAAGACGTAGAACTTGCCGAAGAAGCCTGCGGTGAAGGGGATACCGATCATGGACAGCAGAAAGAAGGCAAAGGCTGCACCCAGTACAGGGTGACGCAGTGCAAGTCCGGTATAGTCCTCGCCTGTGCGCAGACGCTCTTCGCGGCCGCTGACCAGTGTAATGACAATGAAGGCACCAACGTTCATGGCGGCATAGCTGGCAGAGTAGAAGGCTGCGGCTGCGATGCCGTCCGTGGGCAGGGCAGTGAAGGCGGCGATCAGGTAACCGGCGTGTGCGATGGATGAGTACGCAAGCATGCGCTTCACGTCACGCTGCAGCAGCGCGCCGAGATTGCCTATGCACATGGACAATACCGAGATAATGGCAAGCAGAATCTGCCAGCGCGGCTGGAAGATGGCGTAGCCCGAGAACAGTATCCGCAGCAGGACCGCGAACGCAGCGGCCTTAGGTGCAGTCGACATGAACCCGACGACCGGGGGAGGCGCACCTTGATACACATCCGGGGTCCACACGTGGAAGGGCGCGGCGGAAACCTTAAAGCCGATGCCGATGATGATCATCGCGATGGCAAGAATTGCAAGTACCGGTGTATTCGTCTGTGCCAGTGCAGCGGCTACGACTGATAAGTTGGTCGAGCCGGTTGCACCGAACGTGAGCGCGATGCCGTACAGGAAGAACGCGGTGGCGAAGGAACCCAACAGGAAGTACTTGAGCGAACTTTCAGCAGAGGTGGCCTGGCCCTTGCGGAAGCCCGCCATGATGTAAGTGGCGATCGACGAGATCTCAAGGCCGACGAAGACCATGAGCAGTTCGGTCGAGCAGCTCATCAGCATCATGCCCACGGTGCCGAAGCAGACCAAAGCGTAGTACTCGCCCGCGTAAGAGTGAGCCGTGTCGAAGAAGTCCAGAGATGTCAGCAGAGTACCAACAGCTACAAGGCCGATCAGCACCTGGAAGAACACAGAGTAACTATCGACACGCACCGAGTTGCTGAAAGCATTCATGATACCAAGGTGCAACTGCCACAGG
>CAXUEW010000125.1:0-9383 GCA_964250115.1 uncultured Terriglobus sp.
GCGGACTATGGTGGTGGCACGGGTGTGCGCCGCCCAGCGTGATGTTTCGGGCATAGCAGCCGGTACCGCACCTTTTTGCGCGTGCGTGAACCCGGCCGGCAGTGACAGGCCTGCGAAAAGAAGGGAAGCAAACAGGGCACAGCGCTTCATGCGTGAGGAACTCCAGGCTGCTGACTTGATCGTTAGAATCTAGCAGCCTGGAGATGTATTTAGCGAAGCACGAAACCGTACAGCGTGTCGCCCGCGCCGACGGCAAGGTACTGCTGGCCGTCAAGCGTGTAGGTGATGGGGCCGTTGGTGACCGGATTGCCAAGTCCCGCATGCCACAGGATGGAGCCGGTAGCGGCATTCATCGCGACCAGGCTTGAGACCGTATCGCCGGTAAACAGGACGCCGCCGGCAGTGGTCAGGATGCCGGATCGAGCGCTGCCCGAGGGCCAAACGTGTTCCCACTTCAGCTTGCCGGTTTTGTAATCCAGAGCGCGCAGGGCGAACTTGGCTCCACCGCCGCGGTCGTTGCCAGCCCATCCCTCGGGCTTCTTGTTGTTGTCGAAGACGTAGTACATGCTGTACGCGTCGGACGCAGCAACGTAGAACAGACCGGTCTGCGGGTTGTAACTAGGCGGAAACCAGTTGGCCGCGCCGGCCTGATTGGGTGAGACCAGCGTGCCATTCGGAGCGGCCACCTTCTTCAGGTTTGGAATGGGGCTGCCATTCGGCTTCAGGCCGAGCGTCCAGTTCTGGCTGGCGAACGGTGTTGAAAGCAGCGCCTTGCCGTTCGTGCGGTCCAGCACGAAGTACCAGCCGTTACGGCTGGCCTGCACCAGCAGCTTGCGCTTCTTGCCTTCGATCATGCCGTCAATCAGCACCGGCGTCTGCACGGCATCCCAGTCATGCGTGTCATGCGGATTGGGCTGGAAATACCAGACCAGCTTGCCCGTGTCCGGGTTCAGGGCGCAGATGGTGCCGGTGTAGAGGTTGTCGCCGGGGCGGCCTTCGCCGTTGATGACAGGCTGGGCGTTGCCGGTGCCGAAGTAGTACAGGTTCAGCTCCGGGTCGTAGGTGCCGGGAACCCATGTGGTGCCGCCGCCGTGCATCATGGCTTCGTCATTGGGCCAGGTCTTCGCTTCAGGGTCGCCGGGGTTGGGATGGGTGTACCAGCGCCACTGCAGCGCGCCGGTGTCGGGATCGTGCGCCTCGACGAAGCCAGGCATGTCGAAGTCGTCACCGGAGATGCCGATCATCACGTGATTGTTGACGATGGTGGGTGGCGCGCTGCCGAAGTTGAACTTGTCGCGTGCGGCCTTGTCGCCGATCTCGGCGTGCCACTTTTCTTTGCCGGTGGCCGTGTCGATGGCGACGAGGTAGCAGTCTTCCGTCTCGAAGTAGAGCGTGTTGCCGCGGATGGCCGCGCCGCGGTTGCCGATGGTCTCGCCGCCCTTGCTCTTCCAGTCGAACTGCCACAGCTTGACGCCGGTCCGCGCGTCCACAGCCCAGGCGTGGCTTGGGACGGTAAAGTACAGCACGCCGTCAACGGAAAGCGGTGTCGCGGAGATGCGCTTGCCGCCGCCGGTGGTGGTGTCGATGCGGAAGCTCCACGCCAGCTCCATCTGCTTGACGGTCTGCGTGTTGATCTTGGTCAGCGGGCTGAAGCGGCGGCCGGTAAGGTCACCGTTGTAGGTGGGCCATTCGCCCGCGGCAAGGCCGGTTGCGCCTGCCGGGGACGGCGCTTTTTGCTGGGCGGGAACGTTTACCGCGGAGGGATCGCGCTTGGTTGTGTCATGCGGATTGGCAACATTGATGGGTGTTTGCGCGAACACGCAAGCGGAAGATGCAAGCAGGGCAGCAAGAGCTATGAGTTGCTTCATTTGAGCGTCACCAGGTACGCCGTTACGTTGTGGATGTCAGCATCCGTGTACTTGGGCAGCAGCGCGGTGTGCGCCGCAAAAGGATCCTTGACGGTGACCTTTGTGCCGGGGACTCGGCCAAAGGTGCGGGAGACGCCGTCTGCGCCCTTCAGGGTGACGTTGAAATCGTCCATGCGGACCACGTCGCCTTCAAACGTTTTGCCGTTCGCCAGCTTCACCGTTACCTGCTGCCTTACCGGTGCGCGGAAGCCGCCGCCAGGAAAGATCCACTTCTGCTGCAGCGCGGCCACGGTGTATTTCGACGCGACACCCTTCAGGTTGCCCGTAGGCGAGTGGCACTGGTTGCAGGTGCCTGCACCGTTGAAGTAAGCTTCGCCGGCCTTTGCATCGCCACTTAGCAGATCGGTTGGCTGGTCGTTGTAGCCGCTGCGCAGAATCTTGTTGATGGTCGCGGTAAAAAATTGCGACAGGTCAGAAAGCTGCGCGTCGTTGAACTTGTAATTATGGCCGGGCAGGGTCTGCAGCAGCGGCCCAAGCTCCTTACCGTGCAGGCTTTCACGGCGGTCGTGCAAAACGGCTTCCGACCGTGTCATGTCCGGGCCGGCGGGTGTGCCGCGAGCATCATCGCCGTGGCAGCGCGCGCACTGGTTCGCGTAGATTTTCGCGCCGCGTTCCGCCGCCGTGCTATCGACAACCGGCCTTGGAAACTGCGCAGACGCAGCTCTGGAAGCGGAAAGCCCCAACACCGCCGCCGTTCCCAGCAACATCCAGACTTGCTTGTTCAACATAAGACTCCAAGGCTTAGCGACGGTACTGCCTGCCCCATTGCTGGAAACGTGACATCGGCAGGAAGGCTTGCGCATCCTTTATACTTGTTCGCCACTAGGGGAGGCCAATGTGGACCGTCGCGAACTGGCGAAGTGGATTGCAGGATCGACAGAAAGACCGGCGATCTCCAGCCAGACCAATCCGGCGGCCAGCGCCTCAGTAAAGTTTTCGGTCATGCTGTGGGTGCTTGGCAGGCAAATCCCGATGGAACAGCGGCTGGAGTTGATTGCCGGTGCAGGCTACACAGCCGGTGAACTGGTGCGTGAGTGGGCCGCGTGGACACCGGAAGAGCGCAAGCGGATCGTGGCGAAGAAGGATGCTCTACACCTGACCTTCGACGTGATGTTCCCCAGTACCGCGGCGCTGACTGACCCTGCCGCACGTGGCAAGCTGGCCGACGAGGTCAAAGGCGCGATTCCGGTCGCGCAGGAGATCGGCTGCACGCAGTTCAGCTTCCGGTCCGGGCCGCGCGTCGCGGGGCAATCGCCGGAGCAGCAGAAGCAGGTCATCGCCGATGTGTTGAAGGTTGCCTCTGAGATCTGCCAGCGGGAAAAGATCGACATGCTGCTGGAGCCCATCGACAACCTGGAAGCGAAGACCGAGGCTGTGCGATCCGCGGTGGAGGGATTCGAAATTGTGCGGCTGGTAAACAATCCGACACTGCGGGTTTTGTACGACTTCTACCATGAGCAGCGCGACTCCGGGAACCTGATCGAGAAGCTGGATGGGAACATCGGCCTGGTCGGCGTGGTCCACATAGCCGACGTGCCCGGACGCCACCGTCCCGGCACGGGCGAGATGAACTACCGCAACATCTATCGCAAGCTGGCGGCGCTGCACTACAGTCGAACCATCGCCATGGAGTTCATGCCGCTGGGCGATCCTCTAACGGAGCTAAAGGCCGCGCGGCTGGAAGCGCTGGAAGCCATGCGGTCCTTGTAGGCTCTATACTCCGTTTGCTACTTCATCTTGGACTTTGCCGATCCCTGGAGAACCATGAACCGTCGAGACTTTAACAAGCTATACATTGGCGCAGCTGTTGCGCCGCTCGTGACCGGAACCGCCGCGTGGGCCGCATCCGCCGCTGCCCCGCCGGACAATGGCGGCCACAAGTTCACCCTGATGCTATGGACCCTGGCCAAAGAGTTAACTTTCCACCAGCGGCTGCAGATAGCCGCTGACGCCGGTATGAACAGCGTGGAAGTAGGCAACGAGTATGAGAAGTGGACGGAAGCGGAGTGGACAAGCAATCTGGCCAAGCTGAAGTCGCTTGGATTGACCGTGGACAGTGCCGTCCCCGGGCGTAACCCGCTGGCGGATCACACGAAGCGCACCGCGCTGAAAGACGATTTGTTAAAGGCCATCCCCGGTTGCAAGCGGCTTGGATGTTCGCAGTTCATCTACACGGCCTTCACCCGCGTGCCGGAACAGACACCGGAGCAGCAGCGCGCAGCCATTGCCGACTCGCTCAAGTACGCGGCGGACCTCATCCAAAAGGACGACATCGAGATCGTGCTGGAGCCGATCGACCTGTTGGAGTACCCAAAGGAAGCCGTGCCCAGTGTGGCGGAGGGTTTCGAGATCGTTCGTGCGGTGGGCAGCCCGAAGGTGAAGGTTTTGTACGACTTTTACCACGAGCAGCGCGGCTCAGGAAACCTGATCGAAAAGCTCGAAAAGAACATCGACCTGGTCGGCCTGGTGCACATTGCCGACGTTCCCGGCAGGAACAAGCCAGGTACCGGCGAGATCAACTACAACAACGTCTATCGCAAGCTGGCGGAGTTGAAATACTCGCGCGTGATCGGCTTTGAGTGGCGGTACCTGGGCGATCCTGCGACGGAATTGAAGGCTGAGCGGCTCAACGCCATTGCTGTTATGAATGGGAAGCGCGCCTAAACCCGACCCTGAGGTCAGACCTGTCATCCTGAGCGAAGCACGTAGTGCGTAGCCGAAGGACCTGCTATTTAGCCGGAGCTGTCTTGCTGTACCGGGAGAAGCAGGTCCTTCACTGCGTTCAGGATGACAAAGGAAATGCCTTGGTGCAGGCTTTTACCTGCGCCGCTTTTTCGCTGATGCGCCCCCGGTACGAGACTTGCTCGATGGGCGTGCGACCGAGGCTTTTATAGCCTTTACGCGGCCACCTTTCGCGCTCTTTCCGGTGGCACGGCTAGCAGCAGCCTTACCAGCGCGTCTGCGTCCGCGGCTTGCCGGGGCCAGGCGTACAGGCTCGGCCACGTAAATTTTACGGAGCGGCAGCGTGGAAGAGCCAAGGTGATTCCACTGGCGCAGATCCTCCGTGGACACGTTGAAGCGGTCGGCCACGGTGACCAGGGTGTCGCCGCGGCGGGGCGTGTACTGGAGCGGGTGTGTTCCGGACGCGCTGTTGCCGGCTACGGGTATAACAAGTTCGTCGCCTTCTTCAATCGCCGAATCGGCGGGCAGATCGTTGGCCGCCAGTACGTCCGCCGCGTTGACGTGGAATAACAGCGCCACCTGCGGCAAGGTCTCGCCTGCGACAACCTCGTGGAAACGCCACGAAGCACGCTTCTCCTCGGGAATCGCGCTCATGCGTTCGGTGAACTGAGTCTTGGTGCCTGAGGGGATGTGAAGGTCATAGGTAATGTCGCGCGGTGTGCTGAGCCGCAGCAGCGCAGGGTTCAGTGATACGAGGTTCGCAAGGGTGGTACCGCTCACGTCCGCCGCCAGCCGCAGGTCCATGGCGTAGTTCACGGGAACCGTATCGAACACGATCGGCGGATCAGGCGTGACGTTCGCCAGGCCGTACTTTTCAGGGTTTTTCGCCATGATGATTGCGGCCAGAATCTGCGGAACGTAGTTCTTGGTCTCACGCGGCATGGCATTGCGCCGGTACAGCTCCCAGTAGTCGGCGTAGCCGGTGCGCATAACGGCGCGCTGCACGTTGCCTGGGCCCCAGTCGTACCCCGCCATGGCCAGGTACCAGTCGCCCAACTGGTTGTAGACGCCCTTCATGTAACGCGCGTAGGCGCGTGTGCTTTTTTCCGGGTCGAAGCGTTCGTCAAAGTAGCCGTTCCGGTCCAGCCCGTAAGCGCCCTTGTAGGGCATGAACTGCCACATGCCGCCGGCACCGCTGCTGGCGTTCAAGGCCTGCGGTTGAAATCCAGACTCGGCCACCGCGAGATAGATCAGATCCTGCGGCACGCCTTCCTGCTTGAGCGCCGCTTCCATCAGCGTCCGGTACCGCCCCAGCCGCTGCAGCGACGACCGCATGTGCGCCTTGAACGACGAGGAGTTCGCGTAGGCGTTGATGTAGCCAGCGACTTCATCGTTGATGATGAGCGGCAGGTCGGACGTGACGTTCAGCGTGCTCTTCAGGGAGGCGGTTAGTTCGGGGCTGGTCTTGAAGGTGAGCTCGTTTGCCACGTCGATGGGTGATTCTTCGATCTTGGGGCTGAAGCCGTTACCCTGCTTCAGTGCGACCAGTTCGAGGGCGTTGACCGCGTCCACAGTGCGCTCGAACTCAGCGCTTAGGGCCGTGTCGTTCTTGATGTCGATGCCGCTGGTCAGCATCAGATCGACAGCAAAGTCAAAGTCGAGACGGGCAGCGTCCAGCCGGTTGTTGCGGTAGTTTTCCACGCCGCTGCGGTAGCTCTTGTCCACCTGCTGGATCAGCGATGCCACGCGGGGATTGCCCGCCTGTTCCGCGGTTGCGGCGTTGTTGCCGCCAACGGTCTTGGGCAGCGCCGGTGCGGTGGCGTTTGCCGGCGGCTTAGCCGCTGTGCTGACTGTCTGCTGTTGGGGACATCCAGCCAGGAAAACAGTGGATGCGCTTGCCAGCAGCAGGAGCGACAGACGGGATGCGGAGGCGGCGCGCTGGCCAGGGTTCATCGGCACCTGTTCATTGTATCGGGACGGGCGGTACGCGTTGGCACGCATGTGGGCCAGGTGAGTTAGTGCATCGCCCTCTCCGCTGCGGTAATCTACTACGTACCTATGCGCATCCTTCGCGCCACCCTCGCAGCACTCTTTGGTGCCGTTGTCACCCTTGCGCTTTACCTCGCGTGGTTTTTCAAGATCACAGGCCATACAACGCCATGGGATGGCGCGCCAGTGAGCTTTATCGTGCTCACCTGCGTCATTGCGGCGGTGGTCGGCCTGGTGGGCGGCTACCTGGCGGCGTTGCTTGCACCGGAGACGCCACGGGGCGCGGGAGAGGCTGCTGCGGGATTCATCGCGCTGGCCGCTCTCTTTGCGGAGACGCATACCCCCGGTCAGCATCACTACGCGCAAATGGTCGCGCTGCTGGTGGCGGCTCCCGCGGCCTACTTGATCGGACGCACCCGCAAGCCGTTGCAGGCTGCTTTGGCGACTTCGCGGTAGCCCCTAAAAAGCAGAACGCGAAGGGCGCTAAGGTGGAACGCTAAGGGCGCGAAAAGCTGCGCACACCCTTGTGCACTCGCGAGGATCCATCGTGCTTTTCGCGAAAACCTTTGCGTCCTTCGCGTAAACCATAGCGTCCTTCGCGTTCCCGCTTTGTCACCGTGCAGCCAAGCACGTTCTGCGCGTAAGCTGCGTGCATGGAAGTCCTCAGAAACCGCCGGGAGTTCATCAAGGGTGCGGGCACCGTTGCTGCCGTGTCCGCATTGCAATCGCGCGCGCCCATGTACGCGCAGTACACCAAGCGCGAGCTGACCAGCAGGCCTGCGCCGGGTGAGCGGCTGTTCCGGTCGGCGGCTGTTGAAGATGCCATTTCGACCGTGAGCCGCGACATTGCCGACGCGGAGCTGCGCACCATCTTTGCCAACTGCCTGCCGAACACGTTGGACACCACCGTGTTCCCGGGCACGCGCGATGGCAAACCGGACACGTTCGTGATCACGGGCGACATCGATGCGTTGTGGTTGCGCGATTCGTCCGCGCAGATGCAGCCATACCTGGCTTTCGTAAAGCAGGACGCGGCCTTGGCGAAGTTGGTGGAGGGTCTGATTCACCGGCACGCAGCGTGCATCCTGCTGGACCCCTACGCGAACAGCTTCCGCCGTAATCCTACCGATCAGCCGTTGGAATGGGCGGTCAAAGACGCGACCGACCACAAGCCCGGCGTGGGCGAGCGCAAGTGGGAGGTGGACTCGCTCTGCTACCCGATACGCCTGGCGCATGGTTATTGGAAGGCAACGGGCAGCACCGCGGCGTTCGACAGCGAATGGCGTGCGGCAGCAGAGCTGATTGTGAAAACCTTCCGCGAGCAGCAGCGCTTCCATGACCGCGGACCCTACCACTTCCAGCGCCGTGCGGAGAACCCGACAGACTCGGTCATTCTTGGCGGCTACGGCGCACCGACGAAGCCGAACGGCATGCTGCACTCAATTTTTCGCCCATCGGACGATGCCTGCATCTACCCTCTGTTTGTGCCTGCGAACCTGTTTGCGGTCACAGCGCTTGAAATGCTTGCGGAGATCGCCGGAGCCATCGGAAACGCCACGCTTGCGGCGGATGCGAAGCTGCTTGCCGCAGAGGTGCTGACCGCAACCCGGCAGCATGGCCGCGTGCAACATCCAGTGCATGGCGAGATCTGGGCCTTTGAGGTCGATGGCTTCGGGAACGTGAACCTGATGGACGACGCCAATGCTCCGGGCCTCCTGAGTATCGCGTACCTGGGCGAGTCGTCGCTGACTGATCCGCTCTACCAACGGACGCGTGCCTTTGCGCTGTCGCCGAATAATCCGTACTTCTTTCAGGGCACGGCAGCCAAGGGCATTGGCGGCCCGCACGTGGGTCTGGATTACATCTGGCCCATGAGCATCCTGATGCGTGCGCTGACCAGCACGGACGACGCGGAAATCATCGTCGCATTGCGCACGCTCCGCAACACCACGGCGGGCACGCACTTCATGCACGAGGCCTTCCACATGGACGATCCGGCGAAGTTCACGAGGCCATGGTTTGCGTGGGCCAACACGTTGTTCGGTGAACTGATCCTGAAGCTGCATCGGGAGCGGCCGGCGCTGTTGCGTCAACGGCTGAGCTAGAAGCGCCTTTATGAGCGGGCCTGTCGTTGACGGTTGAAGGAACGCCGGGGCTAAAGCCCCAGCCAGTGGCGCTTAGGTTTCAGAGGGCTGAAGCCCCTCTGCTTTCTCCGCAAAATCCTTGAATGAAGATCGCAATCTCCAAGCCCCGAATGAAGACCGCAATCTCCAAGCCCCGAATGAAGATCGCAGTCTCTAAAGTCCCGGCTGAATATCGCAGTCTCCAAGCCCCAATGAGATCGCGGTCTCCTACAAAAAGCCGCGGGTTCCGTGCCAGACGGCACGGTATTCTTCAGCCGGTGTGTGGCCGCATCTAAACTGTAGCTATGAGCTTGAGGGAACGCCGCGAAGTGGTTTCGCTGTACCGCAATGCGGGTACAGCCGGCGGCGTTCTGTTCAGCGTTGTGCGTGTGGCGGGATCGTCTTACCGCCAGCCGGGAGCGCGCATGCTGGCCCTCGCGGAAGGGCAGACGGCGGGTACGCTTTCCGGCGGATGCCTGGAGTCGGACCTCCTGCGGCGTGCCGCCTGGACAGTGCGGTCGGGTGCGGTAGTGGAACGGTTTTCGACAGCCTTTGATGACACCTCGGAAATCCCCTACGGCCTGGGCTGCGGCGGCGTTGTGGACCTGCTGGCCGAGCCATTGGATACACCTGAGGCAGAGGCTCTGCTCCGTGCCATGGA
>CAXUEW010000126.1:0-1081 GCA_964250115.1 uncultured Terriglobus sp.
ATGGCAGGCAACGGACGCAGGTAGTGCGGGTAGACCAGTTGCAGCAAGGCCGACGTAATTTCGGATAGGTCGTCTTCCAGCCGGAGATGGACACGCGCAGCAAGGAAGGCAAACGACTCAATGAGGCGTTCCACGTGCGGATCTTCGCAGCGGTCTTCTTCCAGCATGAGGCGGCTGGCGACGCGGGGGTACTTTCCCGCAAATTCAGCGCCGAGCTGACGCACATAACCGAGTTCCCGCTCATACAGCTCAAGGAGGTCTTCACGCACGTCAGCTCACCGTGTATTCACCGCTGGTGAGATCCAGGACGGTATCGAATGAGATCGGTTCAGGAGCGGGATCGAGCAGAATTTGGGCTTCAATGTGAAATCGCATGCGGCGGCGCTTCTCTTCGTCATCAGCGATGACAACACGGACATCTGTAAGGCGCGGTTCGTAAGCCACGATGCAATCGCCCACGGCCTGTTGCAAACGGCGATGATCGTTCGACGAAGACAAGCTCAACGAACTTGTGTCGATCAGGCCATAGTGGATGACGCTCTTACTAGCCAGTGGAAAGTGATCGATGCCTTCGATAGGAGGCTGACGCGTGTTCAGCAGCCACTCCAGGTCCCTCTTCAGGGAGTCGCGGAACATACGCAGCGAACTGGCACGTGTGTGCGCACCTTCATCTACGACCGTCAACCGGTCGAGCAGTGATTGTGTCACGAGTGTGTCGATGCCGCGTGCCATGCCTGCCCCTAAATGGAAATTTCAAGTGCGGCCGATGGATCAATACGGCAAAGGCGGGAGAAGAGTGCCTCACGATCGGCCGCGTCCATGCTGCCGTTCTGTGAGCGTAGCAGCAGGGCAATAGGTTTGGTAATCAGTTCGCCGGCTTCCCAGCTTTCGAGATTACGGCGTTCCATCTCCTCGATCAGTTCGCGCAGAATGGGAGTTGCAATGCTGGCATTACCGCCGGCCAGGCATAGCTCGGCAATCTGCATGCGGCGGCTGTAACGCATCCGTCCGCTTGGCTGTTGCGAAGCGTCACGTGCGAGCAGTGCCGTTGCAGCACCAAGTTGACCTGCGGCGGCAAGGG
>CAXUEW010000126.1:1105-9363 GCA_964250115.1 uncultured Terriglobus sp.
AATCGGCATGCCCTCTTCACCGGCACCTGACGGTATTTGGATCTGCACCGGAGGCTGTTGTACAGGCGCGGCGACTGGCACCGTTGAACCGGTTTGAGCGGCCGTCACAACATACTCTTCAATCCAGCGCTGCGTCTCAGCGTTTGCCGTTGCCGTATCGTCGAGAAATGTCCACGTTGGCAGCTCCGGATAATCGGTAAGAATGCCGCCGACAGCCGCAACGATCATGGCTGAAAATGCACCATAGCCGCTCTCCTTCGTGGCCGTCCAGAGGTAGCGGTGGAGGTCCAGCCACGCGCGGGCCGAAGGATCGTGAAGTGCAGCCATGCCGCGTGAGAGCAGGTCGGCCCAGGCCTTTTCCGCGTTGGCCAGCTTCATGCCTGAACGTATCTCGCTTGGCGGTGCCACCAGAGCGTTCAAGGGTGGCTTCGGCCCGTGTTTGCGGAGCTCTCCCCAGCGAATGCTGGTTGCCAGCAGGTAAGGTACGGAGCTGCCCAGCCGCTGTGTGTGCATGTATTTTGCAGCGGCTTCGACCCGTGCCACGGCGTCATCCCAGCTTTGAAAACTGCCGGTCGGCGCAGCCGGTGCGGACGAGACTGGAACGGAGACAGGCTGAGCCGCTGGCGCTGCAGCCGGCGCGGGTATCGGAGTTGCAGCGACCGCCACAGGCTCGGGCACAACTTCGAGTTCAGGTTCCGGAGCAACAATGGCATCCGGCTCTTTCGCCCGCTTGTCACTCAATAGTGAATTGACGAGGTTATGCACCTCATCCAGGCTGTCACGCAGCTTGCGGTACGACGGACCATCGTCGCCATACTGCTCTTCGCAGTAAACGGCGAGATCCTCCAGTACATCTCGCGCACCCTGCAGTGCTTCATCAAGCGCGACATAGAAACTTTTCGGTGACTCGGCTATGCCGTCGTCAATGTCCTCTGCGGTCAGGTTGCCGCGTTTCAGTGCTTCGGCGCGCGCCTTTGTCTTCGCCTCGTTATTATGCGCGTCGGCTTCGTACCCCAGCGCCCGAGCGGCTTTGTAGGTATGGTAGGTAATCCCCGTCTTCGTCAGATGAAGCTCGTAGATTAACGCCGCATAGCGATTTGCGGCCCACTGCAACGGCACTGCACGAAGACCCACATCTTCTTCATCAATTTCTGGATAGAGAGTGGGCCAGAACTCTTTCTGCAGATCACACAGAAGAGTCAGCACAGGCGCAACGATCGGGGCGCCTTCCCTTTTGATGTATGCCTCACCAAGCCACACGGCGAGTTGAAGGTCTTTCGACTTGCTTGCGAGCGCATCGCCTGCAAGTTTTAAAACAAGGTTGGTGTCGGCGCGCTTGGCCTGCCGTTCCCACGCGCCGGACGGCAACGTGCTGTCCTCTTCGGTGCGCGCTTCCTTGATCTGGTCATAGACGCGGTCATACTTCAGATTCTTTCCTGAAGGATTATCGCCCGCAATGGGCGTGAGCAAGTCTTCGCGAAGCGGCACCGTCTACTCTCCCGCATCCGAATCGAGGGCGTCATCGGCAGGTTTCGCTTCGCGGTGGAACGACAGCTCACGTATCTGGAGTATCGGTATAGCCTCTTCGTCAGCCAGGAATAGCTTCTGGCCCGCCGGGGCAGCTTCGTTCTCCATCCAAACCGATGCACGGCCCAGGCGAACTTCATCATCCGCATGCTTCCATGAGAGCGGGGCCAACACAGGCAACAATACCTGGCCCAGGTCCTGCAACCGGAAATCCTTGGTAGTGTGCAGTATGGCCGGCGCCCAAAGCAGGTCACGCAGTCGAGTGGGCGGTTCCACATCCACACGCTCGATGTAGTGAAAGGGTATCCAGGTATAACTGCCGGCGATGAACACTTCCAGATTCGAGCCGATGCGGTCATCTTCGTCGACAAAGTCTTGAAAGGCTGTCCCGTCACAGATACCAGAGGAAGGAGGCAAGGAGGTGCTTAACGGTAGTTGATTCTTGGCGAACATCTCTTCCCGTGTCCGCTGAGCGTGCAAAGCTGCGCGATACAGCATGGCCCCAGATTCGGCATCCTTGCCGCCCGACGCCAGAACATCAAGCTGCTTCGACGCGCGGTCATATTCACCCGCGAAGCAGAGCAACTCGAAGAGAAAGATGCGGCGCTTGGTGTCGCCTGGCTGCTTGCGCAGTTCCAGACCAAGCACCTCGATGGCCGGGCCCAATTGCCCGGCCTTGTAGAGTGATAAGGCATCCATTGTTTAGGAGGTGATGTTGGTGGTGACGTCGTATTTTGCAGTACCGGCATTGGTGACGGTACCCTCGGCGTCCTGCGTGTAGTAATCCATCTGGAAAGTCTTATACGTAAGGGACAGGCTGACCATTGGTACTTCTCCGCTGGCAGAGTACTGCAATGATGCGATGAAGGCTTCTGTCAGCGCCAGCGTGAAATAGTTCGAATTGCCAGCACCGGCTTTGACGGCAGACAGGAGAGCCGTAGCAAAGTGTTGACCTTTGGTCAGCCCTTGCAGCAACTTCGGGCTGGACTTATCGAATTCGATCGTCAGATTCAGATCGCTCAAACTGACCTTGCCTGCGCCCGAACCTGTCGTTGCGCTGACCGTGCTGGTCTGGGAACCGCCCCAGCTCCAGCTAGTTACCTGGATTTCAGCGGTGTGGTTTTGCGCGACGGATTCACCATCAACCGTCGCCAACTTCAGAAAGTAATCAACTGCCATGACTGCTCCTTAGTATTTTGGGTTCAAGAAAGTGTTAGGTACATGAACTACTTACGTGCGGACTCCGGTAAATCCGCGACCAGACGAAGAGAAATTGTCAGTTCATCAAGCTGAAAATGTGGTTTGAGGAACGCTACGGCACGGTACGCTCCAGGTTTACCTGGAATTTCCGTTACCTGGATGGAAGCCTCACGCAAGGGCAACCGTGCCTTGGCCTGCTGCGATGCATTGTCGTCTGCCAGCACGTACTTCGCGATCCAGCGGTTCAGGAACTGCTGGCACTCGGTCTGCGTCATAAAGCTGCCAACCTTATCGCGCATCATTGCCTTCAGATAGTGCGCGAAGCGAGACATGGCAAGGATGTATGGCAGTTGTGCCGAAAGGCGGGCGTTCGCGTTGGCAGAATCCTTGTCGTACAGCTTGGGCTTGTTGCCGGACTGCACGCTGAAGAATGCGGCGTAATCAGTTCCTTTGCAGTGCACGAGTGGAACGAGGCCCTGATCGGCAAGTTCCTTTTCGCGGCGATCGGTGATCTCCACCTCGGTCGGGCACTTAAGAGCTACGTCGCCCTCGTCGGTCTTGAAGTTGTGAGTCGGCAGACCGGCTACCATGCCGCCACCCTCAACGCCGCGGATCGCCGCACACCATCCGTACTTGGCATAGGCATCGGTCAGGCGAGCGCCCAACGCGTAGGCTGCATTGCTCCAAAGGTACTTGGAGTGATCTGTACCATCGACATCCTCTTCGTAGTCGAAAGCGTCAACCTGCTTGGTGTCTCTGCCGTAGGGCATGCGCATCAAGACGTGCGGCAATGCAAGTGCGACATAGCGTGAATCTTCCGACTGCCGGAATGACTTCCATTTGGCGTACTCCGTCGAATCGAAGATCTTGCCGATGTCACGAGGCGACCCAAGTTGCGTGAAGCTGCCCAGGTTGAGCAGTTCCGGCGATGCAGCCGAAAGGAACGGAGCGTGCGCCGCAGACGCCACCTGAGAGATGCGTTCAAGCAACTCAATGTCTTCCGGGCCGCGGCCGAATTCGTAATCGCCGATCATCGCCGCAAAGGGCGCGCCGCCGAAAACACCGAACTCTTCTTCGTAGACCTTCTTGAACAGAGCGCTCTGATCGAATTCTGACGCACGCTGAAGGTCTTTGAGAAGATCCTTCTTGTTGACGTTCAGAACCTTGATCTTCAGCATGTCGTTGGTTTCGCTTTGATCGAGAAGGTACTTCAGCCCACGCCAAGTGCCTTCCAGCTTCTGGAATGAGGGATGATGCAGTACCTCATTCAACTGGATCGAAATGAGACGATCGATCTGCGCGATACGAGCCTGAATCGCGGCTTCGGTGTCGCGTGTGACCGTGACGTGGCCCTCAAGCACTTCGGAGACAAATTGCTTGATGAGATCCTTGCCGCGCTCCTGTGAAGCGGAGTCGCTGCTAAAGCGTCCCTCGGCAACAATCGAGTCCAGAAGAGATGTTCCGGCTGCTTGTTCCTCGGTTGCCGCTGCTGCGGCTGCTGCAGGTGTGTTTGCCGTGGCCATTACTTGCTCCCATCTCCGTTAATTTCGGCACGCAGTTTATCGCGCATTTCCGTGTTTGTTGCGGCTTCAAACAGAATTTCATCCAGCTTGTCGTTTCCTTGCAGGCTGCCGCGAAGGTCCGAAAGGCGCGTGCGCAGGTCCAGTAATTCTTTCAGCGGGCCGACCTGCTTGGCGACATTCTCTGGAGAGAAATCATCCAGTGACTCGAACTTCAGGTCAACCTTCAACTGCCCCGCGTTCGGATCGTCGCTTAGTTTGTTCGCTACCGAGTATGCCAGGTGCGGATTCATACCCTTCAACACCGTGTCAAAGTTGTCCGGGTTGATTTCGACGAACTTGCGGTCTTTCAGGGCAGCGAGCGGCTTTTCGGGCTGACCTGTCAGGTCCCCCAGAACGCCCATAACAAAGGGCAGCTCCTTTGTCTCAATCGCATCGCCGACTTCGACGTCGTAAGTGATCTGGACGCGCGGTGAGCGGACGCGATCCAGTTTATGCTGCGTACTTTCTTTAGCCATGATGCCTCGCGAAACAACGTTGTGAAAGCGGATGGACGGGCCGCGGGAGCATAACAGCGTCTCGCGCAGAGAGAGATTACGGGAACTCCAAAGCAGGCATGTCGCCGGTGTTCTGTAGGCCGGCTGACCGGATTACAAGCAAGAAAACTTTCGCGGAACAGAACCCAGGGAATGTCGGCTCCACGAGATTATGAGTTCGTCTCGAAGGCATGTCAACAACGAAAATGATTCTGTGCACGACGGCGGTTTTCGGGTCGTATATGCTGCTCTCCAGTTAGGGGATTCTAAGTCATGCCGAAGCTGCTCCCAGTGGTCTGGTCCAAAGGCGTCTTTCTTTCGCCACAGCATCTGCAGTCGCAGGACCGGTATTTTGAAGACCTGGTGCGCTTCCAGCTTGGAGCCATTAGCTTCAAGGGTTGGGGATTCGCCAGCCTGCAGGTCGACGGCGTCGCGCTCGCCGAAGGCGCATTGGCCGTGATTGCGGCGTCCGGAGTCTTCCCCGATAATCTTTCCTTCGACATACCCGAGGCGGATAACGCGCCGCTGGCAAAGCCCATCGAGGAGTGCTTCACAGACGGACGTCAACGTTGCATGTTCTACCTCGCCGTTCCGGAGAGGCGTTCTGCCGGCATCAATGTAAGCACCGCAAAGGATGGCGTGAGTGCGCGTTTCATTTCGGAACAGCGAATGATCCGTGACGAAAACAGCAGCACACTGATGGAGCGTCCTGTAGCGCTGGCGCGCAAGAATCTCCAGATCGTGGCGGAAGGCGAAAACATCTCCGGCAGCGTCCTTCTGCCGTTGATCGCGATCGAGAAAACAGAGGGCGGACTTTACCGTCCCGACCCAAAGTTTGTTCCGCCGGTTCTTGATATCCATGCCAGCACTGTTTTGACCGGCATCGCGAAAGGCCTGGTGGAACTGCTCGTCGCCAGATCCAGCCAGCTTGCCGGTGCGCGCCGGCAGCGCAACGATTCACTTGCTGATTTCAGCGCTGCCGATGTTGCCAATTTCTGGCTGCTGTACACGATGAATACCGAGGTTCCAGGTTTTCGCCACATGCTGGATGCCGAGCGTGTTCATCCGGAGATGCTGTTTCGCGCCATGCTTCGGCTGGCTGGAAGCCTGATGACCTTTTCCTCCAAGTACGATCTGCGCGATCTGCCGCGCTACGATCACGAGGCCCCGGGCCAGGTGTTCGGCCTGCTAGACGCGCTCCTGCGCGAACTGCTGGAGACTGTGGTTCCCAGCAACTTCATCGCGCTGCCGCTGAAGCCGGTTCGGCCATCCATCTACGCAACGGCCATCGACAAGGATCAATACTTCCAGAACTCCCGCATGTACCTTGCGGTGACCGCCGACATCAAGGAACCCGATTTGATCCAGCGGTTTCCGCAATTGGCAAAGGTGTCGTCAGCAACCCATATTGAGAATTACATCCGCCAGGCATTGCCCGGCGTGCGTATGCTCCACGTGGCCGTACCGCCACGCTCTATCCCAGTCAAGCTGCATTACCAGTACTTCAGCCTGGAGCAGGCAGGCGAGGTCTGGGAGGCGCTGGTGCGGGCGCGCAACTTCGCAGTGTACGTCTCCGACGAGGTGGTGAACCCGCAGATGGAGCTCATCATTCTGCTGTCTGCGGCGTCCTGAAGTTTGATCTGCGATGAGAAACTATTTGTGTCGCAGAACGAGAAAGGCGATGACGATCACGACCAGCAGAAGAAGGATGTTCATCGCTACCAACAGAATAACCAGCGTTTTCGATTTCTTCGCCGGTGCCTCCTTTTCCGCCGCCTTCTCCTTCGGAGGTGCCATAGCAAGTCCGGGCGCAACTGCAACTCCGGCCGCTGGAGCCGAAGGGGTAGGTGCTGCGCCGCCTGCCTCCCTTTGCGCGGATGCACGCTGAACACGCGTAAACTCGCTCTCCTGGTAGGCACTGGTCCCAACATTGGGAGAAGCCGTAAAGAACGCATCATTCTGCGGAGGTGCTGCAGCGCTTCCCTGCGCGGATGGCATCAACGACTGCATCAGCCTGGTGAAGTCGCTACCGCCTGCTGCAAGCTGTGCTGCCTGAGGTGCTGGGGATTGCGGTGCTGCTTGCCACGGAGAAGAGGGAGATCCCTGAGTTGAAGATGTGCCTGGATTCGTGAACGGTGAAGCGGCAGGCTGCGTCTGCGGTGACGTAGGCATGGCCTGAAACAATTCTGTAAAACCGCCGCCCTGCGATGATGGTGCGGTCGTAGCCGGCGCGGACGGCCACGAATTGCCTGCGGTAGACGGCTGTGCTGCGAACACGTCCGTAAAGGTTCCGCTCGGCTGCGGTGGCGGCCCGAAGGCAGGCCACGTCTCAGCCGTGCGAACTGGCGTTGGTTCCGAACTTCGGGTGGGCACTTGAGGCAAGACCGGCTGGACAGGCGCTTGGGGCCTTGTTGCGGAATCGGCTCGCGTCTGTGGAGGAGCAATCTGCTGGAAGATTTGGGTAAATGAATCACCACCGGCACCGGAGCCTGCAGGCGCTGGTCTTTGAGACGGTACGGTAGATGCGGGCTGCTGCTGTTGAAACATTTGCGTGAAATCACTCGCGCCAGAAGATTGCGTCTTGGCCTCCGCCGGTGCCTGCGAGGTTAAGGGCGGCGGTTCCGATCCTTGGGGCGATGATCTTGCTGTACCACTTGGCGGATGCGAAAACATCCGGTCGAAACCGTCGTCAGGTTTGGACGCTGTCGCTTGCCCGTCCCCTGCCGCGAAACTTTGCCCCTGTGGGACCGACTGCGGAGATGTGGGGTTGGAAGCACTCTCGCGCGCTGAAATTGCACTGAAGAACTGCGTAAATTCACCAGAGGATTGTGCCACCGGTTTGGCTGCCGGCTTCGCCTCTGGCAGGGGAACTGCAGGCGGGGCGATTGGCGAGAAGATCTGAGTGAATTCGCTAGAGGGAGAGTCGAAAGCCCGTGGAGCAGCAGGCATCGCGACTGCTGCTTGCTTGGGCCGCGTTGCAGGCAGTGGCTCGACGGGTAGCGTGCGCGGTACAGCGGAGACCGACGGCATAGCCTCGAAGACCAGGGTCGCCTCATTGTCTGGTGTGCCCTGTAGAGGTTTAGAAGGTGCTTCGACGGATGCCGTAGGTGCTAGAAACATCTTCGCGAATTCATCGTCCGCAGACACGAGTGGGGGCTGCTCTCCGCCGGCCGGTTCTGACAGGGGTGCCGCACCCGCTGCGAAGATCTGGGTGAACTCGCCCGCTGTGCCAGACGTGGCCTGCGGGACGACGTGCGGATGGTTGGGATCAGGCTGATTCGAATGGCCGGGCACGTGACAAACCTCTCCCTTTGGATTGGATAGAGTGTAAAGCGCTCCTCGCCATTTCAACATGGTGGGCCTGTACTGTCGCGAACAGGCAGCTATACTCGCAGCACATCTTCGTCATAGACCGGCACGCCGCAATGCGTTACGATTCCGTGCTGTAGCCTCCGGCGTTCCCACAGCTTCGTCA
>CAXUEW010000127.1:0-469 GCA_964250115.1 uncultured Terriglobus sp.
GTATGGCAAGGGCAAAGTCGTCTCGACTGCGCAGGATGTGCTGGAGGAGCTTGGCGAGAAGCACGAGATCGCACGTCACGTGCTGGAACACAGACAGTTAGCCAAGTTACGCAGCAACTACACCGAACAGTTGCCGAACATGGTCGATGCCGACTCGCGTGTGCACACCACGTTCAACCAGGTGGGCACCGCGACGGGTCGCTTGTCATCCACGAATCCGAACCTGCAGAACATACCTACGCGCACAGAGCTTGGCCGCGAAATCCGCGCAGCATTCATTGCCGCGCCCGGCAACGTGATTCTGTCGGCTGACTACTCGCAGATCGAACTGCGGCTTATGGCGCACTTCTCACAGGACCCGCTGCTGCTGCATGCGTATCGCAACGACATCGACATCCACACGCTGACCGCGGCGGAGGTGTTCGGCGTCGATCCCGAGGGGGTGTCGGTCGACGCGGGCGGGCGCACC
>CAXUEW010000127.1:479-8184 GCA_964250115.1 uncultured Terriglobus sp.
CCCGCCACCATGAGCAAAGAAGTGCGCGCACGTGCCAAGGCTGTCAACTTCGGAATCGTTTACGGCATTTCACCGTTCGGCCTTGCTGCCAACCTCGGCATCGACCAGAAGGAAGCACGCACCTATATCGAAACCTACTTCGATCGGTATAAGGGTGTGCAGCAGTTCATCGCGGCCACACTTGCAACCACGCGCGAGACGGGCAAAGTCAGCACCCTGTTCGGGCGCACACGCCCTATACCGGACATCCAGTCACGCAATCCGAATGCTCGCGGCTTTGCCGAGCGTACCGCTGTCAATACGCCTCTGCAGGGCACTGCCGCAGACATGATCAAGGTCGCCATGCTGCGCATCGATGAAGCCTTACAGTCGCGTAAGCTTGCCACGCGCATGACGTTGCAGGTGCATGACGAGCTGCTGTTCGACGCGCCCGAAGCCGAGGCGGATGAGGTCGCAGCACTGGTCAAGCAGCAGATGGAAGGTGTCATCGAGCTGTCCATACCCATCGTTGCAGATGTAGGCCGCGGACCGAACTGGCGTGACGCCAAATAGTGAATCAGTACCGCGCATAATGCAAGATCCAAGAAGCAGCGAGAGTGCGACAATGGTTTTATGTCAAAGCGCGTGAACGCTCGGCGGTGCCATAAAAGCACCATCTGGGTTCCCTCCCTTCAGGCGTGAGTAAAAAGCGATACAGCTACATAAAAGTGTGCCGATAGCCTTTACGAGAGCGAACGGTTAAGCACGTTCATTTGCTTCCTGTGCGATAGCAGGCACATGATGGGCACGGAAAAGGTCAGAAGCTACACATGGAACAGAGCTACAAAGTAAGCCAGGGCATGCCTCAACCGATGGGGGCAACCTGGGACGGTACCGGAACGAATTTCTCCCTTTTCAGCGAAAACGCTACAAAAGTCCAGCTTTGCTTGTTTGATGAAGCCGGCCAACAGGAAATCTGCCGTATTGCCCTGCCTGAATTCACCGACGGTATCTGGCACGGCTGCATTGAGGGCGTCAGTCCCGGCACCGTTTACGGCTACCGCGTCGAAGGCCCTTATTACCCCACCGAGGGTCATCGCTTCAACCCGAACAAGTTGCTGCTGGACCCCTATGCCACAGCACATACGGGCAAGCTGGTGTGGGGACCGGAGATCTTCGGCTATGTGATGGAAAGCGGCGACGACACGACGTTCGACACGCGTGACAGTGCGGCGTTCGTGCCGAAGTGTATCGTGACCGATCCGGCGTTTGAATGGCATGACACTCCACAAAAGCCGAGAACATGCCGCGTGCCGTGGGACGAAACGATCCTGTACGAGCTGCACGTCAAGGGCTACACCAAGCTGCACCCCGACCTGCCGGAGCATCTTCGCGGCACCTATGCAGGGCTCGGCGCACCGCAGGTGGTACGGCATATCCATTCGCTGGGCGTCACCTCGATCGAACTGCTGCCCGTACACACCTTTCTGGATGAGTCGCACCTGCACGATCTTCAACTGACGAATTACTGGGGCTACAACAGCATCGGTTTTTTCGCACCTGATCCCAGGTATGCCGCGGAGCCGAAGCATGCTCTGCAAGAGTTCAAGACCATGGTGGCGCAGTATCACGACGCCTGCATGGAAGTGATTCTCGACGTGGTCTACAACCACACGGCAGAAGGCAACGAGCGTGGGCCGACGCTCTCGTTCAAAGGCATCGATAACAGAAGCTATTACCGCCTGCACGCGGAGAACCGGCGCTACTATGTCAACGACACGGGCACCGGCAACACAGTCAACGTAAGCCACCCGCGGGTTCTGCAAATGATCTGCGACAGCCTGCGTTACTGGGTGGAGCAGGGCCACGTCGATGGATTCCGCTTCGACCTGGGCACCATTCTTGCGCGTGAACCGGACGGTTTCGATCAGGGTGCAGGCTTTCTTAAAGTCGTCGCTCAGGATCCCGTTCTGAGTCGCGTCAAGTTGATTGCCGAACCGTGGGACATAGGCCCCGGCGGATACCGCGTGGGAGAATTTCCGCCCGGATGGATGGAATGGAACGATACCTTCCGCGACCGATGTCGAAGCTTTTGGATTGGTGAAGGTTCTTCCACGGAGCTTGCACAGGCGTTGTCAGGCTCACCGGAGATCTTCAACAAACAGGGCCGCAGGCCGTGGACATCCGTCAATTTTGTTACGGCGCATGATGGATTTACCCTGCATGACCTGGTCACCTATCGCGGCAAGCACAACCTTGCAAACGGGGAGGATAACCGCGATGGCAGCGATAAGAATATATCCTCAAACTCCGGTGTAGAAGGTCCCACCGACGATGCCACAATCACGCAACAGCGCGAGGGCAGGATGCGCAACCTGCTGGCGTGCCTGCTGCTCGCGCAAGGTACGCCCATGCTGCTGGCCGGCGATGAGTTTGCACGAACGCAGGGCGGCAACAACAATGCGTATTGCCAGGATAACGAGATCAGCTGGGTAGACTGGGACCTGCTCGAAACCCGCGAAGCCATGGTGCACTTCGCCCGGCGTCTCACGGCTCTGAGACGAACTTATCCCCTGCTGCGCAGCCGATCGTTTCTTCATGCGACGAATTGCAGCACGCCCGCTACCTGCGGCTGCGTCCGCTTTCACCCAGATGGTTCCGTCATACCGCGCCGCATCTTGCTTGAACAGTCACCTGGGTGTTTCGGCATGCTGTTGACCACGGACACAGAAAAGGAAGCAGGAAAGGCACGGCAAATCTGTGGCGAATCCTTGCTGCTGGTCATCAACGGCGACAAGGCCGCCACGCCGTTTGCGCTGCCCATGGAACCCTTGGGCAAAACATGGAAGCTGCTGCTTGACACGAGCATGGACGAAGGTTCGGCGTCTGCCATCAACAATGGAAAGTACAGCGCGCAGGCCCAGTCAGTGGTCCTGTTCGCCGCCGAATGCTAGCTTTATTGATCTCGCTTGGGGCGAAGCAGACACTGTCCATGGATGATCTTACTTATTCTGATTTTCCAAGGATAGATGGGCTGCCTGCGAAGCCATGTCACGGAGCGCGAGCAGCACGGCATCGTGAATCTCTTCACGGAATGCGTCACGAACCGTCTGCGCGACCTCACCGGGCTCGAATGGCACTTCCGATGAGGAACGCTCCAGTACCTTTTCGAGCATCTGTTCCACGACGGGTTTCATGTGAATGCGGCGGGCAATAATCTTTGCGACACGCCGCACCGGAATTTCCATGGCCGACTCCATGGTGTCGGTTAACAGCGGCTTTGCGCTCGCCCAATCATGCTCAAAGATGGCCGTCATCTTCTTGATGGCTGGCGCGTCCGTAAAAATCACACCGATCTCGCGGCGCGCCTCCAGTTCCAGCTTGCGCAGGCTCTGACTGCCCAGGAACGCGGCCTTGCCGTCGCGAATAATGGCACGGGCGTGCAGACGCATGGGCAGCACGCGCAACGGTAGTTGGCTGGTCTTCTCTCCGCTACGGCCGATGATGCGAACGTCCACGCCCTGTGCGGTTTTCTCGCGCAGCAGTTGGATAAAGTCAGGGTCGCTGATCTTCATTTCGTACAGCAGCAGTTGCTTCTTCGCACACTTGATAAAGTTCGTCAGTTCCTTTCGGGCGTTCACAGGGCTGACAACCAGTTGCGGCGTAGACGATGTAAACGGCGTACGATGCGCGTCGCATTCGAAGAGCCGAACTGCTTCTGCCACGATCCCAGGATCGTTGATGACCGCTGCAAACGACCTGCTCAGCGTGATATCCAGATGCGTGTAGTTGAAGGCCAGCAGGTGAAGTTCTTTGCGGTCGATGATGAACATTTTGCCGTGGTACCGCACCAGGTCGTCCGCTGTGCGCGTCACCGTGACACCGTGTTCCAGCAGACGCATCTCGAGCTTGCGAAGGTTCTTCTCTTCCCCACGATTGGTGAAGGCGATCAGCGCCTGCACACTTACCCCGCGCTGTACCGCTTCCACCAGGGCGCGCTCGATCTCGCTGCGGTCGTAACGAAAGATCAAAATCTGGATGCTCTTCTTCGCCCGCTGCATCGCAATCAGGATCGGCTGAATGCCGTCTTCCGGCTGTACGATCAGTTTCACTTATGGCTCCTGACGACGAGCTGCGTAGTTCTATATGAGGATGCGTGACGTCCCTTGTTAGATGTTTTCCGCAACACTACAGCATCGTGTCCGGCTTCATCTGCTTCCAATGCAGTGACAGCCTCTTGGAGTTGAGAATCATGTTTGTGAAGTTTTCGCGTCTTGTCATCTTATGTGCACTGCTCTGCTTCTCGATCGGAGCTATGCCAGGTGCAGCCCATGCCCGCTCGGCACAGGAAGATGACCATGCCACCGGTCTGAAGGACAAGCAGAAGGAAAAGGATAACGACCTACCGTTGCCGGCATCCGCGGTCAAGAACCCGAAGCTGTGGCACGATCCCGGTAACATCGCGAGTCTTGACCTGTTCTACGGCGAGGGCGGTAAGGATCGGCAGCCCGCACCACCCTTCACCTTTGTGGAAGAAGACTTGAACGGCACCAACGCGAAGATGGATGTCCGTGACAGCAACGATAAGAAGTGGCGGGTAAAAGAAGGTGAGGAAGCACGTCCTGAGGTGGTGGCGTCGCGCCTGCTTTGGGCTATGGGCTTCTACGTGAACGAGGATTACCTGGTGCAGCACGCGACAGTTAGTGGCGTGGAGATGAAGCGTGGATCGAAAGATCTGAAGCAGGGCAAGTTGACCGATGTTCGCTTCTCACGTAAGCCTAGCGGCCAGAGTAAGATCGGCATCTGGGAGTGGCGCACCAACCCCTTCAACGGGACACGTGAGTTCAACGGACTCCGAGTCATGATGGCCGTCATGAACAACTGGGATCTGAAAGACGTCAACAACTCCGTCTACGCGGACAAAAAGACCAGGTCGCAGATCTTTCTGGTGAATGACGTAGGTGCGACTTTCGGTGCCAACGGGGTCAGTTGGAAGCGCGCGCGTTCCAAGGGCAACATCGATAGCTTTCAGGATTCGAAATTCATCCAGCGGCTGACGGATACGGAAGTGGATTTTTCAACGCCCAAACGACCCATTGGCATCCTGATCGCTACAGGCGGCGCTACGGCAAAGTCATTCAAGATGCGGTCAGGGCTTGATTGGATCGGCAACGGAATTCCACGGGTGGACGCACAGTGGATGGGATTGTTGCTGGGTCAACTTACGCACACGCAGCTTATTGACGCCTTCCGCGCAGGAAACTTTCCTGCGGAAGCCGTAGCAAGCTACGTGGAGATTGTGGAGAGCCGCATTGCTGAATTGAAGAAGCTCTAGCGTTTTAGTGAATCTTCAAACCGCGATGACGAAGGTGTCTTCCGTGCGCGTCACCCGGTTATAAAGCGTGTCGCGCTCGACCGGTTCGCGGCCCGCTTCGCGGATCAGGCGTTCGAGTTCCGCGCGTCGCATGCCTTGCGGCGTGGTAGCTCCGGCCTCGTGGTAAATCTTCTCCTCAACCACGGTGCCGTCGATATCATCCGATCCAAAGCGAAGAGAAATCTGCGCCATCTTTGGCGTGACCATCTGCCAGTAGCTTTTGACGTGGGCAAAGTTGTCCAGCATCAGCCGGCCTACGGCGATCTGGCGCATGTCGTCAAAGCCTGTAGTACGCGGAAGATGCCCAAGAACCGTGTTCTCCGGGTGAAACGCCAGCGGGATAAAGGTCTGAAATCCGCCTGTCTCATCCTGCACGGCGCGCAGTTTGACCATGTGATCGACACGGTCTTCTTCGTTTTCTACATGGCCGTATAGCATGGTGGCGTTGGATCGTAGCCCAGCCTGGTGCACCATCTTTGCGGTTTCAAGCCACTCGCTGCCATCAATCTTGTGGTCGCAAATAATGTGCCGCACACGATCGGCAAAGATCTCAGCGCCGCCGCCCGGGCAGGAGTCGACGCCCGCATCTTTCATTTGTCGCAACGTTTCCGGGATGCTCAGCTTTGCGCGCTTCGCCAGAAAGGCCACCTCGACCATGGTGAACGCCTTGATATGCACCTGCGGAAAGCGCTGCTTCAATCCTTTGACCAAATCAAGGAAGTATTCAAATGGAAGGTCCGGGTGGAGCCCGCCGACAATGTGGAACTCCGTAACGGCCTCACTGTAACCTGTGGCAGCAGAAGCCCATGCCTCCTCAAGAGCCATGGTGTAAGTGCCACTATCGCCCTTCTTCTTACCGAACGCACAGAGTCTGCAGCTTGCAACGCACACGTTAGTCGGATTGATGTGGCGATTGACATTGAAGAACGTCAGGTTGCCGTGCATCCGCTCACGCACCAGATTGGCAAGCCATCCTACCGCCAGCAGATCCGGCGACTGGTAAAGTGTGACGCCGTCGCTCTCAGAGAGCCGTTCGCCAGCTTGGACCTTTGCCGCAATGGGCCATAGCGCAATATCATCCGTTTGAAACTCGTGGCGCGGGCGTCCCGTGGGCGACTCAGTCATAGCACTAGTTTAGACGCGTCAAACTCACTCACGCTCCAGCAAAGAGTTGCTGGAGCGTGAGTGACACCAGGGCGCATAAACATATAGATCTTTGTACTTGTTTGCGGCTTCAGCAGTCGGGATAGTAAAGGGTCAGTCTGAAACGCGGCTTTAGCCGCTGAGATCGGACTCTCGGCGGCTAAAGCCACCTCCGTTAGGATCCGTTCCAGCTATCTCGGCGGCTAAAGCCGCAGGTTTATCTGCAAATGTACTCAGCAGGACACTCTGGGAAGCTATAGGTGGATACGCCCTAGTGCTTGATGTCTTTCTTCATGGCATCCAGCACCACGCCCTTGCTCAGCACCTCAGGCAGCACATCCGGGGCGGCAGCAGGGTCTGCGGGATAGATGATGTAGGTCGGCACGCCACTTCTTCCAACTGCCTGCAGGGCCGCCGTGATCTTTTCGTCATATTGCGTCCAGTCAGCGCGCATGGGCACGACGTTGCCGCCGGCAAACTCTTTCTGCACGTCACTGGACTTCAATACTACGCGCTCGTTCACCTGGCAGCTCAGGCACCACGCTGCCGTAAAGTCGACAAAGACTGCCTTGCCGCCAGCACGCGCCTGTTTGACCGCGTCCGCAGAAAAAGGCTGCCAGACGGTGGCCGACGCATCCGTGCGGGAAGCAGAAAGCGGCAACGCGATAGCACATATCGCAAGAACAATCGCGGCAAGGGTGCTGCCGCGTCGTGCCGGCCAGCGTCCCAGCGTCCACGCTGCAATGGCTATCAGCATCAAGCCTGCCAGCAGCCATGCCATGCGCGTAATTCCCTGCGAAGGCTCACCGCCTCCCTGGAACAATGCACCGTACACATACACCAGCCAAATGACCGTTGCGAAAAGCGGGAGCGCGGTGATCTGCTTTAGAACTTCCATCCAGGCACCCGGCCGCGGCAGCAATTTCACCCAAGCGGGTTGCAGGCTCAACAGCATGTAGGGTGCCGCCAATCCCAGCGCCAAGGATGTAAATACTAGGAAAGTCACAATGGCAGGTTGCGCCAAGGCAAAGCCAATCGCTGCGCCCATAAACGGGCCGACGCATGGCGTAGCAACCACCGTTGCCAGAACTCCGGTGAAGAAGCTGCCGGAATAGCCGCCCTTCTGCGCTAACGATCCACCCGCGCTGGTCAGTGAAAGGCCGAAGTCAAACATGCCCGCGAGCGACAGCGCAAAGAAGAACAGGAACG
>CAXUEW010000127.1:8194-9253 GCA_964250115.1 uncultured Terriglobus sp.
GCAGCCAGCACCGCCACAAAACCCGGCGACTGCAACTGGAAACCCCACCCAAACTGCTTGCCGCCGGCACGCAACACGAGCAGAACGGCAACCACAAGCCAGAACGAAGCAACGATGCCCGCCGTGTATGCCAAGCCGTGAGTTCGCACGCGATGCCGCTCTTCCGTCGAGGTCTGCAGCAACGACAAGGCTTTCAGGAACAGCACGGGAAAGACACACGGCATCAGGTTCAGCAGAACCCCACCAACAAAGGCAAGCGCAATAGCGCTTAGAGCCGTAACACCTCCTGCCGAGCTTCCCGCAGCCACCTTCACCGGTGCGGGAGGGCCGGGCACAACCGGCACATTGATTTCGTAGCTGTCTTCCGCAGTCAGCTTCAGCAGGCCATGCAGCGCCGCCGGTGCCGCCTTCGATCCGGGAGCGCGCTGCATGTGAATGCGCACGCCGTCATCCAGCAGGTCGATGGGCTGCTCGCTGGTGTCGGCAATCATGTCCTGATCGATGGGATAGAACTCGGCATCTTCCGGCTTGCTTCCAAGCGTCGCGGTGAGCGTGAGATCGTTACCGTTGCTCTGCGCCAGGAACTTGTAATCGGCCGGCAGTGGCTTGGGCATGTGCTTCAGTGCCATGCCCAGCGCGCCAACCTGTTCACCCTCGTGGCTTACGGCGGTACCGGCGGGCACCAGCTTCAGGTCGAGCCCCAGATCGGCTTTGCCGGGAATGCAGGTTTCTTTACACACCAGCCAGTTCAGGCTTGCCAGCAGGTGCACATTGCCGTTCTTGTCTGCCTTCACTTTCGGTTCAGCCGTCAGCGTCACGGGGTAGGCGACAGAGTCCTCATAGCCGTAATCGGCAGTGGTTTCCAGAGGCAGGCGATCCGGTGCCGGAAACTGGAGCGGACCGGCAGAAACCCCAGCCGGCAGCGTCCACTTCGCACGCGGCGGAAACCCGGCAAACCCGGCGTTGCGCCAGTACACGTGCCAGCCCGTCTCCATCGAGAAGACAAAGCCCACAGTCTGCGTTCCGCCCTGAGCAATCGCGGGACCGGCACTCACCATC
>CAXUEW010000128.1:0-3496 GCA_964250115.1 uncultured Terriglobus sp.
CAGAATATTTCGACCTTTAAAGCAAGTACGCTGCAGGGTCTTCTCCGTGTAACGCAGAAGATACCCAAGGCGGATACGCTCATTTATAACTTCACCTATCGCCGCGTCTCAGTCGATCAGAACAGTCTGCAGGTGACAGCCAATCTGATTCCGCTTCTGTCGCAGCCGGTGCGGGTCGGTGGACCGGGGATCACCTGGTTTCACGACACGCGCAATCCTTCGCCGCTTGACGCTCAGAAGGGCATGTATTTTTCTATGGATGAGTTTCTATCCAATTCAAAGTTCGGTTCACAGACTAATTTCAATAAAATCGATGCTGCTTTTTCGACGTATCACACCTGGGGTAAGAAGCGGAAATACACTTTCGCCCGCAACACGCGCTTCGGCATTGAAAACCCCTCAGGGGCGAATCCCAATGAGGGTATCAGGGGCTGCGAAGGCGTGCTGTTGACTACCAACGCATCCTGCGATCCCGTACCGCTGCCGGAGCGGCTGTACGCAGGCGGCGCGACGTCGCACCGTGGCTTTGGAATTAACTCTGCCGGGCCACGCGATCTTACGACGGGTTATCCCGTAGGCGGCACGGCAGTTCTGATCAACACGTTGGAAATGCGTCTGCCGCCGCCCGTGCTGCCCATCGTTGGCGATAGCGTTTCGTTTGTCGTCTTCCATGACATGGGGAATGTTTTCCTTCACGCCGCGGACGTGTTCCCATCCATTGCACGCTTCAAGCAGCCGAATCAGCAGTCCTGCCGCCAGGTAACAGGTTTTACTACGGTTGGTACGTGCGACTTTGCGTACTTCTCGCATGCGTTAGGTCTTGGTGCACGCTACAACACACCCGTAGGCCCGATCCGTCTCGACTTGAGTTACAACTTGAATCCTCCTATTTATCCGATCATCGACGATTACACCGCGGCCATCCCTACGCATCATGTTGGACAGGCTAGCCACTTTCAGTTCTTCTTCTCGATTGGGCAGAGTTTCTGATGACACGGAACCTACGCACACCCGCGATGTATCCAGTCCTAGTCATGACCGCGTTGTGCCTGTTTGCGGCTGCCAGTGCCAGCGGGCAGCAAATCGCTCCTAAGTCGCAGGAGCAGGGCAAGCCGGCAACTCGTGAGCAATCCAACGCAGATGCCCACAAGCTTCCGGCGGAACGCGGGCAGATCATCGATCGTATCGTCGCGACAGTCAACGGCGATCTCGTGCTGGAGAGCGACGTCGAGGAAGAACAGCGCTTTACGAAGCTGTACCCCTACGGTGCCGCCGAGGGTAAGACGTTACGCGATCAGGCCGTCACTCGATTGATCGATCGCACGTTGATTCTGCAGCAACTGGCCTCTTTTCCGCAGACACCTGTCACTGACGCGCAGGTGCAGAAAGAAGAGAGCGATCTGCGTAAGGATCTGCCAGCCTGCGCTCATGCTGACTGCACCAGCGATGCAGGATGGAAGAAGTTTCTGACGGACACGGGCTTCACTGAGGACGAGTTGCGCGACCGCATTCGTCAGCGGATTCGTGTGCTGCACTTTATCGAGCAGCGCTTCCGTTCAGCGGTACGCGTCAGTGACCACCAGGTGGAAGATTTCTACAACAAAAATATGCTGCCGGAGTATGTCAAACAGAATGCAACCGCGCCGCCACTCGATAGCGTGCGCGACCGCGTATCGGAGCTGCTGCTGCAGCAGGAAGTAAGTGCGCTGCTGGACGAGTGGTTGAAAGCGTTGCGGGACAGCGGACGCGTCCGCATGATGAAGTCCGGGGAGGAGGCACCCTGATGGCTCTGCTAGACGCAAACACGCCTCCATCCGAACAGCCTCGCAGGCCGGAGCAAGCACCTCCGCAAAAGAAAAGCCGGCTGCGCCTGCTTGGCTGGTTGTTGGGGTCATTGCTTCTTTTGATCGTTGTGCTGGTTGTGGGTCTGGGTTTCTACTCCACCACTCAAGATTTTCAGAACCGTCTGCGCAGCACTCTAGTCAACACCCTGCAGGATGCGACAGGTGGCAAAGTCGATCTTGCAGCAATCCACTTCAACCTGTTGCACCTTGCGGTAGAGGCGGACGGTCTGGTAATCCATGGTCTCGAGGGGCCGGGTGAAGCGCCGTATCTTGCGGCTGATCGCATTCTGGTTCGCATCACATTGAAAAGCCTGTTCGCGCATGCGACCAATTCCACAGGAGCGATGAAGTACATCACGCTAGCCCTCCTGCACGTGGATCGCCCGCAGATTCACCTGATCATCAACAAGGACGGCACCACCAACCAGCCAGTCCCAAAGACAAAAAGCACTAGCACAGAGCCCGTGCTGGACACGCTGCTCGACCTCCAAGCTTCCAAGGTGGAACTGGCAAACGGGCTTGCGCTATTGAACGACAAGGCGATCCCGTTCGATCTAGCCGCCAACAATCTTGGCGTCGATGTGCGTTACATTTCTTCACTAGACCACTACGGCATCGACGTCGGTATCAGCGATCTACGTACTCGCATGCAGACCATGCCTGAGGCGCAGTCGCGTCTGCAATTGAAGGCGGAGGTTGGCCGCAAACTAATCTCTGTGCAAAGCCTCACGTTTGACACGGGCAAGAGTTCTCATCTCGACGCAAATGCGCATGTCGAGAACTTCGACGATCCGGTATGGAACGTTGCTCTCAAGGGCAACCTCGAGGTGCCACAGATTTCAGTGCTGAGCGGCTTTCCGGGGCTGGTTGCGGGTACGGTCGACCTGGATCTTTCAGGCCACTCCTGCGCGGTGACGCCGCAGGTTGCGCAGAAGAAGCCCGGCTTTTTCCAGCGGCACAACCCAGGCAAAAGTCCGACTACGACGAAAGCACTGCCGCCCAGTCCCGAATGCGAGAAGGGATATCTGGTTGCTGGTAACGCCAAGCTGCACCAGGTGGGCTATCGGGATGAATACGTCAATGTACCCGGCGTCAATGGCAGTGCGTCCCTCCGCGTTACGCCAACAGAGCTGCTGTTCAATGCCATCGCGCTCAACCTGCCGGCGGGTGGCAGCATCGCAGGCGACATGCGCATCCACAACTGGCTCGGAGTTGTACCGGCTGATGCACCAGCGCAGTCGGCGACGGTCGTCGCGGGTCAGAAAACGATCAATGCCACCGCGAAAATCGCGCAGGCTAGGCCGCCTGCCACAGGATCGCCCGTTCTGGACAAGGTAGAGCGTGCGCACGCGTACATTGATGTCCGCATTGCCAACATCTCTCTTCGGACAGTCAGCGAAATTACTGAACCGAAAACCTATCAGGACCTCGGCCTGGACACTGCGGTAAATGGGCCTGTGCATGTGGAGTGGGGCGGCACCACCAACGACCTGCCCAGCTCCGTGGTCGTGAATGCCGATTTGAAGCTGACTCCGCAGGGTATTAAGCGTCCCGGCAGGGCGCAAAACATTCCCGTCAGCGGTGTTTTGAAGGCGATCTATCGGGGATCGGACGAAACCGTTCAGATTACGCAAGTCGAGGCACACACACCG
>CAXUEW010000128.1:3506-9196 GCA_964250115.1 uncultured Terriglobus sp.
GGCCAGCAATGTACAAGCCAGTGGCACTTTGGGCGTAGGAGCGGGCGATCCTTTAACCCGGCTCAACCTGACTGCGGACTTCCGTGACTTAGGTGAGTTCGACTCTGTATTGAACGCGATTGGCTATGAGAACAACGGTAAGAAGGGAAGCAGCGCCCTACCCGTTGTTTTGCACGGCGACGCTCACTTCCAGGGAACGGCTTCAGGTCCCATCAAGGCACTGGACATCAAGGGACATCTTCAGGCAAATCAGCTGCAGGCACACCTTGGCAGCACAGGCGACATTGCGATCGACTCCATCGTGGCAGACGCGGAGTACGCGCCAGCCGGCGTAACCGTCGCCTCGTCCACCATTCGACGGGGCAGCGCCATCCTGAATGTGTCGGGAGGCGTCAGGCCACATCGCGTGGTGAAACGAGGCGTCGTGTCGTACGAGTTCGACGACTACGCGCAGGTGAATGCAAAGGTTCAGCTTGCCGACGCGCAGATCCATGACGTGCTCGAGATTGCAGGGCAGGGAGCACTACCGGTCACCGGCATCATTCAGGTGAATGCCGACGCTACCGGCACGCTGGGCAATCTAAGCGGCAGCGGCTATCTCACACTCCGCAACGGCGTGGCCTATGAGCAACCCTATGACACCGTGACCGCGAACGTTGTTGTCAGCGGGCAGGAGATTACGGCAAGCACCCTGAACGTGAAAGCCCAAGGCGTGGAGGTCTCCGGTAACGGCGGCTACAATCTCGCCTCGAAGCACCTGCATGCGCACCTGCAGGGGAATGACATCCGGCTATCGAATCTGCAGGCTATCCGAAAGGCCGGTACACCTGCTGACGGCGTGCTGACTTTTACCGCGGATGCGAACGGCACCGCCGAGCAGCCAGGCCTGACCGCTCACCTGTCCCTGGCCAATGCGACATACAACAAGCAGGCTATTGGACAGTTGACTGCCGATGTGCGCAGCGACCGTGACGTCGTCTTCCTGAACGCACACAGCGACCTGCTTTCGACCAAGCTTGATATGACAGGTCAGGTGCAACTAACGGGCGACTACCTCATGCAGGCGCACGCTACCTTCAACAATCTGGATGTAGCACCGGTGTTGAAGCTCACAGGATCGACGTTTGAAGCGACTTCGGCGGCCGCAGGCGAGTTGAACGTAAGCGGTCCGGCAAAGAAGCCGCAGATGCTTGCGGGTTCTCTCGTCATCAACCCACTCCGCTTCAAGACGCAGGGATTGGAATTCGCGGCGGCAGCACCGATTCGTGCCACGCTCAGCAGCGGGACAGCCCGCCTGGAAGAGTTGCATGTCACCGGGCCGGACACGGACGTAACGGCATCTGGTTCCGCGCAGATATTCTCTGCGGACGGCAGCGCGATGCCGGCGCAGGGCGGGCGAATTGATGCGCGCGCGTCCGGCAGTCTTGATGTAGGTATAGCCCACCGCATCAGCCCCCAGATCATTTCGTCAGGCAAAGTTAACTTCAACGTCACTGCTACGGGCACGACGGGGAAGCCTAATCTGGGTGGAAAAGTCACCTTCGCCAACACCAACCTTGCATATGCCGACATCCCCAATGGCCTATCCAACGTGAATGGCACTGCGACCTTTACCGAGGATCGGCTGCAGGTCGACAATCTCACTGCAACTTCCGGTGGCGGCCGCATCAAGCTTGGTGGCTTTGTGCAGTACCGCGGTGGCCTGTTTGCAGACATGACGGCAACCGCGACGGCGGTTCGTGTCCGTTACTACGGTGTGTCGGCGACCATGAACGGCAGCGTGCGCCTGCAGGGTTCCGGCGATGGCGCTGCACTCACCGGCAACGTGCTCATCACGCGCTTCGGCCTGGCAGAAACCTTTGACTTTGCCTCCATCGCCGGCAGCGCGGGTGATGTTTCGCCGCCGCCCGACCCTGATTCGCTCCTGAACAAGATCACCCTGAACGTGCGTGTCCAGTCCTCGCCTGCACTCGACTTCCAGAATAGTTACGGCGCGCGTGTTGCAGGAACGGTCGACATCACGGCCCGCGGTACGCTGGCGGTGCCTTCCATTCTGGGCCGGGTCACTGTTAACGACGGCTCGGCGACTTTTGCAGGCACGAACTACCAGCTCCAGCGCGGCCAAATTTATTTCAATAATCCTATTCGCATCGACCCTGTCATTGATCTTGATGCGACCGCGCGCGTTGAGAATTACGACGTGACCATCGGCGTGCACGGCACATCAAAAAATTTCAAGCTGACCTACCGCTCCGAACCGCCGCTGTCGCAGGCCGACATCTTCAACCTACTGGCCCTGGGCCGCACCCAGGAAGAAGCGCAGATCAGCACCCAGAGGCTGCAGCAGCAGGGGCAGGATCCAACCACCAACGCACTGCTGGGCGGTGCCTTGAACGCCACTGTATCCAACCGGGTAAACAAGCTGTTCGGCGGAGCAGGCAAGGTTAAGATCGATCCGGCATTTGTAGGCACGCTCGGTACTTCGTCAGCCCGAATTACGGTGGAGCAGCAGCTCACCCGTCAAGTCACGGTGACCTTTGCCACTAACGTCAATTCCTCGGCGCAGCAGCTTATCCAGTTGCAATACCAGCTTGGCGACAACAAGTCGATTGTTGCCACGCGCGACGAAAACGGTGTCTTCTCGGTGGTGTACAAGATACGCAAGCGCTACCGATAAAGTGAGTGCATCTGCAATGAAAGCGGGCCTGATCCGATTCCTGCGGCCCGCTTCCTTTCTGCGTGATTCGTCATCTAAATCATACGAAAGTCGTACAGATTGCGACTCGCAAGAGGTGTAGAGTGAACAGGTTACGAGAAATGAAACGTAGCATGGCAATACTTGCCACGGCAGTGCTGCTAAGCGGTGCCGCGGCGGCAGCTCAAGACAAGTCATCCGACGCGCAGATCACAGCAGAGGTGCAAAAGTCACTGGATAGCAAGCGGTTCAGTGGCGTTCAAGTGGCGGTGCGTAACGGAATCGTGAACCTCAGTGGCAATGTGGACCTCTATGCCACCAAAGAAGATGCTGAGCACAAAATCCACCACAAAAAAGGTGTTGTGGCGGTGCAAAACATGATCGAGGTGCGCACAGGCGGCAGCAGCGCTGAATTTTCTGACGTTGAGTTACGCAACAAACTGGCAGAGAAGCTGGCGTACGACCGCGTTGGCTATGGGACGACTGCCTTCAACAGCTTCACCATCGGGGTGCAGAACGGCGTGGTCACCCTGGGCGGCACGGCCTATGGGCCGACGGATAAGGATTCGGCGATATCCCTTGTCTCCCATTACCCCGGTGTCAAGGATGTCGTAGACGAAATCGAGGTGGCACCTCTTTCTCCCAATGATGACCGCATCCGCATTGAAGTAGCCCGCGCAATTTACGGTTTCCCCTCGCTACAACGGTATGCTATGGACCCAGCTAAGCCCATCCGGATTACCGTGGTCAACGGCAACATTACCCTGACCGGCGTCGTAGACCGCAAGGCTGACAAGGATGCAGCCGGCATCCGTGCGAACGGCGTTCCCGGCGCATTCAAGGTGATTAACGACTTACAGGTCGCCGGCACGAAGGCACAAGAGCGGTAACTGCCATGAAATTCACGCGAACGGCCATACACTGAGTGTGTATGGCCGTTTTCTTTGCAAACACGTTTCGGAGCACCCGCTTGACGTTCGATATGATCAAGTGGGAACACTCCATCTTTGCCTTGCCCTTCGCCCTGACCGGTGCCGTGCTGGCTGCCGGGGGTTGGCCGCACTGGGGTACGCTACTACTGATCGTGCTCTGCATGGTGTCTCTGCGGACCGCGGCAATGGCCTTCAACAGGCTCGTTGACGCGGAGATCGATGCTGCCAACCCGCGTACTGCCACGCGCGCGATCCCTGCAGGCCTGCTCTCGAAGAGCTTTGTCTCGCTCTTCACGCTCGCGGCGATTCTTGTTTTCGAGTGCTCAGCCGCTTTTTTGAACCACCTCACACTGCTGCTCAGCCCTATAGCCGTGGTGGTGGTACTCGCGTACAGCTACATGAAGAGGATCACGCGCTGGTCGCACCTTGTCCTTGGTCTCGCGCTTGGCATTGCACCGTCCGCCGCGTGGATCGCAGTCCGGGGCAGTCTCGATCCCCGGATCATTATCCTGACGGCGGCAGTTCTGCTATGGGTAGCTGGCTTTGATGTGCTGTACGCGTGCCAGGATTTCGAGCATGATCGCGCAAATGGCCTGAACAGCGTACCCCAGGCTTTTGGCCTGCGCGGCGCCTTCCTGATCGCGCGCCTGATGCATCTGTTCATGCTGGCGTGCATGGTCTCTGTGCTTAGAGTCTTCCATCTTGGACCGGTGGCAGCAGGCGGAATGGCTGTCGTCTCAATGCTGCTACTGTATGAACACACCCTAGTGAAGCCGACCGACCTACGCCGTATGAACGCCGCCTTTTTTACGCTGAATGGCGTCATATCGGTCGTATTCTTCTGCACAGTCGCTATGGACGTGCACCTGTACTTCAACCGGTAACAAGTATGTGAGAAATTAGATTAAGAACAGAAAGGGTCCGCTTGCGCGGACCCTTTTCTGTCATTGATTTTCTTAGACTCCCCGGTGAAGATCATCCCGGCGGTCCGCTTCATGTTCCTTCACATTGTTCAGCTTTGCATTGACGGAATCTTTCAGATGTTCTGCTCCGCTCACGATGCGGTCTCTGAGCGATTCGCCAGTTGCTGACGCGTGCTCTTCATGCGCAACAGCACTTGTGCTCGCCGTTTCATGCACACTATGGACTGTGTCTTTAGCATTTCCCCACGTCTCCGTGGCGGAACCCTTCAGGCGGTCCTCAGCGCCGGCGTTCGCTAGGTTCTGGTTGCCGATAGCTTGGCCAACGGCCTCTTCTGCCTTGCCAAACGCATTTTGCAGCTTCCCTTTAATCTGATCCGTATCCATTATTCCTCCTGCGGAAGATGGCTCACACCTGCGAACCGCTTCTCTGTAGTTACTTCGTGTCAGACCCGGCGGCCACCGATTAGGTTGAAGATGAGCGAGATAATGGCAAGTACGATCAGAACGTGAATCCACACACCCACAGCCTGTCCGAAGCCAAAAAAACCAACTGCCCAAAGGATCAACAAGACCACGGTAATTGTCCAAAGCATCGACGTTCTCCAGATGCCCTGGCCAGCGGCCCGGGCGGTAATTTGGTGACTCACGAGTCACATCCACATCAGTTGCCGCCTAAACTGTTGTGGTTGTCCTTTGTGCCGGAAAGATGCGTATAGGGTCGCGGCTCAGAGATGGGGGTTCCTTTGAAAGTAGCGATACAGGGTGAGCCAGGATCAAACAGCCACCTTGCCGTACGTGCACTGCTGGGTGAAGCCGAACTGTTGCCCTGTGCGCTATCTGCCGAGGTGTTCGAACGCCTGGCTTTGACTGGCGAGGTGGATGCAGCGGTACTGCCCATTGAAAACAGCCTGCATGGTGCCGTCGCCGACCACTCTGATTTACTGCTGAAGCACGACGTGGTCATTGTGGGCGAACTATCGTTGCGTATCCGTCACGCGTTGATTGCCGCTCCAGGCGTGGAACTGGCGCAGATACGGCACGTCCTGTCGCACCCAGTGGCGCTTTCGCAATGCCGGCGCTTCTTCTGTGCGTCTCACAGATACGACGCAGTGCCGTTCTATGACACTGCCGGTGCGGTGA
>CAXUEW010000129.1:0-8062 GCA_964250115.1 uncultured Terriglobus sp.
CCAGTCCACCCGCGAGGAGGTCGGGGACGCTTCGGGCGGCCGGCGGATCGACCTCGGGATGCGTGCGCGCCGCGGCCGTGCCATCAGCATGATCTTCCAGGAGCCCATGACTGCCCTGAACCCGGCCATGCCCATCGGTCGGCAGATTGCGGAAGCAGTCGAGGTGCATCACCCGAAGCTCTCCCGTGCAGAGGTGCGCGGACGCATTTTGGAGGCCCTAGAGCAGGTCGCCCTGCCGGAGCCGGTGCGCCGGTTCGGTGATTACCCTCACCAGTTCTCCGGTGGGCAGCGCCAGCGCATTCTGATTGCGATGGCCGTCGTCAACAAGCCACGCCTGCTGATTGCGGACGAGCCCACCACGGCGTTGGACGTCACCGTGCAGGCACAGATCCTGCGCTTGCTGCGCGACTTGCGCGAGCAGCACGGCCTGAGCATGCTGTTCATCTCGCACGACCTGGCGGTTACGGCGCAGACGGCGGACCGTGTTGCGGTGATGCAGCGCGGACGAATCGTCGAGACCAACACGGCTGCCGAACTCTTCCGGCACCCGCAGCACAGTTACACGCAGGCGTTGCTGGCTGCCGTGCCGACCATGAAGACCGATCGTAGCCGCCCGCTTGCGACCGTGTAGTGCCGGGTCACAGGACTGGCACTGGCAGCAGATTGTCCGACACTAAGACCATCTGCGACGCGCACCTTCCGATAGCATGGGTAGGTTCGCGCGGTGGCGCTTACAACAAAGCCTAAATGCGCACGCTCATCCTCTCAGACATTCACGGCAACCTGGAAGCTCTCTCGGCGGTGCTTGCCGCCGCTGGCGCATGCGACCAGGTGTGGAACCTGGGCGACGTGGTGGGCTACGGTGCCAGCCCGAACCAGGTGGTGGAGCAGATGCGTGCCGTTGCCACGCTGAGCGTGCGCGGCAACCATGACAAAGTCTGTGCCGGGCTCGCGTCTGCCGCACAGTTCAACCCAACCGCGCGCGATGCCGCGATGTGGACTCAGGCGCAGCTCAGTGAAGACTCGCTGGACTGGCTGCGCGCCCAGCCGGCTGGTCCCCTGCTCTGCCAGAACGACACGGTGGCTCTGTCACATGGGTCGCCGCTGCATGAGGACATCTACATCCTGAACATCCGCGACGCCTGGGCACCGTTGCAGCAGATGCAGGCTCGTTGCACCTTTTTCGGCCACACCCACGTGCAGGGCGGTTTTGGGTGGGAAGCGGGACGGTGGTTCGAGGTGCGTCCACTGCAGCAGCGCCGGGACGATGACCGATCGCAGTGGGCGCTTTCGATGGAGGCCGACAAGCGATACCTGCTAAACCCCGGCTCCGTGGGCCAGCCACGCGATGGTGACTGCCGGGCCGCGTACGCCGTGCTGGACAGCTACGCGAAGACAGTCACCTTTCATCGCGAACCTTACGACATTGATCTGGCAGGGGGACGCATCCTTCTGGCAGGCCTGCCCGAGCGGCTGGCAAAGCGGCTGCACCAGGGACGGTAGAGCTATCGCTGCGAAGCTCCGTGGAGCGCTTTATTGGAATTGTGCTCGTCATCCTGAGCGAAGCACGTAGTGCGGAGTCGAAGGACCTGCTTTTCTTTCAAGCTGCGGTGCTACTCCGGGCAAGCAGCAGGTCCTTCGACTCCGCTGCCCTTCGCTCAGGATGACGGTTGAGCCCTACTCCGGGTCGCGAACTTCGTGCAGCTTCATGAAATTGGTGCCGCCGATGCGGCTGGCCGTGCCGCCCACAATACCAAGCACCTCGCGCGGCCGCACGTGAGCAAGCTGGGTCAGCGTCTGCTCCGCCATTTCCACCTGCAGGTCGCCGCCGCCAAACCGGTCGACTTTGATCGGGTAGACGCCCCAAAGCATCATCGTCTTGCCGATTACCAGGTCCGATGTCGTCAGCGAGAAGATGCGTGTGCCGGGGCGATACTTCGAGATCAGGCGTGCCGACGTACCGGTCTCTGTGAAAATGGCGATGGCGGTCAGGTCCAGGTCGTCGGCGGCCATCGCCATGCTCTCGCAGATGGTCTCGGCCACGCTCAACTTAAACGAACGCTGAGGGCGCGGCGGCAGCGGCATGGTCGCGTGTTCCATCGCCATCTGCGATTCGCTCTCGACGATGATCTTCGCCATCATGGCGACAGACTGCACCGGGTACTTGCCTGCGGCAGACTCCGCCGACAGCATGACCGCGTCGGTGCCGTCATACACGGCATTGGCCACGTCGCTGACCTCGGCACGCGTCGGACGCGGGTTATCGATCATGCTTTCCAGCATCTGCGTCGCGGTAATCACAGGCTTGCGGTAGGCCAGGGCGCGGCGAATGATGTGCTTTTGAATGGCCGGAACTTTTTCTGGCGGAACCTCAACACCGAGGTCGCCGCGCGCAACCATCAGGCCGTCGGTTTCTTCGAGGATTTCTTCCAGATTCTCGATGGCCTGCGGCTTTTCCAGCTTGGCCACGATCCATGCGTCGCAGTTCAGTTCTTTCATGCGGCGGCGCGTGTAACGGATGTCCTCGGCCGTGCGCACGAACGAAAGCGCGATGGCGTGGACGTCCTGCGTCGCTATGAATTCGAGATCGATCTCGTCCTTCTCAGTCAGCGCGGGAACCTTCACAGGGATGCCGGGCAAATTGATGCCCTTGTTCTCGCCGAGCATGCCGCCGTTAACGATCTCGCAGACCACATCGCCGCCGATTACTTCGGCAACGCGCAGTTCGATCAGGCCGTCCGATAGCAAAATGGTGTCGCCCGGCCCGAGATTCTCCGCGAGGGTTGGGAATACTGTGCTGACTTTTTCGGCGGTTCCCTTCATCTCGTTCGGTGTGATGGTCAGGCGTTCGCCTGCAACCAGCAGGACCGGTTTGCCATCGACCAGCTTGCCCGTCCGAATCTTTGGACCCTGCAAATCGGCAAGGATGCAGATGGGTTTGCCCTCTTCGGCGCTGATCTTGCGCACCATCCTGATCAGCTCGGCTTTTTGCTCGTGGGAGCCGTGCGAAAAGTTCAGCCGTGCCACGTCCAGTCCCGCGCGGACCAGATCGCGAAAGACAGCCTCCGTCGAACAGGCAGGACCCAGTGTTGCCACGATCTTCGCGCTGCGGCGCGCGCCGAGCAGGTTGTTGCTTTGTGTCATCGTTCTCCGCGGCTGCCGAGCCTTGCTCACTGCCAGTAAGAATTCTACGTTGCCGAAGCGCGATGTGGTTTGAGTGCGGCTTCAGCCGTTGAGATAGAAGCAAATGGGTCCAACAAAAAGGTGGCTTCAGCCACTGAGATGATGATCTCGGCGGCTGAAGCCGATTCAATACCGCGCTTCCTAACTATCTCGGCGGCTGAAGCCGCGTAACGATTAGGCGTCAGACCAAGCACCACACAATCTGCCCTCAACGGTTTCTTGTCGATGACTCTGCCAGCGGCAAGAGCACCGGGATCGTATCGCGCCCCAATTCCGCATTCAACTCCGCCCCGCACAGCACCGTCAGCGACGTGAGAAACAGCCAGATCAGCAGCACGACGCCCGTACCCAGCGAACCGTACACACGCGAATAATCCGCGTACCGTGTCACATAGAAGCCAAACAGCAGCGTCGCCAGGAACCACGTGCCCGTGGCAAACGCCGCGCCCGGCAACACCCAACGCCACGGCGGACGCACCGGCACGGCAAAGCGGTAGATAAATGCAAGCACGGCTGCCGTGGCGCTCAGCGATGAGACCCATCGCACAATATTCGCCGTCCAGTACAGCGAGCGATCCCAGCCCGTGGGCGAAAAATGCATCACCGCCGTCAGCAGAAAGTGCCCAAAGATAATCAGCACGCTGGCGACCGTAAGCGGCACCAGCGCGATGGGGACTAGCAGGAACGACTGCACCTGCTTGCGCACGGCACCGCGCCAGCCCGGTCCCCAGCACTCTTCGCTCAGGTTGTAGGCGCGGCGGAAGCCTTCCATCAGCGTGCCCAGCACGCCGGCCGCACCGTAGATGCTGACCAGCGCCGCACCCAGCAGAACGCCTGCCGACTGTGGCGAACTGTGTGCGGTAATGAAGTACCGCTCAAACAGCGGAGCCACACTGACCGGCAGCACGCGGTTGAAGAAAATCGCCAGCTGGTAGCGCAGCGGAGCCGTGTACGGCAGCAGCGTCACCAAAGCAGCCACCAGGCCAAGCGCTGGAAACACCGCGAAGATCGCCGAATACGCCGTCGCCTTGGCCGTGGTCAGGCAGTCGTGCTGAAAAGCGTTCCAGTAGGCCAGCCGCACTTTGTCGGTGAACCGAAGGCTGCCCTCGCCGAACTCGCGCGCGTGCAGCGAGACCGAGCGGCGCATGTCCGCGCTTCGATTGGTTCGCTGGGTGGTTGCGTCCAGGCCGCTCACAGTACCAGCATAGCGGGGCGCGACGCAGAAGGGCGGCCTATCGCCGGGCGGTGTGATCGAGAGAACCTGTGCAACGTCCAATCCTGTATGCGTATACGCAACGTCCTTGCAGCAGCAAGCCTCATCGCCATGCCGTTCGTTCCTGCCGCCTCCGTTGCGCAAAGTTCCGCATCCACGTCCTCCACAACGCAGACGCTGAACGTCAATGCAAACCTGGTGGTCGTACCCGTAACGGTGCGCGACAACAAGGAGCGGCTGGTCCGCACGCTGATGCGTGAAGACTTCACGTTGGCCGTCGACGGCAAGCCGCAGGCCATCCGTTACTTCGACCGCGAGGACGATCTGCCGCTGACCGTAGGCCTGCTGGTGGACGTGAGCGGCAGCCAGCGCACCGTTCTGGATGCCGAGCGCACCGCAAGCGCGGCCTTTCTGGACGGCATGTTGCAGCCCGACCGCGACCGAGTCTTTGTGGTCCAGTTTGGGCGGACTGCGGACCTGCTGGCCGACATCACGCCGTCCATCCCAAAGCTGCAGGCTGCCCTGCAGAAGATCGACGCGGACGAGGACCGGCCCAGCTTTCGCGACGGCAACCCGCCACCGGACGATCAAGGAAGCAAAGGCAACACGCAGGACAATGGCGGCACACAAGACGGCAGCGGCCGCACGGACAACGGCGGCTCTGGCGGACGCGGGCGGCGTGGCGGCAGCCCACGTTCGGGTAGCACGTCCGGCGGAGGGACGGTGCTGTATGACGCAGTCTTTCTTTCCTCAGACGAGGTGCTCAAGAAAGCTCCATCAAAGAACGGCCAGACGCGCAAAGCCATCATCCTGCTGACCGACGGCGATGACCGCGGCAGCAAGGAATCGGTCGCCGACGCGATCGAGGCCGCGCAACGCACCGATGCGACGCTGTACGCGATCTACTACAAGGGCGAAGATTCGCGAGGAGGCTTCGGCAACGGCGGCGGCTTCCCCGGAGGCCGTAGAGGCAGTGGCTTCCCGGGCGGACGCGGTGGCGGCTTTCCCGGTGGTGGTGGCGGCGGCTATCCCGGCGGCGGCGGCGGGCGTGAACGCGTTGACGGCAAGACCGGCGGGCGCGTCTACGAAGTCACGAAGAAGATGACCTTGCCTGAGATTTACAAGGAGATCGCCGAAGAGCTACGGAGCCAGTACCGTATCGGCTTCAGCCCAGCCAGCAGCGAAGAAGGCTTTCACAAGGTGTCCGTTGATGTGCCGAAACAGAAGAAGGTGATTCTGCAAGCTCGAAGCGGCTATTACACGGGCGCTGCGGCGAAATAGAAGGGCCGCGTGCGCCTGTCGTCCGAGCAAAGCGCACGTTCCTTACGCCGTCATCCTGAGCGGAGCACGAAGTGCGTAGTCGAAGGACCTGCTTTCCTTCAAGAGTTGCGACTAGGCGGAAGAAAGCAGTCCTTCGACTCCGCTGCGCTCCGCTCAGGATGACGATTACTGGAGTAAACGGCGGACTAGCTCTTGAGAATCGTCATCTTGCCGTCAGGCGTTTTGCGGAAGGCGTGCAGTTGCTTCGCATCCGGTCCAACATGCCGCAGCGTAACGGCTTCCTTTGACATCTCCATGTGTGTGAAACCAATGACGCGCCCACCAAACGGCCCACGCTTTTCCGGCGGCACAGACCAGTTCACCAACTCCGCACCGCCGCCGCCGGAGATTACGAACGACGTGGGGTGTCCATCGAATTCGATGTGCTGCAAATCGTGATCGTGGCCGGTGATGTAGAAATCCACCTTGTGGTCGCGCAGGAGGTGATCCCACCGCGGGATCAGCACGCGGTTGTCACGATGGATGCCGTTGGTAAACAGGGGATGGTGCGCGATGACTGCGAGAAAGGGCGTGGTGCGCGGCTTCTGTAACTCCGCCTCGAACCATAGGTCCTGCTGGTCGCGTTCCTCGTGCTTCATCAGGTAGCTGGAGGGTGCGAACTCGAAGGGTTTCGTACCCGGCAGGTTTGAATCGAGGCAGATGAACGTGACGATGGGATTCTGCTCAGGATACTTGAAGGTGTACCACTTGCCCGGCATGGTCCAGCGCGTCTTCTTCTGCCTGGGGTAGTCGAGCTGAACCTGCACCTTGTCGTAGCTGTACTTCTCGTAATCGTGGTTGCCCAGCACGGCGTAGGCAGGGCCGGGAAATAGATTTGCGGGGTACATATTTTCGAACTGCGACTGCCAGCGCTCATCGTTGACGCCGTCATGCAGGTGGCCGTACCAGTTATCGCCCAGCAGGAACATGGCACCCGGCTGCAAATGCTGCGCACCCATCCAGTTGCGCATGCTGTAGGACACGGCCTTTTGCTGCTCAATGTACTTATCCGTACCCCAGTCGCCGATCATGAACATGTGCTGCGCGCCGGGATCGGGCGCGGCAAAGCCTGTAGCCTGCGCAAACGTTCTGCCGGGCTGCAACGCGGCCAAAGCCGAGAAGGCAAAGGTCTGACGCAAGAACGACCTGCGTGAAAGGTGTGAGAGGTCTGCCAATTCAGCTCCTTTGATCGACGCGGTTCCTGTGATTGCCGCATCGCCACCACAAGGTTCCACCAGCATGCTTAAGGCTGCCTTAAGCATGCTGCTAATCAGACCTTCATGCGATGCGATTGCCGCCGGACGCGTAAAACGCCGCGCCGTTTATCGGCTGATCGCACCGGGATTCGGCACGAAGTACAGGAAGGCACCCAGCACGATCAAGAGGCCGAGATAGTAGGCCAGCGTACCCACGCTGTTCTCTTCCGGGGCGTCGTTCGTGAACATGCGCCATGCCATGCCTGCGCCCAGAAACAAAAAGACGCCTTCGCGCATCAGCGCGAACAGAACGCCGCACGAGACGAGGATCAGGCCGCGTCCGAGCCGGTTCAGGGCATACGTCGCCTGCGCGCCGTCAAGCCCCAGCACCGGGATCAGGTTGATCAAATTGACCCACGCACCCGTGTACGCCAAAGCCTCGAACAGCGGGTTGTGCGTCCAGAAAAACAGTCCCAGGCAGGCGACAGCAGCACCCAGACCCCACAGCGGCCCGGCCAAGGCAATGGCGGCGAGCTGGTCCAACTTCATGCCCTGGTGATACCAGCGCACGTACGCGCCCAGCCCCGGCAGGAACATGGGCAGATCAGCCTTCAGACCGCGGCGGCGGACGGCCACGTAATGGCCCATCTCATGCACAAGGATCGAGATGGTGAAGCCAAGCGCGAACTTCCATCCAAACAGCGCCCAGTAGATGCCGAAGTAGCCCAGAAAGCCGAGCAGGAACTTCATCTTGAACAGCAGAAACAGCGCCGACTTGAACTTTGCAATCCCGAACAGGACTGGAGCCAGAGGGCCGAGCCGCTTCTTCCAGCGCGCCATTTTGTCGGTCTGTGCCTGCTGCCTGCCGTCGAGCGAATCGATGTGCTTGCGTATCTGGTCGGCCTGGCCCGCATCCTCCGGCAGCCAGTGCAGCGCGGAGGTCCAAAGTCCGCGAGCTTCCGGCAGCCTGCCTTCGCGCTCTGCATTTGCAGCGGTGGCACCGATGCGGTTCAAGTGCTCTGCGTACACCAGCGTCTGGCAATCAGGGCACGCGAGCACGCCCTCCGCAATCCAGTGGCGGCAGTTCGGGCAGGAGAAGACAGGCTCCGGCTCCGGAACGGCTTCAGGGGTGTAGACTTCCGGGTTTTCT
>CAXUEW010000129.1:8072-9174 GCA_964250115.1 uncultured Terriglobus sp.
GCAGTACTCATTCTCAAATTAAAGATTACGCCTGTTCGCGAAGGTGATCCTGCGCCCTGTTGCGCCTTGTTATTCGCAACACATCATCCTTGTCATCCGGCACACCTCATCCTTGTCATTCGGCACCACATCCCTGTCATCCCGTAGCGCAGCGGAGGGATCTGCATTTCGCTTTCTGCAGCGTGACGGCCAGTGGGGAGTCATTGATGACCTGGGTTCGCGCTCGGCGCGAATGGTACGAGCTTCCGCGCAAAGCCGGTCTGCCGTGACAGCACAGGCAGACATGCAGATCCCTTCGCTGCGCTGCGGGATGACAAGCGACTGGTGTGTCTGCGCAACGCTTAGTGCGCCAGCCCAGGGTTCTTGTCGATGCTGAGCAGGTTCGCCATGATGCGGAAGCTGCCGGGTACGCCTTCCGGCATCTCGCGGAAAAACGCATAGGCCAGATACACGTAGTAGCCCCTGCCAAACTGCGTGTAAATCAGGCCGCCGGTCTGCGGGTCCTGACCGGCGTCGTGCACGGAAGTTGGCGCAATGTAGTGAGTGTCGAAGGACTTCGGGAAGCCGTGGCCGCGTTCCTCCACCCATCCGTCGAAGTCTGCCGGGCCAATCTTGTTGGGCCAGTTCAGCAGTGGATCGGCGGGTTTCAAGAGGGTCACCTGCGCATCCTCCTCGACGACGGTGTGGCCCTGGTCACCCGGAACGGAAAGTGGATATGGACCGTAATCGTGGTCGAACTCTGCACTCTGGTACTGCGTTATGACGACGCCGCCCCTTTGAACGTAGTCCAGCAGGCGACTGTTCGCGGCGCGCAACACTGGCCGGGCAGTGTACGTGCGCACGCCGAGGATGATGTAGTCGTATGCGGAGAGATCTCCGCTGCGCAGGTCCGCGTCTGACAGCAGGGTGGCATTGACGCCGATCTGCCGCAATGCGTCCGGCACGTCGTCGCCGGAACCCATGACGTATCCAATCCGCGCTGACGGTGCGACCTTTACATCCACACCGGTAACGCTGCTGCTGGCGGGCGAATAGCGCGGGTAAGGCCGCACGCCTGGGTAGCCAATGGTGACAAAGCCCGTGCTGTACTGCTTACCGCTGA
>CAXUEW010000130.1:0-9172 GCA_964250115.1 uncultured Terriglobus sp.
CGCATTACCATTCTTGTATTCCCCTCGGACCGGCCCCAGAGCCGCAGTCCCAACCACTGTTCCTAAGCGCCAAGTTAGAACTCGAGACCTGCTTCACGTGCCGCATCGGCAAGCGCCTTAATGCGGCCGTGATACAGGTAGCCTCCACGGTCAAAGACGACGCGCGTGACGCCCTTGTCCTTGGCGCGCTCCGCGATGAGCTTGCCCACCAGGGCTGCTGCATCAATGTTGCCGCCGGACTTCTTCTCGTCGCCCTTTTTCGCGATGGTGGAGGCCGAAGCGAGAGTCGTTGCCGACGCGTCATCGATCACCTGCGCATAGATGTGGTTGAGTGAGCGGAATACATTCAGGCGGGGACGCTCTGCCGTGCCCGTCACCTTTGCGCGGACACGTGCGTGAACCCGCTTACGGATGGTACTGCGCTGTGTTGCTGTAATCATGTTGGATTCCTTCCCTATCGGCGCAGCCACCCTGTGGCCGCGTTCGGTTTGGTGGGCGACGGCATCGTGTCCGCCGCCTCGGGTTGAGCTAGCAGCTAGCTTTTAGCTGCTAGCTTGTTACGTTAGAGCTTGTAGCAGTCGCTAAAGCCACGAGCTAAAGATTACTTCGAGCCTGTCTTGCCGACTTTCTTCTTCAACTTCTCATCCGAGTAGCGAACGCCCTTGTTCTTGTACGGATCCGGCTTGCGCAACGAGCGCATGTCAGCTGCGACCTGGCCGACCTTCTGCCGATCGATTCCGCTGATGACCAGGTGGGTCTGCTTGGGATCGATCGTAACTTCAATGCCGGTAGGCAGCGGAAACTCAATCAAGTGCGAATAGCCGAGTGTGAATACAACTTCACCCTTGCTCTTCAACTCCGCGCGATATCCGATGCCGACGATGTCAAGTTCTTTCTTCCAACCATTGGTGACACCTTCGACCGCGTTGAAAACCAGTGCACGCGCAAGGCCATGCATCGCCTTTTGCGAATCGTTATCACGAACCGCAAGCAACTGGCCGTCTTTCTGCTCGAGCCGGATGCCGGTCGGCAGCAATGCGTTTACCTTGCCTTTGGGGCCTTGTACTTCAACGATGTTGCCGTTGACGGTGTACTTCACCGTGGACGGCATTGGGATCGGCTTCAAACCAATGCGTGACATTTGTACTTATCCTTGCGGCTTGCGAGTCCCGGATACTTAGCTTTAACTTACTAACTCAGCCCGTTCCACTGCAGCCAGTGCGAAACTCATCGCACCTACAACAAACTTACTCCAAACTTACAAAGTTGAATCCAGATCGCCCGCAACGATCTGGCCCATGCACTCGAACCCTGCGATCTTCACGCGCAAAGCGCGTCGAGAACGGCACGAAGTGCCTACCAGACGTGGGCTAGAACTTCGCCGCCGACGTTTTCCCTGCGTGCGCTCCGGCCGGTCATGACACCCTTTGGCGTGGTGAGGATCGAGATGCCGAGACCGCCCTGCACGCGGCGAATCTCGTCGCGGCCAATGTACACGCGCGAACCTGGCTTGGAGATACGCTTCAGGTCGAGAATCGCTGACTCACCCTCTGCACCGTACTTGAGATAAACGCGCAGAATGCGGTGGCCCTCTTCCTCGGTCGCCTTGTAATTGACGATATAACCCTCTTCCTTCAGGATGCGGGCAATTTCAATCTTCAGGTTCGAGGCGGGCACATCCATCTTCTGGTGGCGGGCACGGATCGCGTTACGGACGCGTGTGAGGAAATCGGCTACGGGATCGGTCAGGTTCATATGTTCTCTCTACCTCTCGTTTGCTGCGGCCAGCTTTCTTGGCGGCAGAACCTGCAGAGGATTTGCATTGCATGCAGCGGATGCGCTTCGCGCAGCATCCACCCTGAAATTTAGTCAACGGCCGGCATACCTCGCGCGTGCCGAAGGGCAACTTACCAGGAACTCTTTACAACGCCCGGAATTTCGCCCTTGAGCGCCAGGTTACGGAAGCAGAGACGGCAAACGCCGAACTTGCGGAGGAACGCGCGGGGACGGCCGCAGAGCTGGCAACGGTTATGCTGACGCGACTTGAACTTCGGCTTCTTCGCGTCCTTGACTGCTTTTGCTGTGGTAGACATTCTGTTCCTTTACCTTGTCTTGGAGCTATGCGCGGAAGGGCATGCCGAAGTGCTTGAGGAGGACGCGCGCGGAGTTATCATCCTTCGCGGTCGTCACGATGGTCACATTCATTCCCTTGAGCTTCTCGACCTTTGAGTAGTCAATCTCAGGGAAGATCAACTGGTCGCGCAGGCCAAGCGTGTAGTTGCCACGGCCGTCGAAGCTCTTGCTGGAGACGCCCTTGAAGTCGCGGACGCGAGGCAGCGCAACCGAGATCAGGCGATCAAGAAACTCAAACATCGACTCGCCGCGCAGCGTCACCATGGCACCAATTGACTGGCCCTCACGCACCTTGAACTGTGCGATGGACTTCTTGGCCTTGGTCAACACAGGCTTTTGCCCGGTGATCTGCGCCAGATCACTCACCAGCGGATCGAGGATCTTGTTGTTCTGCGTCGCCTCGCCGAGGCCCATGTTGATAACGACCTTTTCAATCCGGGGAACGGCCATGGTATTTGCCAGGCCAAGCTCTTTCTGGACTGCCGCCTTCAACTCATTCGTATACTTCTCACGTAACCGTGCCACTGTGTTTTCTTCTTTCTCTCACGGTGTCGGGTTGGGTATGTATCAAAAAGATACAAACTCGTGTACCGGTACGTGAGGTGTTCCTGAACTACAAACTACTCAGCATTTAGCTGTCATTTTGAACTAAGCGCAGCGAAGTCAAAAGACCTGCTTTTCTTCGGGCTGGCAGCCTCTTACTTCGCCTTAGGGTAAGCCAGCACTTCGCCCGTCGTCTTGGCGAAGCGAACCTTCTTACCGTCGTCGATACGAGTACCCACACGGGTAGCCTTGCCGTTGCCGTCGACTAAGGCCACATTGGAAATGTGAACTGGTGACTCCTGCTCGGCAATGCCACCCTTGATGTTTCGCTGCGGGTTGGGCTTCACATGCTTCTTGATGATGCCGACGCCCTGCACCAACACACGGTTCTTGTCCGCGATCACGCGAAGAACCCGGCCCATCTTACCCTTGTGCTTACCCGCCAGAACAATGACGGTGTCATTGCGAAGAATGCTCATAACTGTTGCTCCTTGTCCCGCACCGTGGTCCCATGCAAGGCCTCTGCGATTACCTCCGCAGGTGAGGATGGAAAATACTTGTCAAACCTCATAAGTTTATGCTGGTCAGGCTGTTTGCACAAGCAAGCACATCAAGCGAACGACTAAATAACTTCCGGTGCCAGCGAAACGATCTTCAGGAACTTCTTATCGCGCAGCTCACGAGCCACCGGTCCGAAGACACGCGTGCCCACCGGCTCGCCGGCATCGTTGATCACGACGGCCGCGTTCTGGTCAAAGCGAATATAGGTACCGTCCTTGCGGCGCGCCTCCTTACGCATCCGGACGATGACCGCTTTGACAACCTTGCCCTTCTTCACCGTGCCGTCGGGTGAAGCTTCTTTCACGGCTGCCGTTACCACGTCACCGAGGCCGGCTTTCTTGCCCAGGCCGCCACCGAGCGGCAGAATTACCTGTAAACGACGTGCGCCGGAGTTATCGGCCACATCGAGGATCGTACGCATCTGCACTGACATTGTTCTCTCCAGACCCAAGGCTTCTCGCCGGGCCGGGGGCTGCTCGCCCCAATCAAACTTACAAACCGCTGCCGCCGAGAGGACCAGACTGCTGTCCAGGCTGTTCGTCGAACGAAGCGCACAAAAACCTACTTCTACTTATTTCGACACAGGTGCTGCTTCGCTCAGGGACAGCGAGGAGCGGCGCACAATCTCTTCAAGAGACCAGCGCTTCAGCTTGCTGAGCGGCCGGCTCTCGCGGATGCGGACTTGATCGCCCACGCGTGCGGAGTTCTGCTCGTCATGCGCGTAAAACTTCTTGTTCGACTTGACCACACGCTTGTACTTGGGGTGCGCCTTGCGCATTTCTACCGAGACGACGATCGTCTTATCCATCTTGGTGGAGGTTACGAGGCCGATTTTCTCTGTCCGATGGCCGATTTTCTCTACTAGTACCGCGGTTACAGGAGTTTCTACCATTACCTATGCCTTCGCTTTCCGCGACTTCTTCTCAGGTGCCGCGCCTGCCTGGGGAGCGGTTACGTGACCCAGCGCCCGCTGGCGCGCTACAGTTTTGAATCGCGCAATGTCCTTCTTCAATTCGCGCAGCTTGGAAATGCCGTCGGTGTTGCCGAGGCTCTTCTGGAAGCGGATGCGGAACAACTGCTCGCCGGCCTGCGCTTCCTGCGTCTTCAACTCGCCGTCATTCAGTTCGTGGATCTTACTCAGTTCCATGATTCTCTCTCGCTCTATGCGCACTCAGCGCAGGTTCAACTACGCTGCTGCTGCAGCTTTCTCGTTGGCCGTGACGGCACCAGGCCGGGCCACAAACACTGTGCGAAGCGGCAGCTTGCTCGAAGCGAGCCGCATGGCTTCCTTCGCGACGTCCATCGTCACGCCTTCCATCTCAAACAGCAGCTTGCCGGGCCGAACAACGGCAACCCAATGGTCCAGCGCGCCCTTACCGGAGCCCATTCGAACTTCCGCTGGCTTCTTGGTGATGGGCTTGTCGGGGAAGATCCGCAGCCAGACCTTGCCGCCACGCTTGATGTAACGCGTCATGGCGATACGGCTGGCTTCGATCTGGCGGTCCGTGATATAACCGCACTCCACAACCTTTAAACCAAAGTCGCCAAAAGCAAGCTCCGAGCCGCGCCATGCCTTACCGCGCATCTTGCCCTTTTGCTGCTTGCGATACTTTACCTTCTTCGGCATCAACATAACTGCTATCTCCGGCTGCGGCCTTGGCTGAGTGATCAGCCAGTCTCCGCGCGCTTTCTTTTCTTAGTTCGATCGGCTGGGACGAGTCCGCACCGAGGCTTATTTGCTTGTTCAGGAGCGATGAAATTTACTAGAATGCACCAGTCGTGGTAACAACATCCCGACGCTTCTTCTGCTCGTAGATATCGCCACGGTAGACCCACGTCTTCACACCGATGATGCCGTAAGTGGTATGCGCTTCCGAGAAGCCGTAATCGATGTCGGCGCGCAGAGTATGCAACGGCAAACGGCCCTGCAGGTACCATTCGGAACGGGCAATTTCGTTACCGTTCAGGCGGCCCGAAACGCGGACCTTGATACCCTTGCAGCCGAAGCGCAGCGCCGAGTCGACACTCTTGCGCATGGCGCGGCGGAACGAAACACGCTTCTCCAACTGCAAAGCGATGTTCTCCGAAACCAACTGCGCATCCAGTTCCGGCTTGTTCACCTCAAGGATGTCAATGAACACCTCGCGGCTGGTCCGCTTCTGGATATCAGCCTTCAGCTTGTCAATCTCTGCACCCTTGCGGCCAATGATGATGCCCGGGCGCGCGGTGCGGATAATGAGGCGCAGCTTATTGCCGGGGCGCTCGATCTCGACGGACGAGACGCCGGCAGCCTTCAGCTTCTCGCGGAGCTCGATCTTGAGCTTCACGTCTTCGACGAGCAGCTTGTCGTAGCCGCGCTCAACAAACCAGCGTGACTTCCAAGGCTTGTTTACGCCGAGGCGGAAACCATACGGATGGACCTTCTGACCCATAACTTATCCCTTCACTTCGCGTCCGCAGCGTTGGCGAACTTAGTCAGTACCTACCCGCAGTGCGAGCATTTGAACTACTCCGGCTGATCTTGCCAGTCTGGAAACACTTAGGCGGCCGCGGTTCCGGCTGTTACTTTCTTAGGTGCTGCAGCGCGGCGGGTCTTACCCTTGCCTGCGGCGGCGCTTGCCTTGCCTGCAGCAACTGAACCACCCTCAACAACCGACTTCTTTTCCGCGATAGTCACGATGATGTGCGCAAGGCGACGCTGGTAGCGAAACGCGCGACCCATAGGGGCAGGGCGAATACGCTTCATGCGCGGACCTTCGTTTGCCACGGCCATCTTGACCACCAGGCGGTCAACGTCAAGATCAAACCCTTGTTCCTGGCTGAGATAGTTTGCGTTCTGCAGCGCGGAACGTAACGCCTTCTCCACCACCGGGGCGATCCGCTTGCGGGTGAACATGAGGGTATTCAGGGCATTTTCTACACTGAGACCCTTGATCGTATCCAGTACCAGTTTCGCCTTCTGCGGGCTGGTCCGTTGGAAGCGCGCTTCCGCGCGAAACTCCCGTGTTGCACTCTTCTCGGCTGTCTTCGCCATAGCTATTTCCTAACTTACAAAGTAATCAGGCGTAAAGGTCAGCAGCACTGCCCCATTGCCTGTTAAGTTACTTACCTTTAGCAGTTTCTGCCTTTGCCGCATGTCCCTTGAAGGTACGCGTGGCAGAAAACTCACCCAGCTTGTGTCCGACCATGTTCTCCGTCACATAGACCGGGATAAACTTGCGGCCGTTGTGAACGGCAATGGTGTGACCGACAAACTCGGGGAAGATGGTGGACCGGCGTGACCAGGTCTTCACCACTTCCTTCTTGTTTGCGTCATTCAGCACCGTAACCTTGGTCATCAGGTGCGCGTCGATGAACGGGCCCTTCTTCGTAGAACGTGCCATCTTATCCTCTCGCTCCCTGACTTACTTCGTGCGGCGGTTGACGATAAATACGTCGGTCCGCTTGTTATTACGAGTCTTGTAACCACGCGTTGGCTGGCCCCACGGTGTAACCGGGTGACGTCCGCCAGAGGTCTTGCCTTCACCACCACCATGTGGGTGATCGACCGGGTTCATGGAGACACCGCGGTTAGCCGGACGAATACCACGCCAGCGGCTGGCGCCAGCCTTACCCAGCGAAATGTTTTCGTGATCCGTGTTGCCCACCTGGCCGATGGTCGCCATGCAATCCACCAGCACGCGGCGAGTCTCACCGGAGGGCAGCTTCAGAAGGGCGTAATCGCCTTCCTTGGCGACCAACTGCGCGGACGATCCAGCTGAGCGGACCATCTGAGCGCCCTTACCAGGCCGAAGCTCGACATTGTGCACCGTGGTTCCGGAAGGGATATTTTTCAGAGGCAACGCGTTGCCGACAAGAATGTCCGATTCCGGACCACTCATCACCTGCATGCCGACTTTGAGGCCGACCGGCTGGATGATGTAGCGCTTCTCGCCGTCCTTGTAGCTGACCAGCGCGATGCGCGACGAGCGGTTTGGATCGTACTCGATGGTCGCGACTGTTCCGGGAATGCCGAACTTGTCCCGCTTGAAATCGATCAGGCGCAGCTTCTGCTTATGGCCGCCACCGTGGTGACGCATGGTCAGCTTGCCGCTGGAGTTACGACCGCCGGTGCGTGGCTTGACCGAAAGCAGGGGCTTATATGGTTCGTTGGTCGTGATGTCCGTGTTCACCAGCTTGGACTGAAAGCGCAACGTCGGCGTGATCGGACGGAATGTTTTAATCGGCATTACTTGTTCCTTGCTCCGCATAGCTCGTCAGGCGCGCGGGGAGAAATCTTTCCGTACAGAGTGGCCGTGATTCGACTGACCTAACTTAGCTTGCAATTACAGGCTGTTGACGTATTCCGGCATTTTCTCACCTGGCTGCAGGCGCACGTATGCCTTCTTCCAGTCAGGCTTGTAGCCGGTGAACTTGCCCCGGCGGCGTTCCTTGCCAAGGAAGTTTGCAGTACGAACACCGGAAACCTTTACTTTAAAGAGTGTTTCGACAGCTTGCTTCACTTCAATCTTGGTTGCATCGCAGGCCACTTCAAATACCAGCGTACCTTCAGTTTCCTTGGCACCCATGCCCTTTTCGGTGATCAGGGGGCGCCGAATGACGGTGTAGAGAGTAGGCATTATGCAGCCTCCTTTTCAGTGTCGTGCTTCGCAAGGCGACGGCGCGACACGTTCTTTTTCAGAACTTCCTGCAACGTCTCCATGGCGGCCTGCGAAAAGATGGCATGCTCGTAGCGCAGAAGATCGTAGGGGTGAACCTCGGAACTCAGGACTAGCTCGACACCATCCAGATTGCGCGAACCCAGGAACAGGTTCTCGGTCAGTTGCTGACCACTCTCCACCAGCAGCGCGGTCTTCTTTGCATCCAGCTTGTCGAGCGCCTGGCGGTAGAGCTTGGTCTTTGGCTCGGCAACTTCAAGCGAGGAGACAACAGTCAGCTTGCCGTCCTGCAGCTTGCTGGCAAGCGCGGAACTTAGCGCGCCAAGCAGCTTCTTCTTCGGAAACTGATAGTCGTACGAGCGCGGCTGCGGTCCGTGGACGGTACCGCCGTGACGCCAGATGGGCGAACGTACCGAACCCACACGAGCGCGACCGGTACCCTTCTGCTTCCACAACTTCTTGCCGGAACCGGAAACGAGCTTCTTGTTCTTGGTGGCGGCGGTTCCCTGCCGCATGGAGGCGCGGTAGTGCTTGACCGATTCCCACAGCAGCGCTTTGTTCACCTCGACGCCAAACACCTCGTCAGCAAGCTCCAGCTCGGCAACGATATTGCCGCTCAGGTCGACTACATTGATCTTAGCCATCGTCTTATCCTTCGGTGCCGTTCTATTGCGGCACCCTGATTCTGATCTGTCACCCTGCTGTCGAACGAGCCCGGGCTCGGTCCGCAGACGGTGCCTTACTGCGTTACTTCTTCTTGCTTGGTGCAGCCTTCTTCGAAGCCTTCAACGGATCCAGCGTGCTTGCACCGGCAAAGCCACGACGCTCTCGCGGCGGGTTCTTCGCCTTCGAAACCAGGATGACGCCATCCCGCGGTCCGGGTACTGCACCCTCAACCAGCAGGAGGTTGTCCTCGAGATCGATGCCACGGATACGGAGATTCCGAACCGTGATCTGCGCATCGCCAAAGTGACCCGGCATACGCTGACCCGGAAAAACGCGCGACGGAAACGACGAAGCACCAATGGAACCCTGGATCTGGAACATGTGGCCGTGCGACTTCGGGCCGCCGCCAAAGCCGTGCCGGCGAACAACGCCCGCGAAGCCACGGCCCTTGCTCTTGCCGATCACGTCAACAAAACGTTCACCATCGAAGATATCAACCAGAACGCGGTCGCCAGCCTTCACAGAACCTTCACCGTCCGCCGCACCGGAGGTCGTCTCGATGTCGACTTCGCGAATCTCACGCACGGGAGGCGCATCGCTCTTTGCAAAGT
>CAXUEW010000131.1:0-2423 GCA_964250115.1 uncultured Terriglobus sp.
CATCTGATTGGCGTCTGACGGTCTTATGTGGCGAGCAGTGATCGAGACCGAGCCAGACACCGTAAAAGAGGGCGGGCAAGCCGCACCAGCCCCGGGAAACGATTTGGTGTTGCAGTCTCCGGTCGCTCCGCCTCTTTTGAAAACTGTAAAGAAGACTGCGCAGCCCGCCTCAAGAGAGGAGGTGTCGCAGTCACCCTTTCTTTTGACTGTTGCAAAGGTGTACGACGGCCCGCTGGACCTGCTGCTTGACCTCATTCGCAAGCAAAGCATCGACATCTACGACATACCCATCGCGCAGATCACGCGGCAGTTCCTGTCCTACACGGAGACGCTGAAGCAGACCGACGTGGATTCCGCAGGCGACTTCATCTACACCGCATCGCTGCTGATTCACATCAAGAGCAAGATGCTGCTGCCGCGCGAGGTCAGCGGCATCAATGCAGGCGAGATCGAGGACCCCCGACGCGAATTGGTTGAACGCCTGCTGGAGCACGAACGCTTCAAGGCCGCCGCGCAGATGCTGATGCAGAAGCAGCAGATCGAAGACGCCACCTGGACGATGCCGGGCATTCGCGAGTTCAAGGAGCAGGCGACCGCGGAGCGTGAAATCGCGGCGGATACAGGGGATCTGGTGCGTGTCTTCAGCGACATCCTTGATCGTCTGCGCAAGCGGCCGGTGCTGGACGTGGATGAAGAATCGGTCACCGTAGCGCAGATGATCGAGTACACCAAGCGCCGGCTGATGCTGGAAGACCGGCCCACCAGCCTGCGCCGCCTGCTGCAGAACACCCATTCGCAGCAGGCGCTCATCTGCATGTTCCTGGCCATGCTGGAACTGGTGCGGTTGCAGGCCATCCTGCTGCGGCAGGCAGATGGTGTGGGCGACATCCTCATCAAGAAAACGGACCAATTCGACGAAGTTTTAGCCCATCAGGAACGCATGCGCGACGACTGGCGCTAAGTTCGCCGAACCCGTCAGCCCTTAGTCCAGCTCAGGCTTGGAAGTAGCTTTTACCACCACCACCGGAACATTCCCTTCATCCTTCACCAGCTTCAATCCAAGCTGCTCACGCATCGCATCCAGTAGACCCGGCAAGGTCGCATCGGGTGAAACGCCCATGCCGTTGTCCGGCGCATACTCCAGGGTGAAGTTGTAGAACCCCGCCAATCCGGTCCGGTCCACCACAATCCGCTGTCCGACTTCATCCATCCCGGACAGTGTGTCGGCTACATCGGACATCGCCACACCGGACGCCTCCATCGAGACCTTCGCTGCGCTATTATGCTGCGAATTGTTTTGCCCACCCACGGCTCTGCCGTCAGGGCCTGCGGGAGTAACCTTCAATCCAAGCCCCATGCCGGTCGCAGAAACCCGTTCCAAGGCAAAGCGGGGCAGCGTTCGCGTCGTCCTCTCCACGCGCAGGCTGAAACGTTCCGCCAACATTTCGCGCAACATCGCGCGGGATGCTTCAGCACTCTCGCGCGGCGGCAAGGCTTCAAGGCGCTTCAACTCGTCCGGCGACACCTTGGCCGTAATGTCATACCCCTCCTTGTCAGCCCATTCCGGAGCGCCAATCAGTTGCGATGTAACCTTCAGCCCGTAGGCCCGCAGGATCAAAGCCCGAAGCGGATAGTTGCCAATCATCGTCGTGTTGCCATGCCGACTCCAGTACCGTCCTTTCTCATCCATACGCGACGGCTTGATGACGACAGCGTCGAACGAATTCTGCGACACCGGAGCCTGCGCGGCACATTCAAGTGCCACTGCCAACATCAGCAGCGCCGCTCCCAAACCAAGCCAAAGCTTCGCGAACTGTCTCATGAACACCTCATTGCACATCGACAGATACGGCTGGAACGCAGCCGCTGTTCCCCCAATACGTACAATCGTTCTCGTGCGCGTCTCCGATCTCCCACCGGAACTCATCGCGCAACACCCGCCAGCCGAGCGCGGTGACAACCGCATGCTCCTCGTTGATCGCGCCACCGGCAAGTATCAAGACGCACACAGGCAAACTCGCCAGCACCCTCGGCCAGGTCGAAGTTATGCTAACCCAATCCCTCGGCAATAACCGATGGCGAGCGCTGGTAAACCAGCCCGCAAAGTGCCCGTCAGCGAACACCTCATCTTCGAAGCGCACGAACGGGTGCTTCAGAGCCTGCCTGAGCAAAGTCGAATAGGTTCGCGAAGTCAACCTGGTACTTGCGCGGCAGCGCGAATCAGCGAAGCTCCAACGAACGAAGTTCGTCATCCTGAGCGGAGCCGAAGGATCTGCATTCCTTTCCCTTGTGGGTATGCCAACGGAAGCGGGCACTATTTTGAAAAGCCATGTTCCATTCAGAATGATGTAGCCGTACAGGCTAAGAGGCCGCAGCACGGTACACTGCTTGAGACCCGAAACACCACGAACGAATGAGTTTTA
>CAXUEW010000131.1:2433-8256 GCA_964250115.1 uncultured Terriglobus sp.
GTTTTAAGTCAAAGATCGAAGCCGTCATCTACGCCTCGGAAGAGCCCGTCACGCTGCAGCAGCTCGTCTCGCTGCTCGCCGGGGAAGCCCACGACGAACTGGACACCCTTGCTGCGGCCCAGGCCAACCTTCCCCTGGACACGCTTGAAACCGAGCCCGGCAGCAAAGCATCCCTTGTAGGAAACACCGTCCTCCAAGCAGGCACGCACGAGCCGGCAGAGGCTGTCGAGCAGCCCACAAACACCGCGCAGGACGAGATCAACGACCGCATCGCCGCAGAAGAGTCCGTCGCCGCAACAGCAACAAACGATTCCTACGTACCGTCCGCTCCAGCCACGGAACAGAGCGAAGACCCTCAGCTACTCTCCGAAGCGGAACTTGCAGCCAATACCGAGGAAGACAAGCGGGAGCAGCGCGACCGCGAAAAAGCCGTCCGCGACCACATCCGCCGCGCCATTGACGCTCTCATCCGCGATTACGCCGAAAACGATCGGGGTATTGAGATTCGCGAAGTCGCCAGCGGCTTCCGCATGGGTACCAAACCCGAGTATCACGACGCCGTGCGCGGCTTTGTGAAGAACCTGAAACCACCGCTCAAGCTCACCTTACAGGCTCTGGAAACACTCGCCGTCGTAGCCTACAAACAGCCGGTGACAGCAGCGGAAATCAGCGAAATTCGCGGTGTTGATTCCGCTGGCGTTCTGGGCGGTCTCATGTCCCGCAAGCTCATCGCCACCGCCGGGCGCAAGCAGGTAATCGGCCGGCCCATGCTGTATAAAACAACACGGGACTTTCTGCTGCGGTTCGGCCTGAAAGACGTGCACGAACTACCCTCGATAGAGGAGTTCGAGCGCATGGCCGGCGAACTTGCCGAGCAGGAAGACCTGCCTATGGACAACGCCGACACGCTCATCGAGCAGGCGAACGCACGCGGTGATGCCGAACACATCCGCGAGGCAAACGCCCCGGAAACGACGCACAACACAAACGAAACACAAGGCAAGGAAGCCACTGCGGAGATCGCAGAGGGAAGGGAAGACTATGAGCATCAAGAAGTTCACACCGGCGCAGAAGGTTCCGAGCGCGGCGAAGAGCACGCCGGAAGCGCCACCGAAGACCAGCAAGCCGAAGAAGCCGTCACTGCCCGCTAAGCCGGAGTCACCCACGGGCACGCGCCTGCAGAAGATTCTTGCCGATGCCGGCCTCGCTTCTCGCCGCAAAGCTGAGGAGTTGATCCTGGATGGACGCGTGCAGGTTAACGGCACCGTCGTCACGGAGCTGGGCACACGCGCCGATCCAGAACAGGACCACATCCGCGTCGACGGCAAGCTGCTGCAGGGACCCCAGGAACATCGTTATTTCATGGTGAACAAGCCGCGCGGCTACGTCACAACCATGGACGACCCGGAGCATCGCGACACCGTTGTCGACCTCTTGAAGGAATCGGCACGACTTTCAGGCAAGCGGCTGGATGTGCGGCTGTACCCGGTGGGCCGGCTCGACTACAACTCTGAGGGTCTGCTGCTGATGACCAACGACGGCGACCTGGCGAACAGCCTGTCCAAGGCCGCGAACTCGGTCGAGAAGACGTATCTCGTGAAGGTCGCAGGCCGCCCAACAGAGGACGCCGTAAATCAGGTTCGTTCCGGTGTCATGATCGATCGCGGCCGCCTTGCAGAGGCACGCGGAGGCCGGCGCGACCGCGTCCTGACGGCTCCCGCGAAAGTCGAACTTGCACGTGGAGGCGAAAACCCTTGGTACGAGGTGACGCTCACGGAAGGACGCAACCGACAACTGCGCAAGATGTTCGAGGAGATCGGCCACCATGTCGAGAAGATTCGCCGCATCGGCTATGGCGCGCTTGTGCTCGACGTTCCGACAGGCGAGTTTCGCGAGCTAACGCCCGGTGAAGTGCAGGCACTTGGCCGGGCAGCAGCAGGCAAAAAAGTCGAGCGAAAGCACAAGCTGCCAGACGCAGCAAAGCTGAAACAGCAGGGACAGAAGACCGGGTCGCGCGGTGCCCGGCCTCGCTTCTGACACCGGATTTGCTTACTGCACTGCGCCAGCCCTGGTAGCTTCTTTCACCTCGATCAGGCGTCCACTCTTCACGTCGTACAGGTAACCGTAGATGGGTATGGAAGCGGGAACCAGCGGATGCGTTCGGATGCGAAGCACGTCATCTACCAGGCCGCCTTTTTGATCCGGGATCGTCAGCCACTCGATGAACTCACCTGCTCGTGAACCCGGCCCTTTGCCAACGTCTTTGAATCCCTCTGCAGTCAGTGCGGCTGTTTCCAGGCTGCTGCTCAAAAGGCCGCGAATCACCTCGTTGGTAAAGAACTCCATGCCGCAAATCCGTGTGGTGAATGACGAAGAACTCCTGTGTACCAAGCAGCTTGTAGCTGATGATCAGTGAGCGGATGGCATCGTCGCTGGCGCGTCCGCCCGCACTGCGGATCACATGCGCATCGCCCTCGCTCAACCCGGCAAACTTTGCCGGGTCCAGCCTTGCGTCCATGCAGGTCAGCACGGCGAAGCGGCGGGCGGGCGGCAAAGCCAGTTCGGACTTTTGACCAAACGTAGCAGCATAGGCCTCGTTTGATCGCAGAACTTCGTTCAACACAGAACTCATGGTGTTTTCCTCACTTACTCCGCGGCATCCAGTTTCACGACGTGGATAGGTAGATCCCAGTGGTTGGTGGTCAGCTCCCATCGCCGGTTCTCGGCACGTGTATACGCTGCCTGATCTGGGAATAACACCTTGGCAACTTCGCCCTCAGACTGCCCGGCTGGTGCGTCACCGCCGGCGCGCACAATGATAATGCGATAGTCCCATCGGGCATCTTCGCTGGTGTGGAGGCTGGGCGCGTAGACGGTGTATTCCTTCACATATCCAAGCTGCTTCTGCTTTTCAAGAATCGCAATCTGGTACTTGCGGAAGAGGTGCCACCACTCGTCTTTGTAGCCGTACTTCGTGCGGTACACCCATTCCACGGTAGTTGGCTTCGGTGTCACGGCTGGAGCAGCGGTCTGCGTCTGGGCAGACGGGTAAGCTGCGACGGTGAGCATAAGGAGCGTAAGGGCAAGGAAGATACGGCGCGCAGGGCGGAACGAAGTCATCGGGAAACTCTCCTGTTGAGTGAGTACAGGCACGCTCCCATAAGGGTCGGAGCGCAAGAGAACCGCACGGGCAAAATGGATGCCACGCGTGACAGCTCATGGAGGAGCGTCTGGATGAGGAATGTTTCGCGGGAATTATTACACGCGTGTTGTATCGCTCATCCAGCTACTGCAGCCGGAAGGGACAACAACGACGATGCACGCGAAGCTGCATGCGTCCAAAATAACTGCAAGCAGCTTCGGCGTCAACTATGAGCTTAGGGGTTAGTTCCGCAGCGGTTATATCTGCGAACTAGCCAGCGGGCTTAGATACAGGTTCGCGATGTTGCTGACGATCTCCGGGTCGGTGTTGCCCGGTTTGTGGGAGAGTTCCTTCCAGGCCGGGTCGCTAACGAAGGCGGACCAGTGCGCGGTTAGTTCGGCGACGTCGGCAAAGGTGAGCATGTAGGTCAGGCTGGGCAGGCGCGGGCCGGTTAGGTTGTGCGCGAAAAAGACAGGCGTCAGGCCAGTGCGCTGGAAGATGGCGATTTCTGCCGACTCGAACATCTCCACCTTCTTCAGGTGGGTTGCGTTGCTGGGGCTCTCATACGTGCGCAATTGGAAGATGCGCTTGCCGGCTTTGGGCGCGACCAACTTCGGGAAGCCGTTGAAGGCGGCCATCATGGTCACCTCTTCACGCTGAAACGCGGGCGCGGTTGCGGGCGCTCCCCAGAAGTCTGCGGAGGCCTTGCTGAACTCGGCGTCGGCGGCGAGCTTCATGTTGAGCGTCAGCAGCGTCTCGGGATTGGTCGACGGGATCAGCACGTAGTACGCCGGTGTCTCCGGCCCAATACTGAGCTGGAAAGTGCCGATCTGCGGCATGCCCATGCGGTTCAGCGTGGGGATCAGCGCCTGCGAAAAGTACTTCTGCGCCATGGCAGTTTGTGGACCGTTGCGCAGCTCGTACTTGCGTAACTGGTAGAACTCGCGGGTACCCGCTGCGGCCTGTGCCGCCATGCTGCCGCCGCTGATTGCCGCGCCGGAAAGCGCCGTTGCCGACACCATGAAGTTTCGTCTATTCAACGCTTTGTCTCACCCTCTGCGCGGAGCGCAAGACAACACTAACATCCATCGCACAAGACACATACACGTCACGAACTTTTCACGCCGGTGTGGATGACAAAAGAGGGTCGAAGGTATCAGAATGCGTGTTGTCCGCGAGTCTAACCAGCGGCGTGGAACAAGCAGGGGGTAGTAGAAGTGGCAACAGAGAAGGCTACGTTTGGGGCAGGGTGCTTCTGGGGAGTGGAAGCGAAGCTGGGTGAGTTGACAGGAGTATTGGATACGGCTACAGGGTACGAAGGCGGAACGCTGGAACATCCGACGTACAAGGACGTTTGCACCGACCGGACCGGCCATGCGGAAGTTGTGGAGATAACCTACGATCCTGCGCGCATCAGCTATGACAGCCTGCTGGACGCGTTCTTTTCCCTGCACGACCCGACCCACCTGAACCGGCAGGGACCCGACTGGGGTACGCAGTACAGATCGGTCATCTTTACGCACACAGACGCGCAGCGCAGAGAGGCAGAAGCCAGGATCGCGGAACTGAATGCATCCGGCGTCTTCCGCACCCGCGTGGTCACAGCGGTAGAACCGGCGGCCACATTTTGGAAGGCCGAGGAGTACCACCAGCGCTATCTGGAGAAGCGCAATATGGTGGCTTGCCACATCTAGCTTGTGCGTGGCGGTGTGGGTGGCAACAAGCCCAACGCAGCGCGCGCACTCAGCTTGGCGAAGCGCTTGTCGCGGACTTTGAGCAGTTGACCCAAGGCCTGCTTCAGCCGCCGAAGATGGTAGAAAGCTATGTCGCTGGTCGAGCCGTATTGCCGGTAGAAGTCACGCTCCGCTTGCAGAACATTGAGATAGCGTGAAAGTGAGGCATCGCCGCCCAGATCCTCTGTGGACAAGCTATGTGAAAGGCGTGCGTGCATTAGCCAGATGTGGCCGCCGTTCGCCTGTAGTTCGTGGAAAACGGCGTGGTCCAAAAAGTCGAGCCAGTAGCGCTTTGGAAAGCGTTCTATCCTTGCAACGCGCAGCGCCGCGCCGGAGTTAAATGCGGTGACGGGTATGGACAGGAGCCCGGTCAGTGACTCCGGCAGCGAACGGTGTGAGAGGCGCGGCAGCGTTTGCGGCGAGTGCGTTTCACCGTTCTGCACCAGCCGTGGAACAATCGCTGCGATCGTGGGTTCGACCGTGCGTATGCAGTCGCGAAGTTCGTGGAGGTAATCAAAAGTCACGGCCGTGTCCTGGTCCAACAGAAGCAGCCATTCTGACCCGTTCGCCCGAGCCTCCTGCAGCCCTGCGTTGTAGGCCGCCGCCACGCCGCCGTTCGCAGCGTCGTGCCGATAGAGCAGCGTTGCCGGAAAGCTCGCGGGTCTGCCGCTTGCGGGCGAGTTGTCGTATACCAGCAGCGTGAAGCCGTCGAGTTGTTCGCTTGTGGCGAGTGCTTCTCGCAGCGACAGGAAGCATGCGCTCTGCTCCAGCGCCACACGGTAGAGCACCAGGATGGCCACGATGGCGACCAGGAACGTGGCCGAGGACGACCCGGCCACCGTGAGCACGCGAACGACTGTCGAGAGCCAGCCGCCGCGGGAGCTGAGCAGCCCCAGCAGCAGTCCGCCCAGCAGCACGGTGTTGACGTCGACGAAGACCAACGTCGAC
>CAXUEW010000131.1:8266-8956 GCA_964250115.1 uncultured Terriglobus sp.
CAGGTACCAAAGCATCGCCAGGTTGGGCCGCAGGCCCGTCAGGAAGAAGCGGTAGCGCAGGTAGGTCAACACCCTGACCAGCCGATGCGGGCTATGCTCGCAACGAATATAGGCCTGCAGTATCTCGAGCTTGTCCGCGGCTAACTCGTCTTTGTAGATCGCGAGGAAGGCTTCCGCCTGCTGTTCGCCCATCTCCCACTGCATGCGGCGCAGCCCATGTGCACGCAGATGGGGCAACAGGCGCCGCTTCTGTACCAGTACTGCCCCCACGGCATTTGAAGTGTGTTGCCGATAGAGCACGGTCGGCCGATACAGCACATGCGCATGGCCAAACGCCGCGACCAGCAGGGCGATCCACCAATCGTGCATAACAGCGCCCGGTGGCATGGCAGCTACTTTCTCAACCAGGGTACGATTCATCAGAGAGGTGCATCCTGTCAGCACATTTTGCACAAGGAGTTTCGGCAGTTGGTCGATGCGCTCGGGCGCAATGTGCTGGTGCCGCCAGAACGAGGGATGAATCGTGTGCAGGTTGCAGTCAACAATTTTCAGATCAGAGAAAACGAGTAACGGCAACTGGCAACCGTGCTGCTTCTCGAGCAGCCGCATGGCTGCAATGGAGTCGGACAGCTTTTGCTGTAACCACACGTCGTCCTGGTCCGAGAGCGCAACATACTCAGCTTCAGAAGC
>CAXUEW010000132.1:0-8934 GCA_964250115.1 uncultured Terriglobus sp.
AAGCAGCACTGCAGCCCGAAAGGAAAGCAGGTCCTTCGACTACGCACTGCGTGCTCCGCTCAGGATGACGGTGAACGGGCAAGGCCAGCAAAACAGTAAGACATCTGGTGTTTGCCATTTCAGCGCTGTATGTCTAATGCAGCGGTGTGTACGCCATGCCGTCGTTGCGGTCCGTACCCGGCAGTTCGCGTGTCAGCGTCCATGTGGCCGTGTCGATCTCTGCCACCTGCGGCACGCCGAACGATGAGGCCCAGGCACGGCTGCCGTCCGGGCTGTAGAGAATCTCCTGCGGCTTGCCCGCGACGTCAATCTTCTTGATCAGCTTCAGCGTCGTCATATCGATCAAGCCCAGCTTGTTGGCATCGGGCATGCAGATCAGCAGGTACTTGCCGTCTGCGGTCGGTGTCGAACCAAAACCCGGCGAGGGCAGATCGATCCACGTACGCACCTTACGCGTTGCAGTGTCAATGGCGGCTACGCGCGGTGTGGTCGTGTCAGAGACGAAGACTGTCTTATCATCACGTGAAACACTGATGCGCTGCAGGTGCTTCGCGACGGGGATCACCTCAATCAGCTTGTGAGTGTCCATGTCCATCACGGATACGGTTCCAGGCCCCACGTTTGACGTGTAGCCGAAACGCCCATTATGCGACAGCGCAAACATGTGTGATTCCGGCTGGCCTGTGGGCACGGTGTACAGCACCTTGAAGGTCTTCGCATCGATAGCCGTGATGGCTTGCTGCAGCTCTGTTGTCACGTAGATGACCTTGCGCTTCGGGTCGTAGGTGGGCTGGTGCGGGCGCAGGCCCTTGCCTAGGTCGATCACATGCACGATCTTGCGCGTAGGGATGTCATAGACCAGGATTTCCGAACCATCGGTGCCCGCGCGGCCCACGCCGGAATTGCCATAGATGGGCGCAATCAGCGTCTTGCCGTCGGGCAGCATGACAAGCTCGTGCACCTTGATCTTGCCCTGCTCATCGAGTGTTCCCACCTGCTTGCCGGTGGCGAGATCAATCAATGCCAGGTTATTTGGTCCCTGGTTCGCGGTAATCAACGTGCCGGTTGCTTTTGTGTCAGCGGCACCAGCAATCAGGGGCAGTGCGAGGAAGAGTGCGAAGGCTTTGTGCATGACGGCTCCGGCAGAATATGGGCGCGCTTCACAGCAAGAGGAAGCCGCGCAAGCATTGTGCCACGCCCACGTCACGCGTGGCTTGCCGCATCCTCAGTTGTGGCCGGTAGACCCAAAGCCGCCAGCGCCGCGATGCGTCGCGTCCAGGTTATCGACCTCTTCGAAGATGGCCTGGATGCGCTGCACGATGCGCAACTGCGCAATGCGGTCGCCGGCTGCGAGCTCAATGGGCGCGTCGGTCACATTGGTCAGAATGACCTTCAACTCGCCTCGGTAGCCGGGGTCGATGACACCGGCCAGCGTCGTGATGCCCTTAACGGCGAGGCCGCTGCGGTCTTCCACCAGCGCACCGTAGTTCTCCGGGAAGGCCATGGCCAAACCCGTCGCGACGGAAGCGGTTTTATGCGGCTCTACCGTGGCAGCGTGGACGCTGTACAAGTCCGCGGCCAGATCGCCCCATGCGCCTGTATGTGCGTAGCGTGGAAGCTTCGCCTCTGGATGAAGTCGTTTGGTAGGAATGTACAGCACAAGGTGAGCCTATCAGTTACAGGGTGCCTTGCAGGCTTTGGAGAGCATGGCTTCAGACATGCGATCGCGGCTTCTTCATAACGCCGGCTTTAGCCGCCGAGGGAATTCGCTCCAGTGGCTGAAGCCATGCTCTTCCAAAAGCCTATAGAACGAATCACGAGTCGTTGGTTACGGTGCCACATTCCAACGCGTGATCACACGCGTACTGTGCTCCCATCCGAGCACGCTCACTGTCGCGGTGGAGAGCGAGATCCGCTGGCCGAAGCCGGCATCCTGCTGCAGCCACATCGCGGCCAGAATACGGAAGACGTGCGCATGGGCGAACAGGGCGCATCGTCCGCCATGTTGCAGGCACCGGTCGATGACCTGTTGCGTGCGCCCGGCGACCTGCTGCAGCGTTTCGCCGCCGGTGATCTCGTCCCGCCACACGCTCCATCCAGGATGCGTCGCCTGGATCTCCGGCGTGCTCAGGCCTTCATACGCGCCGTAATCCCACTCCTGCAGATTGGGCTCGATTGCAACATCCGCAAAGCCTGCAAGTGCTGCGGTATCCCTCGCACGCTGACGCGGGCTGCACAGCAGCAGATCGAAGCTGACACCGGCCAGCGCGGGCCGCAGCGCCTCAGCCTGTTCGCGCCCATGGTCGGTCAACGGCAGATCGGTGGAGCCGGTGTGTTTGCCGTTCCGCGACCACTCAGTTTCGCCGTGGCGGATGAGCCATAGCTCGGGCTTCGTTTCATTCGAACTCATGGCAGCAGTGTACGAGTTTGGAAGTGGAAGACGTAACCGCGGAGCAGATGCGAATTACAGCGTGCGAAGGGCTCGGCTTACCTCGACCGACTCCGTTACCAGTTTGCCGACCATGGCTTGGTCACCGCGCCGTTCCGCCTCGGCTATGGTGCTCCGCAGTTCACGCTGCCGGCGCTCCAGGCGGCGGCGTTCCAAGGTGTGCAAGACATTGCCGACTTCGACGGACAGCATGGCCGGGTCGCTGACCTGATCTTCACTCAGCAGGCGCGCCAGCAGTTCGCGGCTTCGGTCGTCCGGTGCGGCGTCCAACGGGTTATCGCCAATCGGTGCCCGCGCAAGCGCCTCGATCAGGTCGCCGGCTGACATCCCGTCCAGCCACTCCGGATGCATGACGATCTCGCTTGAAGCGCGCTGACGGGCCTTGTCCGACTCAGGCAGCACCAGCGCCCGCAGCAGGATGCGCTCCGTTTCATGCATTGCGTCGGCTGCCCTGCTTGGAACAGACTCCAGCCGGTGTGTGGCCGCATGCTGCAGTTCCTGCCGTACGAGCGATGAGTCAGTGCCGAGCTTTTGCGCCGCGTCCTCAACAAACTGCGTCCGCTGAATGGCCGAAGGCAGGCGGCGCATGTGCGGCAGCAGGAAGTTAACTGCCTTAACCTTTGCCTCAGCGGTGCGCTGCGGAAACAGTGCGCGTGCACGTTCGATCAGGTACTCCGCATGCGGCTTTGCTGTGCGCAGCGCGTCCGCATACGCAGCAACGCCATGCTGCTGCACGAAGCGGTCGGGATCCAGGCCGCCTTCCAGCGTAACAATGCGGACTTCGAACTCCGCTTCCGTTAGCAGGGCTAACGACTTTTCCGCAGCATTAGCGCCGGCTGTGTCCGGATCGAAGTTGACCACCACGCGCTTTGTGAAGCGTGACAGCAGCCGCACCTGGTGCTCAGTAAATGCTGTTCCGCTGGTCGCAATAACCGGCTGAATGCCAGCGGTGAATACGCGGATGCAGTCCATCTGCCCTTCAACCAGCAGAGCGTAATCCTGCTGGCGGATGGCTGCTTTCGCCTTGTCCAGATTGAAGAGGACCTGCCCCTTGGTATACAGCGGCGTCTCGGGCGAGTTGAGATACTTCGGCCCGCTCTTCTCGTCGCTGTCCAGCGCACGCGCGGTAAAGGCGATGGTCTTGCCCGACTCGTTGCAGATGGGAAAGGTAATGCGCTTGCGAAAACGTGCATAGATGTTGCCCGTGGGACGGCCTTCATCGCTCTGTTCTTTTGAGGAGAACAGGCCACTGGCACGCATGGCCTCGTCATTGAAATGCTTGCCTAGCGCTTCGCGCATGTGGTTGAAGTCGTCCGGCGCATAGCCGATGCGAAAGCCGCCGAGCGTATCTGCCGTAACAGCACGGCCGGAAAGATACTCACGCGCACGCGCAGCTTCGGGCGATTGCAAGGCTTGCTGAAAGTACTGCGTTGCAGCCTCGTGGATATCGATCAGCTGCCTGCGAAGACCCGCCTGCGCAGCCTCTTCCGGCGAGTTCCACTCGCGCTTCGGCAGCGGGATACCGGCCTTTTGCGCTACGATGCGCACAGCTTCAGGGAAGGTTACATTTTCTATCTTCTGCACAAAACTAAACACATCGCCCTTGGCATGGCAGCCGAAACAATAGAAGTAACTATGCTGCACGTTGACACTGAACGAGGGGGATTTCTCCTGGTGAAACGGGCACAGGCCGTTGAAGTTCTGTGCACCGCTCTTGCGCAGGCGTACATACTCGCCAATGACTTTGACGATGTCAGCGGACTGCTTTACGGTTTGTGCAAAGTTCTCGGCCATCAGGCTTACGGCAACACCGGTCAGGCACTTTTCTCAAGCTGCAGGGCCCGATGCAGTACACGCCTTACATAATCCTGGAAGGACTCACCGTACTTCGCCGCCAGCTCACGCGCGGCCACTTCATCAGAAGCATCCAGCGTAATCGTCTCCGGCTCGACAGGGGCAACTGCATACTGCAACAGGACGCTGCGCCCTGGGCCAATGCTGCCGTTGTCCATGGCATCCATGAAGTCTTGTTCGATGAGGCTGCGATTGCTGTACCACCAGTCGGCTTCATCCGATTCATTGTCGAACTTCGGAACAGTACGAGCCGTTTTTACAGCGTCATTAAGATTCATCGTTTTGCCTGCTTTGCAGGAAGCGCCTGCGGAGTGCTGCGCTGGGTTCAAAAGCCGTTACGGGTCGTAATAGGTTTTCCCTCTCCGTCAGAACCACCAAGAGGATTCTTCCACGAGCAGTATCGCCGAGAAAGGAGAATCGAAGTTCATTGTTCTCTTCGCGTGTACCGAGATCGATCGGGCTTCGTGACAGAGCCTGTTCCACCTCAGCCATGCTGATGCCGTGACGTGCGACGTGGTTTCTATTTGCATCGTCCCACTGCAGCGTCAGCATGGGCTGAGTGTACCGGACTTGGCGCTTACTCTTGCAGGCGCGGCATCAATTGCAGCAGCGTGCAGGACGTTTCGCCGCGGCTAAACTGCGCGGCCAGAATGCCATCCCACGCATCCGCCACGGCTCCGGGCGAACCCGGCAGGGCAAACAGATACTTGCCACCGGCAATGCCGGCCAGCGCACGGCTGAACATCGCGCTTACGCCAACGGTTGCGAACGATTGCATGCGGAACAGCTCTCCAAAGCCCGGCAGTTCCTTGTCCAGGACGCGACGAAACGCCTCTGGTGTCACGTCGCGGCCGGTGATGCCCGTGCCGCCCGTGCTCAGGATGACGTCGACCGATTCGTCTTCCATCCACTGCCGTAGCATGGTTTCCACCGCGTCCGCATCGTCACGGACCAGGGAGCGCCGCGCAAGGGAGTGGCCGGCATCGACGATCTTCTGCACAAGCGTGTCACCGGAGCGATCCGTTGCCGCACTGCGGCTGTCGCTGACAGTCAGAACCGCAAATCGCACGACCTTGGAACCTTCTTCTTGCGCCATCGTCATGGACTTACTGGTTGAAGTTCGGCTCGTGCTCGTCTTCCACGCCGTAGCGGCGTAGCAGGTTCGGTAGATTCTGTGAAAATGCCGCGCGCGGCATCACGCTGTTACAGCCTGCTTCCACTGCTTTTGCCTTCAGGTCCCCTTGCAGGTGCGAAAGAAAGCCGACGATGGACGTGCCCTTCTTCAGCTTGTTCTTCAGCTTTGGAATCAATGTCAGCGGCTTGGCGGCGGCGTTGTTCAGTTCTGCCAGGTGCGTGACGATGTCCTTGTCCGGCTTCATAAAGGCGACTTTCACGCCCTGCTGGCGCGCGGCTTCCTGAATCTTTGCCGTGAAGAAAAGATCTTCAATGAAGAAATAGATGTGCGTCGGCGCGTCTTCCGGAATGGCGATGGCGCGATGGCTCGTCATCAGTTCCGGCGGCATGCGGTCTTCATGGTGGCCGTGATTGCGATGATTGCTGGATCGCCGGCCATGCATCTCGATGGTGCTGGCAGGCCCGTCGGCATAGTTGCCGTTGGCCTCACGATAGCTGTGGTCCATAGGGCCGACAAAGGCTCGCGGACCACGTGGCTGCTGCTTGCGGGCACGGCCCCGTCCAGCCTGGTTGGACTGGCTGCCCTGCAGACTATTGCCTGGCTCAGGCCGGGAACCACCTTCGCTGCCGGCGCGGCCAAATTTCTTTTTCTTCCAGCGCTTGCCCGGTGCGCCCTGTTGCTGGCCGGCGACCTGCCCACTAGGTTGTGCGCTGTTCTGCCCGTTGTTCTGGGGTGTTGCGGCACGCGGACGCACCTCACGGGCGGCTTGCGGCTCGGCCACTGCTGTGGACTCACTCCCGTCGCTTGCCGCTACTGCCGCAACTGTGCCTGACGAGGCACTGTTTACGGTAACGGCACCAGCCTCGGCTGCAGGACGATTCTTGCGCTTGCGCCGGCGGCGACGGCTTTTGCCGGGAGCAGCTCCACCAGGACCGGCGGAGGCACCCTCCACATCCTGTGAGGGTGGAGGCGGAGGCGCGATGGACTGCGACTCAGGAGCATTGTGTTCTGCGTTCATGCGCTTCTTTCTGTTTGCAAAGCGCCGCGTCTTGCACGCGAGCGCTACCAGGCTGACAGGATCGTCAGTGCGAGGGCCGGGGTTGCCGGCAGACACGGATTGCGAAATGAGGGTACGTACACTTCAAGTAGTGACTCAGAAGTCCTTTGGCTGCATCAGGTGCATGCCAATACTGCACTGCGAGACTCTATTGTTTCTTCGCAGTCAATGCATAGCGGATCCATCTCGCTACAGGATGCGGCTCTTTACGGAGGCGACTGCATTCCGCACGAGCCTACAACCTTCATCATGCGTTCGGCAAGCACGTCTGCAGGGTTCGAAATGGATGTGTGTCCCATTCCGGATTTCAGGAGACTTTTGCATCGGGGCTGCAAAAAGACACGTAGCCAGCCCTGAGGGTCATTCGGCAAGCGGCCACCCGATCCTAAGCGGGCTGTGCGTCAGTCGATTTCCCAGGCAGCCCTATCCTACGCAGAAGTTCATGCCTTGGCAAGGGGCGATCTTCACAGGTATACGGCAGAGTAAAAACTGGAACGGCCACCCTGCTGGGTGGCCGTTCCATTATGGCCAGTCACTGGCCTCCTGAAGCTGTCGTGCTGCCGTCGGGTACCGCATGCTCAGATCTTTGCCTGCAGTTGCCAGGTATGCTGGCGCGGTGTTCCCGTTCCGGTATTCTTCTGTGTTGCTGTTCCCGGTGCATTGGTGTTGTCCGCAGTTGCAGCAGCACCTATCCGCACGCTCTTCCCGCTACGGCTTAGAGCAAGTCATGTGCCAAACCAAAAGTCCTTGCCTTTCTTGCATTCCTTTGCGAGAAAAGCTGTTTTTATGAATGCGGCATTCTCGTATCCCAAAAACTGGTAGACGGGGCTACTGAAAATCGTAGATTGGATCGTTCCGCTCCGCAGTGCCGGGACGGCATCCTGCGAAACTGAGATAATTGGGCGGTATGCGTATCACTCCAAGTGACCTGATCCCTGAACCGCTGGCTCTTGACCTGCGGCTCCCGCCGGGTGCTATCGACTATGCGACAGATGTGCAACAAACCGGACCGCTGCACATTCTGGGCACTGCAGAGCGCATCGAGGAACACCGCGGCCCCAGGGATGTGGTGGATGACATACGGCTTCGAGCTCGTTTTCAGGGTGCCTTTGAGCTGTTATGCGCACGATGTTTGGATCCGATTGCCTACCTGGCAGACCAGCGCTTCGACCTGATCTTCCGGCCTGCCGGCGTTGATGCGGAGCAGGGCGAGCGAGCCATCAGTGAGGCGGAAACAGAAATCGGCTATTATGAAGAGAGCGGTTTGCTCCTGGAAGATGCCGTACGCGAGCAGGTGTTACTTTCCCTGCCTGATCGTTCGCTTTGCCAGGAGAACTGCAAGGGACTTTGCCCACGTTGTGGTGAAAACCTGAACCAGGCGGCTTGCAACTGCGGCTCGGCAGCCATTGATCCAAGATGGAACGCCCTGCAGGGTTTCGGCAGTCCCGGTAAATCCTGAGAGATAAAGCCTATTGACCCCTCAGGGCAAGCATAGACCGGGCGACACTTGTAAGTCGTGCGGATAGAGTTTTACGTGGCCAAGGGCCGTGAAATTTTGATATCGAAAGGTAAGACCGATGCCGAATCCAAAGCGTCGCCACTCCAAGCAGCGGACCGCCAAGCGCCGCTCGCATGATTTTCTGACTGTTCCCAACTCATCGGTGTGTCCCAAGTGCGGTGAGCGCAAACTGTCGCACCATGCGTGCCCCAAGTGCGGTGAATACCGGGGCCGCGCTGTAATCGTCGCCGACAAGCAAGCAGCGTAGCCCGGCAATCTGCTGGATGCTGACGGACATCGTTCTGGATGCGATGGGTTCCGACAAGAGCCCCGAGCCTGAGTTCCGCGGAGCTATTGCGGCCTGTCGCCAATTTCCCGTGCGCATCCACCTGGTTGGACCGCAAGATGACCTTGCGTCCGCGCTGAAACTGCACCTTGACGGTGAGCGTTTGCCGATTGAGGTCGTTCATGCAAGTGAGCGCATTGGCATGCATGAAAAGGCCGCCCTTGCCGTTCGCTCAAAACGCGACAGCAGTATGCGAGTGGGTCTGAAGCTGGTCCGCGAAGGCAAAGCGCACGGCTTTGTGACTGCGGGCAATACCGGTGCCGCCATGGCCACGGCAAAGATGGTTCTCGGCACGCTTGAAGGTGTCGATCGGCCTGCATTGGCAACCATTCTGCCAACCATTGCGGGAACACCCTGCGTCCTTCTGGATGCCGGCGCGAACGTCGACAGCGACGCACAGAACCTCGTCCAATTCGCCCTGATGGGTCAGATCTACGCGCGCAACGTGCTGGGAGTCTCAAAGCCGCGTGTCGGCCTGCTTTCTATCGGTGAAGAAGACAGCAAGGGCAACGCCCTGACCCACGCAACCCTGCCGCTGCTGCGGGCCCTGAGCGCGGACGTTCTGTACAACTTCATTGGGAATGTCGAGGGTCGC
>CAXUEW010000133.1:0-1019 GCA_964250115.1 uncultured Terriglobus sp.
CAAGACGGTTACTAATCTGTTCGGCGCCATCGCGATTCCCGTGGCCGCCATTTCGCTCATCGTTGGCGGCATCGTCATCATGAACATCATGCTGGTCTCTGTGACGGAACGCACACGCGAGATCGGCGTGCGCAAGGCGCTGGGCGCGCGCCGGCGCGATGTGCTGTTGCAATTCATCATTGAAAGCGGCCTGATGGCCACGGCCGGCGGGATTCTCGGCGTTCTGTTCGGCGTGGGCGTGGGCTTTGGCATCTCGCAGATCGCAGGATTTCCCATGAGTATCGCGTGGTGGAGCGTCTTCGTCGGCCTGCTGGTTGCGACCAGCGTCGGCATCTTCTTCGGCGTGTATCCCGCACGCAAAGCGGCCATGCTGGACCCGATTACCGCACTGCGGAGCGACATGTAAATGAACCTGTCTGACGTACGCGAAACCATTACCATCTCGCTCGATACCCTGCGCGCCAACAAACTGCGCAGCGGACTTACTGTGCTGGGCATTGTTATCGGTGTACTCACTGTGATTGTCATGTCCTCGGTCATCAACGGACTGAACAGTACGGTCAGCGGCATCATTTCTCAGCTTGGATCGAATTCGCTCTTTGTCTTTCGCTTTTCTGTCTTCGGTTCGCGACCCACGTTGGAAGAACTCGCGCGTAAGCAACTGACCTACGAAGACATGGAGGCACTGAATAAGTTGCCGCATGTGGTGGCTGCGGCTGCGGGATTGCGCCTGGCGAACTTCGGCGCGTTTGGCGCGGAAGGCATGACCACCGTCAAAGCCAACGGGCATAAAGCAGAAAATGTTGGCCTGGGCGGCGACAGCTACACCTCGTACATCGTGAACGACTGGCCCATTGCAGCAGGTCGCGTCTTTACCAAAGAAGAACAGGATCGCGCCGCGAAAATTGTGATTCTGGGCCATGACACCGCAGAGGACCTTTTCCCGAACGGCGACGCCGTAGGCAAGGAAGTCGAGGTGGCCGGTATCTCAGCAACCGTGGTGGGTACCCTGGACGGCT
>CAXUEW010000133.1:1029-8908 GCA_964250115.1 uncultured Terriglobus sp.
CCTCCAGCGCCATCCTTCAGTCCGATCTCGGCTTGGACGGCTTCAAGAGCGTCGCGCCGGGCCGCAATCCATCCGATAACTTCTGCTATTTCCCTGTAACCACTTTTCACCACATGCACCCGGAAATCCTGGATTACTGGATTACCGTCAAGTACGACAGCCCGACCAATAAGACAGCCGTCGAAGAAGAGGTACGCGAAGTTCTGCGCGCGCGTCGCAAAGTGCCCGTGGAAAAGGATGATAATTTCGCCATCTTCGGTTCCGATTCGCTTACAAGGTTGTGGTCACAACTTACGGGTGGACTATTCCTGCTGATGTTTGCTCTATCCAGTGTCGGCTTGATGGTGGGCGGCGTGGGCGTGATGAACATCATGCTGGTGTCCGTCACGGAGCGCACGCGCGAGATTGGTGTACGCAAAGCCATCGGTGCGACGAAGCGCACGATCCTTCTGCAGTTCACGCTTGAGGCCATGGTGTTGTGCGCTATCGGCGGCTTTGTGGGCGTGGCGCTTGGGTCGCTGGTGGCGCTGACGCTGCATGTTTTTCTGCCGTCGCTGCTGTCCAGCGCATGGGTCATCGCCGCGTTCGTCATCTCCATCGGCATTGGTTTGGTGTTCGGGATTTATCCCGCATGGAAGGCAGCGAGCCTTAACCCAATCGACGCGTTGCGGTATGAGTGAGTAGCGCGGGCTAGTTGCTGAGCGTACCCAAAAACACAGGAGTCACGATGCGCATAGGAATCGTAGGTAGCGGCAACATGGGCCGCTCGCTAGGAGTCCTGCTAGCGGGCCTCGGGCATCAGGTGTTCTTCGGTGCGCGGCAGCAGGATCAGGCACGTGCGGCAGCAGCACTTGCCGGTGCTGATGCGGCTGCCGGCAGCAACACGGATGCCGCCCGGTTCGGGGAAATGGTGATCTGGACCGTTCGCGGCGTTGCGGCGCACGAGGTGGTGCCGGAGGTAGACCTGCTTGCAGGCAAGCCCGTGCTGGACATGAGCAATCTGCCGGCACAGCCTGAAGCACGCGCGCAACTGCTCACCTCGTCAGCCGAGCAGTTGCAATCAGCGTTGCTGGCAGCGCACGTGGTCAAGGCATTCAACAACTTCGCCATCGAACTGTTCGAACTTGCTCCGGAGCCGCTGAATGCGTATGGGATCAGCGTTTTCCTGGCCGGTGACCACTCACCGTCCAAAAGTGTGATCGCTGATCTGGCCACCTCTATGGGTTGTGTGCCGGTGGATTGCGGAGGGCTTGAGAACGCGCGCGTTCTTGAGTCACTTGGCGACCTTTCGCGCATCCTGATCCGCAACGGCCACCCGTTCACAGTAGCGCTCCGTGTTGTGGACGTCCCACCACCTGCGACACAGCGTCTAGGAGGTCGTGCGCCATCGCGGCTACCGTAGGCCAATGCGCCGAACCTCGACATTGACGGCGTAAAAGGTCGCGCCACTACCTAGGTCGGTAAGCCGTTCGCTGGTCAAAACATTTACCCCATTCCCATCACCGGCAAGCTTGTTCCAGCCGAGAGTCGCGGCTACGGTGCCGGGTTGCACGCGACCCGTAAGGGCAGCGCGCAGATGAATGCTGCCGCGTTCATTGGCTACTTCAACCATGTCTCCAGCGACGATGCCGCGTGCTGCCGCATCATCCGGATGGATTTCGAGAGCATCAAGGCCGATGCGGTCCTGCTCCATGCTGCGGTGGCGCGGCACGTTTGCGAAGGTCGAGTTCATCCAGTGATCGGCTTTGCGTGCCAGCATTTGCAGTGGCTGGGTGGCGTCCTTGCGCTCGGGCGTGGCGGTATAACCAGGCAGCGGATCCAGGCCCTGCGCCGCGAGAGCCTCCGAGTAGAATTCGCCGCGTCCGCTGGGTGTGCGGAACCATGAGGCATCGCTGAAGGGCAGGAACTGGCCCTGCTGGTTGCGTGGCAGGTTCAGCGGCACGCGTGACTCCCTCTCCAGCCTTTCGAGGGTGATGCCCGCGTGCCATGGATGCGCAGTGTCGAGCGCCTGCGCTATGAGGTCGCGCTCGGTGTCGCGGAAGCATGGTTCGGCAAAGCCCATACGCTGCGCAAGCTGCCCGAAGAGCCACACATTGCTGCGTGACTCGCCCGGCGGCTCAACGGCACGCGGTGAAAGCTGCAGGAAGTAGTGGCCGTAGGCGCCCTGCACGTCATCCTGTTCGAGGAAGGTGGGCGCGGGCAAAACGATGTCGGCATAATCGGCAGTGTCGGTAAAGAAGCAGTCGTGCACTACGGTGAACAGGTCCCCGCGCCGCATGCCGCGCAGCACCGCAGTCTGGTTGGGAGCGACCGCTGCCGGGTTTGAGTTGTAGACGAACAGAGCGTGTACTGGCGGTTCCTTCAGCGTTGTCAGTGCACGGCCGAGCTGGCTCATGTTCACGGTGCGTGCAGTGCGTTTGAGCGGACTGCTTTCCATCAACTCCGGCATCTGCAGCTTTGTGGAGTTGAAATGAAAGGCCGCCGAAGTGGACAACATGACGCCGCCGCCGTGGTGTTTCCACGCACCCGTCAGCAGAGGCAGCATGCCCACGGCACGCGCTGCAGTGCCGCCATTGTCCGTGCGCTGAATGCCGTAGTTCACACGAATCACCGCAGGCGTTGTCGTTGCATACGCGTGGGCGAACGCGACGATCGTCTCCGCGTCGAGACCGGTGATTGCAGCCACGCATTCCGGTGCGTACTCATAGGCCGTTATGCGGTCGCGCAGGGCTTCAAAACCATGCGTGCAGGCCTCGATGTAGGCGCGATCTTCCAGGCCGTCGCGCAGGATGACGTGCATCATGCCCATGGCCAGCGCGGTATCGGTGCCGGGCCGGATGGCGATGTGCTGATCGGCCAGCCGCGCCGTCTTGGTCTGGTATGGATCGATGACGACGAGCCGAGCGCCATTGCGCCGCGCCTGCTCAATAAACGGCCACAGGTGGATGTTGTTGCCGTGCAGGTTCGCGCCCCAGGCCACGATCAGCTTCGCGTGGGCAAAGCTCTGCGGCTCTGGCGCCAGACGCGTGCCGTAGACCGCGTTGAAGGCAGCCGTTCCGGCCGAGGCGCAGATGGTGCGGTCCAGTTGCGACGCGCCCAGCCGGTGGAAGAAGCGGCGATCCATCGATCCGTAGCCAAGCTGCCCAATGGTGCCGGCGTAGCTGTAGGGCAAGATCGACTCCGGCCCGTGCGTGTCGCTGACCCTCTGCAGATTCTGGGCGATGGTGTCGAGCGCCTCCTCCCACGAGATGCGCTCGAATGCCTGCGCTTCTTCGCCGTGTGCAAGCGATCCTTTCGGCACACCGGCACGGCGTCGCATGGGTTGGAGAACGCGATCTGGAGCGTAGACACGGTCGAGGTATCGCGCTACCTTGCCGCACAGAAAGCCGCGCGTGACCGGGTGCGTGGGGTCGCCGGCGATGCGCACAACGCGGCCGGTTGCGGTATCCACTGTGGCCAGCACGCCGCAACTGTCCGGGCAGTCCAATGAGCAGGTGGCGTGCACGGTTTTCGTATTGCTTCCAGCCGATGGCTTCGCCGCTTCAACCGGTAAAGATGGGCTCGCGTCACCCACGCCTGTTGTTGCGGACGCCATGGGATGATTGTAGAGTTCATCCGCAGCAAGAACACTTTGCAACATTTTTGGAGGATCAACCATGCGCCGCATCCTGCTTTCTTCCGCCCTTGCACTTGCGTGCTTGCTGCCGCTTGCGTCGTCGGACGGTGACGCGCAGGCTCGTGAAGGCGCACAGATGAAGACGCTGCCGCAGGGCGAGCTGGACGTGGTGAAGGTGCTGCTGGCGCAGGAGCGTGCCTGGAACAACGGCGACATGACCGGCTTTACCAGCGGCTATAAGAACTCTCCGGACACACTGTTCATCGGCGGCGAGATCGCGCGCGGCTACGACCAGATGCTGGCCCGCTACAACAAGAGCTACCCGGACAAAGCAACCATGGGCAAGCTGACCTTCAGCGACCTGGAGCCGCACCTGCTGGACGAGCGCTTTGCCACCGTGACCGGTGCCTTTCAGTTGGAGCGCCCCAAGAAGAACGGCGGCAACGCCGGCGGCATCTTCTCGCTGGTGCTGGAAAAGACCGAAGCGGGATGGAAGATCGTGCTGGACCACACCTCTTGACCGAAAGAGTGGCCTTCTCGGCTGGAAGTTAATAGCCTTTCAGGCACTGCAGCCACAAGTTGAATATGTGAAGAGCAGGGCATGATGTCGTCCGTTGCAGGGCAGCGTTTGGAAGTCCTTGCCGGCACCATCGCTGATAGACTTCGTTGCATGCACAGGTTCAGAATTGGTTCGGTTGCAGCCATGCACATGGGTGCGTGTTTGCTGGGTGTTTCAGTGGTTTCCGCGCAGCAGCCGGTGGCGCTTACGGCTGCCGATTACCAGCGTGCGGAGAGCCGCATGGCTTATAAGACGACTCCGCTGATCGACCATGCCGTGGATCGGGTGACGTGGCTTAAGAACGATTCCGCGCCCACAGGCGGAGACCGGTTCTGGTACAAGGATACGGCCAACAGCAACACGACCTTTATGCTGATCGACGCGGCGCACGCTACCAAGGCACCTGCGTTCGATCACGCGAAGATGGCGGCTGCGCTGAACGCCGCAGGTGTACGCAATGCCTCTGTGGGGAGTTTGCCCATCACCGATCTTGAGTTCGTTGACGCGAATGCCACGTTGATCGTGACGGTGCGTGGCGAGCGCTACCGCTGCGCGCTGCCCGCATATACCTGCCCCAAGCAGCAGTTGCCGCCCGCGCACCAGCAGGCAAAGACGAACGGCCAGCCGGACGGTGGCGTAAGCACCACGGCTACCGGCGGCAATGCCGGTATGAGCACGAACCCTGCGGCAGCCGCTCCGCTGCGCCCGGGCCGCGATGAGGCCGTGGTGTCGCCTGACGGCAAGCGTGCCGTGTTCATCCGCGACTGGAACCTGTGGGTTCGCGACGTTTCGACAGGCGAGGAAAAAGCGCTGACTACGGATGGCGTGATTGATTACGGCTATGCCACCGACAACGCCGGATGGACGCACAGCAACCGCGCGGTGGCGGTGTGGTCGCCCGATTCGAAAATGGTGGCGACCTTTCAGCAGGACCAGCGCAAGACCGGCATGATGTACCTGGTCAGCACGAACGTGGGCCATCCCACGCTGGATGCGTGGCACTATCCGCTGCCCGGCGACAAGGATGTCACGATGATCGAGCGCGTCGTCATCGACACGGATGCGAGCAAGGTGACACGGTTGAAGACGCCGCCCGATCAGCATCGCTCGTCGTTGTGCGACGACATCAGTTGCCGTGGCGGCGGATGGGATGATGTGCAATGGGCCGCTGATGGCAAGTCGTTAGCTTTCCTATCTACCAGCCGCGACCATCGTAGCGAGAATCTGCGCATGGCCGATGTTGCCACCGGCAACGTGCGGGATGTGATGAGCGAGACAGTCTCGACTTTTTTTGAGAGCGGCAACGGTCGCGTGAACTGGCGTTACCTGTCAAAGCGCAACGAAATCCTGTGGTTCAGCGAACGTAGCAACTGGGGCCACCTGTACCTGTACGACGCGGTCACCGGCGCGCTGAAGCATGCTGTGACGGCGGGTGATTGGAACGTGACGCAACTGCTGCGCGCCGATGAAAAGTCAGGTGAGATTTTCTTCGAGGGAGTGGGTCGCGAGAAGGGCTGGGACCCGTACTACTCGGCCACCTATCGCGCCAAGCTGGATGGTAAGGCACCGAACGAAGATCTGAAGCTGCTGACGCCGGAGAACAGCAACCACGCGGCAACGTTGAGCGAAGACGGCAAATATCTTGTCGATGTGTACAGCACGCCGCAGGTGCCGCCCATTGCTGTTCTACGCGACGCAGAAGGTAAGCGTCTCACGGAGGTTGCTACCGCCGACATTACCCGGTTGAAGGCAATAGGATGGCAGCCGCCGGTCAGCATTACGGTCAAGGCTCGTGACGGCAAGACCGATCTGTACGGCGTCATGTTCAAGCCGTCGAACTTCGACGCGTCGAAGAAATATCCGATTGTGAACTACATCTATCCCGGCCCGCAGACGGGTTCGGTCGGCTCTCGTAATTTCGTCGCATCACGGGCCGACAGCCCGGCGCTGGCGGAGCTTGGGTTCATCGTGGTGTCCATCGACGGCACCGGCACGCCGTGGCGCTCCAAGAAATTTCACGAGGCTTACTTCGGCGACATGGGCGACAACACTCTGCCAGATCAAGTGGCAGGCATGAAGCAGCTTGCGGCGCAGAACGCGTGGATCGACATCAATCGTGCAGGCATCTGGGGACACAGCGGCGGCGGCTTTGCCACTGCCGATGCGATGTTCCGTTACCCGGACTTCTTCAAGGTGGGATGGTCTGAGAGCGGCAACCACGAGAACCGGAACTACGAAGACGACTGGGCCGAGAAGTGGATCGGCCTAAGTGATGCCTCGACCAAGAAGGCCTATGACGACCAAGCCAATCAAAACATCGCGAAGAACCTGAAGGGCAAGCTGATGCTGGTCCACGGCACCATGGACGACAACGTGCCGCCATCAAACACGCTGCTTGTGGTCGATGCCCTGATGAAAGCAGGCAAGGACTTCGACCTGCTGATGGTGCCGAACGCGCACCACGGGTACGGCGATCAGACGGCTTACATCGGTAGGCGGCGCTGGGACTACTTTGTCCAGAACCTTGCCGGTGGGACGCCGCCGAAGGAATACAAGATGTCCCCAACACCGCCCCCGGGACGGTAAGCAACGTGCTTCTGTTATCAACTCCTCGGACCTTTGTCATCCTGTAGCGCAGCGAAGGGATCTGCATGTGTGCCTGTATGACCCGAAACGAATGTGGTGCGTACACTGCGTGCCACACCCTTCTGTTTGGAGGCTACCGGGCAAAAATGCAGATCCCTTCACTGCGTTACGGGATGACAAGGCGAAAGCGTTACGGGATGACAAGTTCCGAGGTACAGAACGACGCCGTTACGGGCGGGTCCGCGTTGGTACCTTCCATCCGTCGTTGGTCAGGACCAGCGTAGTTTGTGCGCTGTTTGTGGCGGCAAGCGCGGTGCTGATCTGCGGAAAGGCGATCTGCGTTTCCTTGGCCTGTGCCCAGTCCTTTACATCGCCCAGCGTGTAGGTGTAATTGACGGTCGTGGTCGCACCCGGCTGCGTACCTGCCGGCGTGTTGCTGACAATGTCCTTCACCTTGCGGTGCGCAAAGCAGAAGTTGCCGTAGCCGGGCTGCGTTACGTCAGGCGTCCAGTTGCTGCGGCCCTTGTCGGTCAGGTCGTAGCTGTTGGCTTCCTTCTTGATGATGAGCAGCTTGGTCTTCTCAATGGGGGTGCGTGCCAGCAGACCCTGGTCGACCAGCGCGTCGAATGGCTGCACCTTCTCGGCGTCATCCTTGTCATGCTGCTGCGGCAACTGGATGGGCTGCTTGTACAGGCACTCGGGAAACTGGTCGTAGTAGCTGTTGATGGCCGTTTTCAGGTTGCCAGTGTCATCCTTTTTCTTGTCGCAGCCGGTGGCTACCAGGGTTAGGGCTGCAATCGCAACGGTGCCGGTACGTAGCAGGTTCAAAGTCATGCACTCTCGCTTTCATGAACGGTAAATTGCGCCGTCTTCGTAACGTTGAGATGCAGAAGTATGCATGGAGCCGCCTTGCCGCCTGCACAAAGCGGTGTGCGGATGTTTGCCACTAGAAATCTGGTGTCTGTACCGAGCTATTTAGCGCAAGGCCTGCCGGCGTTGGCGCGATCGCCTTCGGCCTTGGCCGCGTCTTCCGCAAGGTACTTGCCGGTCTTGGTTTTGCCATAGAACGCGGTGCCGGGGCAGTGGTAGACCTTGCTGGCGGTGTTTACCCAGACCAG
>CAXUEW010000134.1:0-8902 GCA_964250115.1 uncultured Terriglobus sp.
CGTAAATGCTGCCGCGGATAGCCTGTTGCATGCTCATGAAGCGGCGTGGCAAAAGGGGCAGTTCCGCGTCGCGGGCGGCAGCACCCACCAGGATCAATTCGCCGCCGCGGGCCAGCAGTTGCACCGCTTCCCGCATCAACGAGGGAAGGCCCACGACCTCAAACGCGAAGTCCACGCCAAGTCCCCCGGTGATGCGCTGTACGGCGCTGACCATGTTGGTGTTGTGTGTATTCACGACGTGCGTCGCACCGAATTGGAGTGCCAAGGCGAGACGATCTTCGTCCTGATCGACCGCGATGATCGTTGACGCTGCAGCGATGCGTGCGCCTTGAATGATGTTGAGACCGACACCCCCGGCACCTATCACTACGACGCTGTCGCCGGGTTGCACATGTGCCGTAAACAGGGCTGCACCCACACCGGTGGCAACTGCGCAGCCCAGAAGTGCGGCCTGGGGAAACGGCAGGCTGCGGGTGACCGCAGCACGGCGTGCGAGCAGAACGTCCCCGCCTGCAGCAGAACCTCAATCGGTCGGCTCGCCAGAAGACGCGCGGAGAGAGTGTGCCTGTGACACGCTCGCATAAGTCGGAACGGCCACCCAGGCAGCGACGGCACTGTCCGCACTTCGGCAGCCAGTTAATGACCACATGGTCACCCGCAACCACATGCGTTACACCCTCGCCGACAGATGCAACAATGCCCGCACCCTCGTGGCCGAGGACGATCGGGTAGGTACGGGAATCCCACACGGCTGCAAGATCGGTGTGGCAGATGCCACTGGCGCGCAATGCCACCATCACCTCGCCCGGACCCGGGTCCTGTATCTGAACCTCCTCAAGGATGGGCTGGGAATACCGCTCGGTCAGGATGACGGCTGGGGCGATCTACAGCTTCGCCAGGTAGCCGAGGACCTCGGGATTGGTCCACTGCTGCGGACCCACGAACTTACGCCGGACAACACCGCTGCGATCCAGCACGAAAGTTTCCGGCACTCGGACCGAGCCGTATTTCAAGTTGGCTCCCTGTGAGCCGTCGCGCACGCTGAGCAGGCTGATGTCGTACTGCTTCAGGAACGCGGCGTATGCTGCCGGATCGTCGTCGATGGAGACGGCGAGTACCTGCACATCGGGCCGCTGCTTTTGTAGTTCCTGCAGGCTGGGGAGTTCGTCAATGCAGGGTGCGCACCACGTCGCCCAGAAGTTCAGAATGACGAGTTTGCCCCGGAACTGGCTCAGCCGGACGGTCTGCGGGCCGTTATGCAGGGTGAAATCGGGCGCGGTCTGTGCAAGCTGGGTGGGATGATCGCCGCGGTTGCACCCGGCAAGCAGGACGGCAAGTAAAAGGACGGCGGAAGTGCGAAAGGTCACGGCAGTCTTCACGCTTCCTATAATACGAAGCTGTATGGCAGAGCAGGAAAACCCCGAGTCGAATACACCTGAGAAGACCGCGGAGCCGGAGTTCGCGTTGCGACTGGATGGAAGCGCGCCCGCCGGTGCGACCCACCGCGTAGCGTCCGCCGCCCATGTAGAGGCAGAGGAGCCTTCGACCCACACGCTGACGGTTCTGATCCCCGCGCGGGATGAGGCGGAAAGCCTGCCGGGCTGCCTCCAGTCGCTGGTGGCGCAGTCGGAACCCGGCTTTCAGTTGGGCGAGCACTGGCACATCATCGTCATGGATGACGGCTCTACAGATCCCACGTATGCGATTGCAGAGCAGTTGGCCTTGCAGCATGTGGGCCTCCAGGTTCTGCGTGCCAAAGAGTTGACGCTCCGCCGCAACGGCTTTACCGGCAAGAATGCCGCGTTGTGGCTGGGTGCCTCGCAGGACGTTGCGCAGACGGCCAAGTGGCTGCTGTTCACCGACGCGGATACGCTGCACGAGCCCGGCTCAACCCACCGTGCGGTGGTCGAGGCGGAGCGACACGAGCTTGCGCTGCTGTCGTACTCGCCGCGCCAGATCTCCACCGGGCTGGTTCAGCGGGCTTTGCTGCCGCTGGTGTTTTCTGAGCTTGCGAGCACGTATCCGCCCAAGAAAGTCTCCGATCCGTCCAGCCCTGTGGCGGCGGCCAATGGGCAGTTTCTGCTGGTGCAGGCGCAGGCTTATTTCGACGTGGGCGGTCACCAGGCCGTCGCAAGCGCGGTGCTTGAGGATGTGGCGCTGGCCCGATTGCTGAAGCGGCGGCACGCGATCCGCCTGCGGTACGCGCCGGACGCGGTCAGCACGCGCATGTACTGCGGCTTCGGCGATATGGTCGAGGGCTGGACGAAGAATCTGGCACTGCTCTTTGGCAATCCGCTGTTCCTGGCCGCGGGCACGCTGCTGAACTTTGTGCTGCTGCTGGGTTTGCCGCTCTTGCCCGTGCTGATGCCGAACTTGCAGTTCTGGCAGATGCTGGCGATCGGGGTGCTTTGGCTGCGAGTGCTGCTGCGTTACTTTACGCGGGTGGGGCGGTCGCACGCGCCGTTTGTGGATCGCGTGCTTTCAGTCTTCGCACTGCCGCTGTTTGCGTTTCTGCTGATGCGTTCATGGCAGCGCGTGAAGGTGGCGCGATCGGTAAAGTGGAAGGGCCGGGAGTACAGCGTATAGAGCTGGGCGGTGGCAGGGTGGCCTGCTATGTTGATTGTAGGAGCAGCCGATGTTGACGAACATGCAGTTCTACATTGCGTTAGCAGTGCCGAGCATTCTAGTCATCCTCTCCTGGCTGCAGCAGGATAAACGTCTTGCTCGGCTGGAATCGACTATTGACAAGATGGATAGCCGCATTGACGGTCGCCTGGACCGCTTGGACAGCCGCATAGACCACCTAGACGGTCGCATTGAAGCACGCCTGAACACGATTGAACATGACCTGCGTCAGTTCTACTCCGTCACAGGAGAACTAAAAGGCCGCGTCGATGAGCTTGCCCGCAGATAGCTGCTCCGATCCCTCACTGCGACGCCTATCTGTCTTCGGTCATCCAACTAGACGATGATCTTTCTGACCCGCAAGGCCGAGTTCTCCTCCGCGCACTTTTACCGCAATCCTGCCTGGACTGACGAGAAGAACCGCGAAGTCTTTGGCAAGTGCGCGAACACCAACGGGCACGGCCATAACTACACGCTGGAAGTGACGGTCGCAGGCGAGGTCGATCCGCTGACCGGCTTTGTGGTCGATCTGAAGCTGTTGAAGGAAATTCTGGAGCGGGAGGTGGTCAGCGTGTATGACCATCGCCACCTGAACCATGAGGTGCCGGAGTTTGCGCATGCCATCCCGACTACCGAAAACATAGCAGTAGCAATCTGGCGGCGGCTCGATGGCAAGGTGCCAAACGCGCGTCTGTACCGTGTGCGTGTGTATGAGATGGCAGACCTGTTTGCCGACTTCTACGGTGAGGCAACTGGGTCCAGTGATTCCGATGCTAGCGCGCTTCAGGCGGAGATATTCGCGTGAACCCGACGCAGGGCACACCGATCGTGCACTTCTCCCGGCGCTACCGATTTTCGGCCTCGCACCGGCTGCATGTGCCTTCGTTTACAGACGAACAGAACCGCGAGATCTACGGCAAGTGCAACAACCCGTATGGTCACGGCCACAACTACGTGGTGGAGGTAACGGTCTCGGGTCCGGTCGACGCAGAGACGGGGTTCGTCGTCGACATGCCACGGCTTGACGCGCTGGTGCGGCGCGAGTTGATCGACCGCTTTGGCTGCACGCACCTGAACGCGGACAAGGCCTTTGCCGGCACGTTTGTACCTTCAACCGAGAACTTTGTGGCGGAGGCGGATCGTGTCCTTCGGGATGCCGTGCCGCTGCTGGACCCGCGCGGACGTCTGCGGCTTGCGAACATCCGCGTGGAAGAGACGGGCAACAACAGCTTTGACCTCCATGCGGCGCCGCACCACGAGCCGCATGCAGACCATCAAGTGCCTGGTGCGTAGGATTGAGTAGATGAATGACAGCCGATTGACGAGTCATGCAGCCGTAGCCGAACCCCGTGCGACGCTACAGGACTCCAGCACCGAAGAGATCTACCGGGAACTGCTGCGCCGCATCGGCGAGGATCCCTCGCGCGACGGCCTGCTGAAGACGCCTGACCGCATGGAGCGCTCACTTCAATACCTTACGCGCGGCTACCAGCAAAGCCCGAATGACATCCTGCGCGGTGCGCTGTTTGACGTGGATTATGACGAGATGGTGATCGTGCGCGACATCGAGTTCTACTCGTTGTGCGAGCACCACATGCTGCCGTTTTTCGGCAAGGCCCATGTGGCCTACATTCCCAAGGGCAAGGTCATCGGGCTAAGCAAAGTGGCGCGGCTGGTGGATGTATTCGCGCGGCGGCTGCAGGTGCAGGAACGCATGACGCGGCAAGTGGCCGACGCCATTGTCGAGGCCATCCGGCCGCGCGGCGTGGCCGTGATCCTTGAGGCGCAGCACCTGTGCATGATGATGCGCGGCGTGGAGAAGCAGAGCAGTATGACCACGACCTCCGCCATGCTGGGAGCCTTTCGCGACCAGCCGCAGACGCGGAATGAGTTCCTGTCGCTGGTGCGGCGGCCTGCGGCGTTGTAGCGGTGCACATCTCTCCACGGGCTTCGGGCTTTGCTGCGGAGAGCTTGCCGGGCTCTCTTGGTCCGCAACTGACAACCCTCAAAGGGTGGGCGAGATGGCAACAGACAGTGTGAGCCTTGCGTGCAGCAAAGATGGTGTAATCAAAGGCGCAGATGAATGGCCTACTTGTTTTCGATAAGCCCGCCGGACTTACCTCTCACGATGTTGTTTCGCTGGTTCGCCGCGCTACGGGCGAACGTTCCGTGGGCCACCTGGGCACGCTGGACCCCATGGCGACTGGCGTCTTGCCGTTGTTGCTCGGCAAGTGGACGCGGCTGGCCCAGTTCTTCAACGCGGCGGAAAAGCACTACGAGGGCACCATCCGATTCGGCTGGTCGACCGACACCTACGACGCCGAGGGCCAGGCCGCGGCGGAGGCGAGGCCGCTGTGTGTCTCGCTGGAGCAGTTAAGAGAACTAAGCACCCGCTTTCACGGCACCATCGACCAGGTGCCGCCGGTATTTTCCGCAAAGAAGATTGGCGGTGTGCCTGCGTACAAACTGGCGCGCGCGGGTAAGGAAGTCCCTGTAAAGCCCGCGCGCATCACCATCCATGGGTTTGAGTTGTGCGCGCTCGATGGCGGGACAGCCAGCTTCACCATGCACGTTTCCGCTGGTGGCTACGTGCGTTCCGTGGCGCACGAACTTGGAGCGCTGGCGGGCTGCGGCGCCCACCTTAGCTCACTGCGCCGAACGCAGGCTGGTCCCTTCACGCTCAGTCAGGCGGTAACGCGCGAGCGGCTGATTGACGCCGTCAATGCCGGCACGGTGGAAGAACTGCTGCTGCATCCCCGGTCCGTCATGGCAGAAATGCCGGCTGTACTGGCCGATGAGCAGTCGCAGGCAAAGTTACGCAACGGCATGGCAGTCAACCTGCCGGAGTTTTCGCAAGCACCGCTGGTGCGCATCTTCGGCGCGCAGCACGTACTGCTGGGTGTAGGCAAGCGCATCGCCGGAACGCTGATTCAACCGCACGTGAATCTGGCCTAAGAAGGGATGATGGTGGCTTGCCGCGCTGCCAACACCCAGTGACCCGAAGCACGCTTCCAAACATCTGTGAATCGCCTGTGTACCTCTTTTTCGGCCATCGGCGCGTTTCCTTTGGGCACCACCATCTCATCCCCCATCAGCAGCACCATGTCCCCCAGCTTTCCTGCATATTCGATTGAACGGACATATTTGCTGTAGCTGATCAATCCGGCGCTATCCCGACGCGCGGTGGCTCCAGAGATGGATATGCCATTCTGCGGGTTATTTACGACCAAATCAGGGGCTAGAAGGCTGAAAAAAGCAGCCCGGTCATCCACGATCAGAGCGTTGTCAATCCGGTTTACGGCCTCAAGTACAGCCGCCACGTCAGGGTTCTTGGCCGCCGCAGCAACTTGACCATTGGCAGCTTTCCACTCCGCAGCCGCAGTGCCGATGGAAACTGCTCCGAACGCGATAAGGCATAATGGCGTTCTGAATAAACGCAGAAAGAACATGTTAAGCCTCCTGAGGCTTGATCCGAAAGAATAGCTGATCGCGGGCGGGATGTCGCGGTAAGTTGGCTCGTTGAAGTGCTCTCCACTTAGCTCACCGCCTGGCGAGTCGAATCGCGACTTCGAGCTGGGTATCTTTACCGGCGGCGATATCTTCTGGTCGTTGCTGCACCCGGACGTGGGGTGGAACACCTCCGTCCGGTTCTGCTGTGATGGGAAGCAGCGCCAAGGCAGGAATGTCTATCTCGACCTTGGACGCCGGAAGGCGCAGGAAAAAGGTTCCGACGTTTATTCCCTGCTGATTTCCAGCAGTTTGTTCCCCAACAATCGTTCCCAACTTATTCAAACGGACGCGGGCGAGTAGTTCCGAAGTAGCTGACGCATTCGTTGCATCTGCGAGGAAATACACCCTACCTGTAAAGTGCTCGGTTGGCGTAGCGGGCGCTTCCGGTGAACTGCTACTGACAATCTCATAGCCGCCTTCGGGTAGGTGCTTCATCTTTTCAGTTGAGAGGCCTGTTGTAAGCAGCTTTCCAATATCCCCTTCGTAGGTCATCAGGAATGGACTTACCTCCTTGCTAACCTGCAGGCACTTAATGACTGTTCGCTGCTGCGGGACGCGGTAAGAAACAGGACTTGAGATATAGCGTTCCAGTTCGGTTGCATTCTGAACCAGGCCACCCACGTTCCCTCTCAAGTCGATAATCAAGCTTTTTGCGTGGGCGCGCTGCATTTGAGCGAAGGCATCTTTATAGAAAGCTGCTGTATCCAGCTTCCATCCGTACGTGAAGAAAGCTGCCAGTTTCATATAGCCCGTCTGTGCATCCAGAAAGCGAAACTGCCAGGCTGATTCGGGTTCTGGATGCCGCCCGAAACTTACCTCTGCCCGAGTGATGCGATCGGCTTTCGTCACCGAAGGCACCGTAGCCACAAAGGTTTTACCACTCACGAGATTTTGAGCTTTGAAGTTATAAGTACTTGAAGTCATCGGAAAAAGCTGCGGGTAGTACACGTCGAACAGATTTGTATAATTGCGTACTTCACCGGGTTCCCTCTGTACTTCCAGTGAGCGGAGACGGTGAGCAGTATTGTGCAGGCCGTCTGCTTTAGAAATTTTTAGTAAGTCTTGAAGAACCCTCTTTACCGGTACGCCGTTGATCTTCAGAATTTCCGTTCCATGGATCAGCCTGGAATCGTCGCTGACGTTCTCCGTGACTATCATCCGTGTTCCTAACAGCCTAAAGTACAGAGGGATGAAGGTCTTCTTGTTAAACATGCGGTCGAGGCCAGCATCCTTCTGGTTCATCAGATTGACGAAGGTGTGCCCGCAATGCACCTTGACTGCGATCTCGGTCACACTGGTCAGGAAATGAGCTTCATCCATGCCTCCGCGAACATCGTTGGCCAGAGAATCAAACGACCGATCGAGATCTGCCTTTGTTGTATAGCGATAAAGCTCTGGATGGATTTGCTCCAGTGCGGACCTAAGGATCTTTATGTCACCTATTAGTTGAGGTCCGGGAATGATCGCTTGTCCGAGTGACGAGGAGGCCAAGACCGCGAAAAGAAGCGGCAGAGCCAAACATAGCTTTAGCATGTACAACAGCAAAGCACACCACTGTGCTGCTGGCAAGTCACTCAAGTTACTAAGACTCTTGCATGGTGAGTGCTTTGATGTCGGACGCTGTCTTACTTCTTGAGCAGCGGCTTAATCAGCCCTAGAACATTCTTTGCGACCTGTATGCAGCCCTGCGCGGTGGGGTGGATGCCGTCTTGCTGGATGCTGCCGGGTACGCCGTAGACGTCTTTCAGCATGAAGGGCAGCAGCGGTACGGTGTACTTCTTTGCCAGCACGGTATAGGTCTCGTTGAACTGGCGGATGTACGGCGCGCTGTACTGTGGCGGCAGCGTGATGCCGGCCATGGCGATGTGCGCTTCGCTGTGCTTCAGCCGGTTCAGAATGGCGTCCAGGTTGGAGCGGGAGCTTGCCACTGGCACGCCGCGCAGGCCGTCGTTGCCGCCAAACTCCACCACGACGACCGCCGGTTTCAGGGCGAGTACGCGGTCCACTCGGTTGAGGCCGTCCTTTGTGGTTTCGCCGCTGATGCCCAGGTTGACCACGCGGTAGTGGTAACCGGCTGCGTCCAGGTTGCGCTGCAGGTTGGCGGGGTAGCTGCTTTCTTCATCGACGCCGTAGCCTGCCGTCAGGCTGTCGCCGAAGCAGGCGATGACGGGGCGGGAATCCATGTCCGCGGGGGTTGCGGGAGCGCCGGCGCTGTCCAGCCTTGCCATTGCCGCTGTGTTGACCATGTTCGTGTTCATGTACTCGTGTGTTCCGTTGCATCCTGTAAGTGCGGTCGCTGCCAGCAGTACGAGCAGGGCAGCGGTACTCCCTGCATTGCGCTGTATCATCGACTTGTCCGCTGAAAGCCTGTCTTTTCTGTCCGACATGCATGATCCGATCTTTGCTGTAACGCCTGGAAAGTGAGCGCATTGGTGAATTCCGGAATCCCAGGTTCCCCCGCTGCAAGGCACGACGATCCCGGTATCCGTGTTGCTGGTTTGACGAAATCGATCCGAAACGGTGCGCGGACGGTCGACATACTGCGGGGCATATCGTTTGATGTGCGGGCAGGTGAGTTCGTCGCCATTGTGGGTTCGTCCGGCTCTGGTAAGAGCACGCTGCTGGGCCTGTTGGCAGGACTTGACACACCCACGGCAGGCGATGTGACGCTGCAGGGCACCGCCATCAGCTACCTGCCGGAGGACCGGCTGGCTGAAGTTCGCGGCAAGCTGATCGGCTTCGTGTTTCAGAGCTACCAGTTGATCCC
>CAXUEW010000135.1:0-5554 GCA_964250115.1 uncultured Terriglobus sp.
GACAATCTGTCGCTGATGCTGAACGGCGCCATCAACGCGCTGTCGCAAGTGGGCCTGATGTTGAACGTACCCAAGGCAAGTCTTGATGAAGTACTTAGTGTCCTGCCCGCACTGTCCTCCCCCACCGTCTCGCACCTGAAGGACGAGAACTGGGTCGCGGTCAACACCATCCTCGACGAAAGCACCGTGCGCGACGTCATTCCCAAGCTGAAAGCAGCCGGCGGAAGCGGCATCGTGGAATACCCATTGAGCAAGGTCGTTCTGTGACGGTTATGAGGACAAGTACGGCTACGATGCGCGGCCACCTACCTGGCTTCATCGGCATCGTTCTAGCACTTCTATGGTGGCCAGTGCTAATCACCCAGCTGTCGTCTCATCTCAGTCGGAAGCCGACTATCGCTCTTTCTGCTCTTCTTCTCCTGACGAGTGCGAGCCTAATCTTTTGGAGTGCGGTCCGGCAGAATAAGTGGTGGTTGTTCGCGCTTACTATTCCGCTGTTCTACGTCTGGATATTGTTGTTGATCACCACTCCCGGTCACTTGGGATAGATGGAGTAAATCACCTATGAAGCTCATCAAAACCACAGGCCGCAACGCAAAAGCCGCCTACGAACTACTCGCCACGCTCGAACGCCGGGGCGCGGTGAAAACCGCCGAAGTTGAACCTACCGTCCGCAAGATCATGCAGGATGTGCGCAAGGGCGGCGACAAGTCTCTGCTGAAACTCGCGCAGAAGTTCGACTCGCTTGCGCCGAAACAGCCCATCCGCGTGACACCGGCTGAAATGCTCGAAGCATGGAACGCTACGCCTGCCGCGTTGCAAGAAGCCATGCAGACCGCTGCTGACAACATCCGCGGCTTCGCCGAGCAGCAGAAGCCAGACGAATGGACCACCGAAAACACGCCCGGTGTCTCCGTCGGACAGATCGTGCGTCCGCTTGAATCCGTGGGCTGCTACGTTCCCGGCGGCCGCTACCCGCTGCCCTCCACGCTGCTGATGACGACCATTCCCGCACAGGTCGCGGGCGTGCCACGCATCGTGGTGTGCTCTCCCAAACCCGCACGTGAAACCCTTGCCGCGGCGCACCTTGCGGGTGTCACCGAGATGTACCGCACCGGCGGCGCGCAGGCGGTCGCCGCCATGGCGTACGGCACGGAAACTATCGCGCGCGTCGATAAGATTGTCGGCCCCGGCAACCTGTACGTCACCGCCGCCAAGATCATCGCCAGCACCGAGTGCGGCATCGACATGCCCGCGGGCCCTACGGAAATCGTGATCACCAGCGAGAAGGGCAACGCCGCAGGTATTGCCGCCGACCTGGTTGCGCAGGCCGAGCATGATCCGGAAACGCTTGCCATTCTCGTCACTGCGGATTCGCAACTCGCGAAGCTCGTCCTGAACGAGGTCAAGCAGCAGATGAAAGACAACAAGCTCGCAAAGACTTCCATCAAGGAACGCGGCACCATCTTTCTTTGCGGCTCCGTCGAAGAGACCCACGTCATCACTAACCGGCTCGCACCCGAACACCTTTCCGTCGACACCGTTGCCGATCTCGACTGGGTCAACAACGCGGGTTCGGTCTTCATCGGTAATCACTCGCCGCAAAGCATGGGCGACTACATCAGCGGACCGAACCACGTGCTGCCCACGGGCAGCGTCGGACGCATGCGCGGCGGCCTAAGTGTCTACGACTTTCTGAAGGTCATCACGGTGCAGAACTACACCGCCGCAGGCCTCGCCACGCTAGGTCCAAAGGCCATCGCACTGGCTGAAGCCGAAGGCCTGACCGCCCACGCCGAATCTGTCCGAGTCCGCATGAAAGCCGGCAAACGATGAGCGAAGTCGAGGCTCTGTCGCCTTTTAATACTTCCGAGTTGTCATCCCGCAGCGAAGCGGAGGGATCTGCATTTCAGCTTGCCGCACCACAAGTGCAAGACGGGGGCAAGAACACCAGCATCCAGCCGCGCCGAGCCATCCTGCACATGCCGGAGTACCACCCGCCGCTGGCGGGCCGCGGCTCGGCCCTGCGGCTCGACTTCAACGAGAACACGCACGCCCCCTCGCCGCGCGTGCGCGAAGCACTCGGCAAGCTCTCACTCGAAAGCTTCACCGTCTACCCCGAACGCGCACCGGTCGAAGCCGTCGTCGCGAAGCACCTCGGCCTGCAGCCCGAGCAGGTGCTGCTGACCAACGCCGTGGACGAAGCCATCCACATCGTCTGCTTCACCTTTCTGGAAGAGGGCGACGAGTGCCTGTTCGCTGTGCCGTCGTTTTTCATGTACGACGTGAACACACTGGCCATGGGCGCGAGGGCAGTCCGCATCCAGGCGGACGAGACGCTTAGTTTTCCTTACGAACGTCTGCTCGCCGCCATCACGCCGAAGACCAAGCTCATCATCCTTTGCAGTCCCAACAATCCGACCGGCGGCACCATCTCGCGCGAACAGATTCACAGCATCGCGAACGCCGCTCCACACGCGGTTGTCATGGTCGACGAGGCCTACTTCCACTTCTTCGGCGAGACGGTAATGGATGACCTGATCATCGGCGGTACGCCGGGCAAAGATGCAGATCCCTCCGCTGCGCTGCGGGATGACAAGGGAGAGGGAGAGCGGGATGACAAGGTCGAAGAAGGATCGGGCGACAGCGATAGAATTCGTCATCCTGAGCGCAGCGCAGCGGAGTCGAAGGACCTGCTTCCTTCCGGCGATAGCAACGATGCCGAGGGCGCACGGTACAAACGTGAAGCGGGTTTGCGGGATTCCTCAGTCCCGCAGAACATGATCGTAGCCCGCACCTTCTCCAAGGCTTACGGCCTCGCAAACCTGCGCGTCGGCCTGCTTGCCGGACCGGCAAACCTGATGCAGCACATGCGCAAAGCCTGTTCGCCCTACAACGTCAACGGCGTCGCGCTAGCTGCGGTTGCCGCCAGCATCGATGACACCGAGTACATCGACTGGTACGTCGACCAGATCAAGAACGGTCGCGCGCGCATTGAAAAGGCCCTGGACAACATGCGCGTGCCGCACTGGCCGTCACACGCAAACTTTGTGCTGACGCACATTGGCCCGCGCCACAAGGAACTGGTCGACGCTATGCGCGCGCGCGGCGTCCTACTGCGCGACCGCTCCAGCGACCCCGGCCTTGACGGTTGCGTCCGCATCACCGTCGGCGTGGAAGACCAGGTGGACACCGGCATCGCCGCCCTGCGAGACTCGCTGGCAGCCATGGGCTGGACGCCCGCCGAAGTCAACAAGCCCGAGCAGCAGCCCAAGGAGACTCCCGAATATGAGTAATAACCCCGAAAACGCAAGCGATCTGCACCTGCCCGTCGGCGTCGTACAGGAACTGGAAGCAGGCATGGATCGCGGCTCGATCTCGGATGGCACGCCCGCGTCTGGTGATTGGTCTTCGCAGCAAAGCGGGATCAGCGAGCTCGCGGCAGGGACGGAACAACACTCCCCCGCCGATTTGTCATCCCGCAGCGAAGCGGAGGGATCTGCATTTCAGCCGGCGTCACCGCAACCACCTGATGCAAGCCCTGAGGGCGCCCCGTACATACGCGAAGCGGGTGTGCCGGGTACGACGCCGCGCACCGCCACCATCGACCGCAACACCACTGAAACCAAGATCAAGCTCACACTAAATCTCGACGGCCAGGGCACGTACAACATACGCACCGGCATCCGCTTTTTCGACCACATGCTGGAGTTGTTTACGCGGCACGGCGGCTTCGATCTCGACCTCTTTTGCGACGGCGACCTGGACGTGGACCAGCATCACACCGTGGAGGATGTGGGCATCGCGCTGGGCGAAGCCTTCGACAAGGCGCTGGGCGACAAGAAGGGCATCCTGCGCGCGGGCTACTTCGTCATGGCCATGGACGAGACGCTGGCCGTCGCCGCCATCGACCTGAGCGGCCGCACCGGCTACGTGGTGGACGACCAGGTCAACGTGCCGCTGGTCGGCGACTTCCGGACCGAACTCGTCACAGACTTCTTTGACGGCTTCGCGCGCGGCGGCCGCTGCAACGTCCACGTCAAAACCATGTACGGCCGCAGCAACCACCACAAAATCGAAGCCATCTTTAAGGCTTTCGCCCGAGCCCTGCGCGGAGCCGTAAGCCGCGACGAACGCATGAAAGATTTGCTGCCGAGCACGAAAGGTTTGCTCTAGTAATCACAGTGAGGAGGTGCCGAATGCAAACGGTGTACGTACTTCAACACGTCCACACGATTGACGAGGATACTGAAGACATCAAGATGATTGGCGTCTACAGTACCGAAGTCTTAGCGCAATCAGCACTCACCCGAGTGTCTTCGCAGCCGGGATTCAGAGAAGCAGTAGATGGTTTCAGCATCGACGCGTATCCCATCGATAAGGACCACTGGACCGAAGGTTACATAAGTTGGTCTGACGCTCAGGATGAGAACATAAGCAAACCTGGACTGCAAGCGCATGATTGAAGTCATGGACTAGGTCGTTCCAGCCATCCTGCACTCTTCTACGAACACTGGTTGAGCGAACTATACTGCACTATAAGGTGAAAGGAGATGCCGATGGAGAGTACAGCCAGAATCTACATGGATGGCGATCATCAAGCGGTCGCGCTGCCCGATGATTTTCGCTTCGACGGCAATGAAGTCAAGATCAGCAAAGACCCGGCTACAGGCGACGTCATCTTATCGTCTCGTCCGTCGTCGAATTTCGACGAGTTCTTCCACATGCTGGACAAGATGACACAGGAAGAGAGAGATGAGTTCGTTGTACCTGAACGGGATAAGACGCCGATGCGCGTACCCGATCTTGGCTGATGGTTCGCTACCTGCTCGACACCAACATCGTCAGCTTTCTGGTCCGGCAGAATCCTCCAGCGCTCGTACATAGGGTGCGGAGCATGGCTTCGTGGACTCTCGCCCTCTCGGCTATTAGCGAGGCGGAGCTTCGCTTGGGCCTAGCTATAACCCCTCGCGATGCGAAGGTGATACCCGCTACTGAAAACTTCTTGAGTAGGGTCTCCATTTACCCGTGGGATTTTACCTGTGCAGCTCATTACGCTGTGTCCGCTGCAAGGCAGCGGCGGCTGGGAAAGCCGTTGGCTGTTGCCGACGCTATGATTGCCGCGCATGCACTGGCGCTCGGCTGCGTGCTGGTCTCGAATGATGCCGTATTCCAGCAGGTCGAAGGCCTCACCCTGGAAGACTGGACCAAGGGGCCGCAGCGCACATGATCCAGGTCATCGACTACAAAGCGGGCAATCTCACCAGCGTCGTCAAGGCGCTGCACTATCTCGGAGCGGAGACGCATGTGACGCAGTCGCCGGACGACGTGCGCGGCGCCAGCAAGATTGTGCTGCCCGGCGTGGGGCACTTTCGAGCGACGCAGTTGCTGCATGACCTGCAACTGACCGAGGGCCGCGAGATTCTCGGTGATCTGCAGGGCCTGCACGGTGCCGTTGTCGACCTGCTCGTCACCGGACCCGGTGACCACCTGCGTCGCCTCGATGCGCAGTTCCAGGTGGGCCGTGCGGATGTCCGCCTTGCCGCGCTCGAGC
>CAXUEW010000135.1:5564-5838 GCA_964250115.1 uncultured Terriglobus sp.
GGCCACGCGTGAAGCGATCGCGCGTGGCGTGCCGTTCCTGGGCATCTGCGTGGGTCTGCAGTGGCTGTATGAGGGTTCCACCGAGGCGGAAAGCACCGGCGGCCTGTGCCACTACGGCGGTCGCTGCGAGCGCTTCCCTGCTACGTGGGATGGTTCGGACTTGAAGAGTCCGCATGTGGGCTGGAACTCGCTTGAGGACATTCGTCCCGGCTCGCAACTGCTGCACGGCGTCGCCCCCGGCAGCTTCGTGTACTACACGCACTCGTGGCGCGCG
>CAXUEW010000135.1:5848-8888 GCA_964250115.1 uncultured Terriglobus sp.
TCACCGCAGCCGTCGAACGCGACAATGTGATGGGTGTGCAGTTTCATCCGGAGAAGTCAGGCGAGACAGGCTTGCAGTTACTTCGCAACTTTGTGGAGATGTAAGCAGCCATTACCTATTCGCCCGTCATCCTGAGCGCAGCGAAGGATCCCCAGGCAGTTGGCACCATCAAAAACGCTTGAGGCTTACTCGCAAGAAACCCGAAAATGCATAGCAGCGACAAGGTTCATCGGGATCCTTCGCTTCGCTCAGGATGACAGATGATGAATGTAGAGAATCTATGCTGACGAAACGCATCATCGCATCGCTAGGCGTTGCAGCGGCATTGGTGTTAGGAGTCATTGCCTTCCGCTTTGTTGCAGACGCAGAGAATGTGGACTCTTGCCTCGACCAAGGCGGTAGCTTTGACTACCAGACCATGCGCTGCGACTTCGACGCAAGCCACGCCTTCGCCTCTTACTCAACGCGTCATCCGGCGGATAAAGCAGTAGCGGTCGGAGCCTTCGCGGTCGTTATTGGCGCGGCGACTATGTACAAAAGGAAAGCATGCTGACCAAACGCATCATCGCCTGCCTGGACGTACGCGGAGGCCGCGTCGTCAAGGGCATACAGTTTGTCGACATCATTGATGCCGGTGACCCCGCCGAGCTGGCGCACCGCCATGCCGCCGCGGGTGCGGATGAGATTGTGCTGCTCGACATCACCGCTACGCATGAGGGGCGCGGCACGCTGATCGACACCGTGAAGCGCACGGCTGAAAAGCTGTTCATCCCCTTCACGGTGGGGGGCGGCATTCGCAGTGCCGAAGACGCTGCGGCGGTCTTCGAGGCGGGTGCGGACAAGGTCAGCATCAACTCCAGCGCCATAGCGCGGCCTGAGCTGATCGGTGAAATCGGCGCTAGCTTTGGCGCACAGGCGGTCATCGTCGCCATAGATGCACGCCGCAACCCAGACGCATCCGATCCCATCGCCGAAGCGGAGGTTTACGTTAGCGGTGGCCGCAAGCCGACGGGCATGCGTGTCGTGGAGTGGGCGAAGGAAGCCGAGCAGCGCGGCGCAGGCGAAATCCTGCTGACCAGCATGGACGCCGACGGCACACGCGCGGGCTTCGACGACGAGCTGACTGCAGCCGTGTCGCAGGCGGTGCAGATCCCCGTCATTGCCAGCGGTGGTGCGGGCAATGCACAGCACTTTGCCGATGTGTTTGGACGGGGAAAGGCGGATGCCGCGCTGGCTGCGAGCATCTTCCACTTTGGCGTGACTGATTCATGGGCGCTGAAGCGCGAACTTCGAGCTCAGGGTGTTCCTGTCCGGCTTTGAGCTTCCCGACACGCAACGCTCGTCATCTCAGCGGCTAAAGCCGCACCTTGACCAGCACGCTTTTCTATCTCAGCGGCTAAAGCCGCAGATGCCTTAAACTTCTTCTGTTTTGAATGGCTTAAAACCGCAGATGCCAGCACACGTTCGATCTCCCGGCCAACTACCAGGCTTCTTCTATCTCGGCGGCTAAAGCCGCAGATGCCATTAGACTTTGAAGAGCCATGACACTGCGTACGCGCATCTTTTCTGCCCTGCTTGCCGCCTTCACCCTGACAAACGTTCTCGATGCTCAGGCCAACCTGCAGCGGCAGGGCTGGTATGCCGACCCGGAGATTCGCGTCTTCGCCGGGCAGTACTGGATATATCCCACGTCATCTGACCCCGGCACGCGCATGGCGCCCGCCAACACCTTCAACACAGAACAGCGAAAACTGCGCGCCGGGCATGTGATCCATCCCGTGTACCTGCGGCATACCTCGCTGGACGCATTCTCCTCAACCGATCTTCAGCACTGGACCAGGCATGAGCGCGTGCTGGATGTGAAGAACGTCCTGTGGGCCGCATATGCGGTGTGGGCACCCAGCGCCATCCACCTGAACGGGCTGTATTACCTGTTTTTTGCGGCGAATGACATTCAGAAGACCGACACGTTTCCGGGCGGCATTGGTGTCGGGGTCAGCGACACGCCCGATGGCCCCTTTACCGACCTGATCGGCAAGCCGCTTGTCGGCGAATTCCACAATGGCGCGCAGCCCATCGACCCCATGGTGTACCAGGACACAGACGGAGCGATCTACCTGTACTACGGCGGTCAGGGTCACTGTAACGTAGTGCGTCTATCAGCCGATCTGAAGCAGATCATGCCTATGGCCGACGGCACGCTGTACAAGGAGATCACGCCGGAGCACTATACCGAAGGTCCCTTCATGATCAAGCGGCGTGACACTTACTACTTCATGTGGTCTGAGGGGAACTGGGAAAACTCAACCTACGGCGTGGCGTATGCGACAAGCAAGAGTCCCACCGGTCCGTTTGTTCGTGCAGGCAGGATTCTTGAGACAGATCCGGCCATTGCCAATGGACCGGGACACCACTCCGTCCTGCAGATACCCGGCACGGATGAGTGGTACATCGTCTACCATCGCCATCCGCTGGGCACGACCGGAGCAAACGAGCGTGTCATGGCCACTGACCACATGACCTTCGACAGCGACGGCAACATCAACCCCGTAAAGATGACAGCAGCAGGCGTGTCCCCACATGCCCTTCCCGTCGACCGTTAGTCACTGCTGCATCGTCATCCTGAGCGAAGCACGTAGTGCGTAGTCGAAGGACCTGCTTTCCTTGCAGGCTGCAGTGCTGCTTCCGGGCAGACAGCAGGTCCTTCGACTCCGCTCAGGATGACGATTCGCGTTGACTCTGGCAGATGCATTAAGCACTCCCCTGCGACAATGAACAGACATGTTGATTCCATCCATTGACCTAATGAACGGCCAGATTGTGCAACTGGTCCGGGGCGAAAAGCTGAAGCTAGCCTTTGACGATTTCGAGTACTGGATTGCACGCTTTGAGAAGTACCCTCTGGTGCAGTTGATCGACCTGGATGCCGCCATGCGGCAAGGCGAGAACCGTAGCCTGATCGAGATGATCTGCAAGCGGCTGCCCTGCCAGGTGGGCGGCGGTCTGCGCTCGGCGGAGGACGGACGGCGGCTGCTCGATT
>CAXUEW010000136.1:0-454 GCA_964250115.1 uncultured Terriglobus sp.
CAGCGTGATGATGGCGTCGTATTTTCGTGCGCCATCGCCGGTCTTCAGCTCCGCCATCATGCGTGCCGCGGCGGGGACTTCCCATGCACCGGGGACGCGGACGATGTCGATGTCCTTCTGCGCGCCGCCTGACCGCAGAATGGCGTCAAGCGAGCCCTGCAGCAGACGGTCGGTAATGACCGCATTCCAGCGCGCAACCACAATGCCGAAGCGCATGCCTGCCGCGGACAGGTCGCCTTCCAGCGCAGCGGGCCGCCCGGCAAGGACGTCAGTCCGCTCCCAGAAGCCGAACTGCAGGCCGTCGTCCACGGCTACGGTAAACATGCGCGACTTCCAGTGGGTGTCCTCCACCTCGCTCAGGCGGGCGGCGATCTCTTCCGTCCGAACATCCGCGGACAGCCAACGTTTTACCGTAGCGTGGACCACGTCCAGCGACGTAACTTCCACCAGCAAC
>CAXUEW010000136.1:464-8833 GCA_964250115.1 uncultured Terriglobus sp.
ACTGCCGGCGCACGGCCTGTTACAAACTCTGCATTGCCAAGCGGCGCCAGAAACGCGGCGCCCTTACCCGCGTCGTCCTGCCAGCCCTTGCCCGGCTCGAATCCAAGCTCGGCAAACAGGGCTGAAATCCGCTCCCATGCCGCCGCCGAAGCTACCGGCTTTACCACTGTCAAACCCTTGATCATGTCTCTGATTCTACGTGGGCCGGAACTTGCCCGGACTGGTTATGATTAGGTGCATGGCACGTACTCCTTCGAACCACGATCTGCCGCTGGGCAGCGCATGTCCGGCCTTTGAACTGACCGATGTAGTCACAGGCAAGGCGCTGGGCCGTGACGACATCTTCGGCGGCACGGATGACGAGGCGAAGCGCAAGGGATTGCTGGTTGCATTCCTGAGCGTGCATTGCCCATTTGTCCAGCACATGGAAGCGGCGTTCACCGCCGTCGCAGCCGACTACGCCGACCGCATTGCAACCGTCGCGATCTGCTCCAACGACGAAGTCACCGTTCCCGAGGACGCGCCCGAACACATGCGCGCGCAGGCTGAGCGACTGGGCTGGCACGGGATTGGCAGCGGTGGGCTGGCCTATCTTGCGGATCCGTCGCAGGAGACCGCGCGCGAGTTCCACGCCGCCTGCACGCCGGACCTGTACCTGTTCAACGCCGCTCTGAAGCTGGTCTACCACGCCCAGTTCGACGCGACCCGTCCCTATCGCGACAGCGACGCCGCCAACGGTGTGATCAAGGACGAGCGCATCCACCAGGCTGCCAACGGCTCGGATCTGCGTGCGGCCATTGAGGCGCTGCTGTCAGGTGCGCCGCCCCTCTCCGTACAGACTCCAAGCCTGGGCTGCAACATCAAGTGGCGTGAGAACACATAGGGCCCCCGCCCTTACGACGGGCGCTTGCCACGGCCGTTACGGATGACACTTAATTGCCGGACGTTAGGACGAGTTATCAGCATCGGATCGCCACAGAACGGTGCCCGTGCTACTGGACGGTAGTTGCGTGAAACAGGACCCGAGCCTCAGCTCTCTCAGTGAGAGCTTTCTCGATGGCCGGCCATGCTGCGGAGCTGCCGCCCTGAGGCTTGAGAGCTTCTGCCGTAAGACCCGTGGGTTTCATGTCTTCGGCGTAGATCACCATCAGCTCTTTACGGGCATCTGCGTCCAGAAGATGAACGAGCCGTACATTCATCATGTCCTTGGGCAGTAGATACCCCTTGTATTTAAAAGGGACTGGACATGCTCAAGATCTGATCCTGGTTTGGCAACTTCCTGCCCTACACCGAACTGCGCACGCACGTCGAACGCCATGCCGCTGAGTATGTCTTTTCGGACGAACTTGTAAATGTGCTTCAACTCGGGCCGGCTCGGCACGAACTGCTCAAACTGCAGCCAGTAGAGACGCTGCACAACCTTGTTTTCGTCTGCTTCCACGAAGACGTGGATCTCGCAGTCTGCGATACCGAATAGTATCCAACGGTCCGCGCCCACATACCGCACCGTAGCCGGCAGGTCTATTTCGATCACGGGATCATGATTTGAAATCAGTACATTGTTCTTCACGTGGCGTTCAGGCGCAGGAACCTGTGCACCAGCGAAGCGCAACAGCTTGTAAGAATGCCTGCGATGATGAGCCTTTGACACATGAGGACCCTGCTCATGACTGCATGTCTCGATCGTATGCCGGTGATGTTGGCGCACCTTTATTTCATGTTGTCTTCGAACCACGCTACCGTGCGTGCTGTGCGGTCCTGAATGTGCATCGGGTTGGTAAACCCGTGGCCCTCGTTCGGGTAAATGACGAGCTCGGTCTTCTTGCCCAGGGCGCGCAGTGCGTGCCACATCTCGTAGCTCTGCGGGGCGGGGCATTCGCCGTCGCGGTCGCCCACCAGAATCAGCTCCGGCGTAGTGACATCCTTGATGAAGTTGATGGCTGAACTCTTCGCGTAGACCGCCGGATTCTCGTACACGGTCGCGCCGAAGAACGGCACCATCCACTGGTCGATGGAGTTTTCGCCGTAGTAGCTCTGCCAGTTGCTGATGCCTGCACCTGCGACCGCCGCGCGGAAGCGATGCGTCTGCGTGATGGCGAACATGCTCATAAAGCCGCCATAGCTCCAGCCTGTAAGGCCTACGCGCTTGTCATCGATGGAGTACTTCGCCTCAGCCGCGTCCACGCCCTTCAGGATGTCGCTCAGATCTCCGTAGCCAAAGTCCTTGCGGTTGGCCTGCACAAAGGCTTCGCCCTGGCCGAACGATCCACGCGGATTTGGCGACAAAACGAAGTAGCCCAGATGCGCATACAGGCCATTGCCGCCGCCTGCGTTGCCGGGACCTACCACGGACGACGGTCCGCCGTGCACGCTGACGATCATGGGGTACTTTTTGCTGCTGTCGTAGTTTTCCGGCAGCGTCAGCCAGCCCTGCACCTTGTAGCTGTCGCTGGTCCAGTCGATTGAAACGGTTTGCGATTTTGCCGCAGACGCATGCTCATTCAGGTTCGTGACCGCGCGCATGCCGTGAATGTCGCCGACGTACAGCTCGACCCCGTGAGCGGGCCCTGCCGAATTAAACGCAATCTTCTTGGCCGCGGGTGCAAGTGAAAACGACATCGAGGCGCGTCCGTTACCGATCGATTGCGCCTCGGTCCAGGCGGAGATCAGCTCTTTGCCGTTGGTACCCAGAACGCCCAGGTGCGACTTGCCGGGCTGGTCTTCACTGAAGACGATGTGATCCGCATCGGCCCAGGCCAGGTACACCGGCGTCGATTTGCGACCGGCGGTCAGGTTCTGCAGGCCGCTGCCGTCCGCACCCATCAGGTAAATATCGCCGCCGGTTGAGCCCTGGTCGCTCATCAGGCCGCCGATGAATGCGATGTTCTTGCCGTCTGTCGAATAACGCGGCACGGCAATCTGCAGGCCGTGGAGCGAACCGCCCGTCGTAACCGGGTTTAGGATGCTCTTCGCGGCATCCGGCTGACCGGTGGGCACGCTGTACATCTGGGCGATCCACCAGGTGTTTTCGCCCGGCGGGTTCGCTGCCACAAAGGCAAGATGTTTCGCATCCGGTGCCCAGTCAAACTCATACGCGTGCAGTGTCTTTGGCGTGAGGATGCTCAAGTCGCCTGTCTTTGCGTTGGCAGCGGCAACCCACTGGACCTCGACGCCGTCCTCGCCGATGATGCCGGCCGGTGGCTTCATGGCTGCCAGCGCACCTGCCGAGCGGGTGGCGTTCTCCACGTACATGAAGGCGATGGAGCTGCCATCCGGAGCCCATGCGGGTGAGGTCATCGCGCCCTTGATGTGCGTCAACTGTTTGACCGCGCCGGCGCTGCTGCGCAGGTAAAGCTGCGGCTGGTGGTCCGCGCAGGTGCCCACAAAGGCAAGCGTTGCGCCGTCAGGCGACCAGCGCGGCGATCCGGTACTGCAGCCCTCGCCCGCTGAAATCGCAGGGCTTGCTGTTTCCGGCGCACTTGCAGGGCTGATGTGCAGTTCCATGCCAGCTCGGCGCCCGGCAGCAGCACCTGCAATGGGGGCTGCTGCGACCATCCAGGCAACCTGCTTGCCATCCGGCGACAACTCTACGGCGCCAATCCCGCGAACGGGCGTTCCGGCGCGCTGCTGCTGCTCGAACTCTGCAATCCGCGGGTCAGGGTGGCTGAACAGCTTCATCTCGGGCGTAAAGACGTTCGTCGAATCCGAGCCGGGGCGCTGCGCCAGACACGGTGCGGCGAAGCTTGCAAGAGCCAGGATCGCGACAGAAAAAGCAGAAATGCGCATACGAAAAGGCTAGCAGACAGCTCCGCGTGAAGACAGGTTATAAAATTTATATGGAGGCTGCAGGATCGGTGCAGCACGGTCCTAACAGTTCGGCCGCATTGACGCTCGACGTTCGGATTGCTACAGTAGAAGGGTTCCGAGGTTTCCTGCAGAGGCACGCGTGGTTCGCGTTTACCTGGCAGGAGGGGTTTACAGGCAGCGAACGCTGTCCGTGCCTGTCACGACCACCTGCGGCCGCCACCCGGAGTTCCGAGCGCGCCCAGGCAGACACCCAAAGTTCAAAGAGATTGCAAAGTCAGGGAGTTGCCGTGCCTACGTTTCATCAGCTTGTAAAAAAAGGTCGTACTGCGCCGAACTACAAGACAGCCAGCCCGGCATTGCAGGGATCGCCGCAGCGCCGCGGCGTGTGCACCCGCGTGTACACACAGACGCCAAAGAAGCCGAACTCCGCCCTTCGCAAGGTCGCGCGCGTTCGCCTGACCAACGGCATTGAAGTCACGTCTTACATCCCGGGCGAGGGCCACAACCTGCAGGAGCACTCCATTGTGCTGATCCGCGGCGGTCGCGTAAAGGATCTGCCAGGCGTGCGCTATCACATTGTGCGTGGCACGCTGGATTCCGTCGGCGTGGCAAAGCGCAAGCAGAGCCGCTCGAAGTACGGAGCAAAGCGTCCGAAGGCTGCAAAGTAGTTTCTAGTTTCGTTGTTTCTAGGTCTCTGGTGTTGTTTCGAGAGACTTAGCAATGAGCAACTATGAAACCCAGCAAGCCCAGCCGCTTGAGATGTCCACGGCGCTGGGGGAAGAAGAGAGAGAAGAATGCCTAGAAAAGGTCATATTGCAAAGCGCGAAGTTGCGCCGGATCCCGTGTACGGGTCTGAGTTAGTTACAAAGTTCGTCAACAGCATGATGTGGGGCGGCAAGAAGTCCACGGCGCAGAAGATCTTCTACGAGAGCATGACCAATCTTGAGCAAAAAGGCGGCGACGAAGCCCTGAAGCTGTTCAAGAAGGCCGTCGAGAACGTAAAGCCGCTGCTGGAAGTGAAGAGCCGCCGCGTGGGCGGTGCCAACTACCAGGTGCCCATCGAGGTCAACCCGGAGCGCCGCACCTCGCTCGCGATTCGCTGGCTGGTCAGCTTTGGCCGTTCTCGCGGCGAAAAAGGCATGGTCGACAAGCTCACAGCAGAACTGCTCGATGCCGCTAACGGCCGCGGTGCTGCTATGAAGAAAAAAGAAGACGTGCACCGCATGGCAGAGGCGAACAAGGCCTTTGCGCATTACCGCTGGTAAGCAAGAGCCGTTCTTCTCGTTGTTCGTTCTCGTTGTTCGTGACCGGCGGCTTCCATAGCGCCGGTCACTTGTAGCAAGAGAGCTGATTTTCACGTCGCTGCAACGCGCGGGAACTACGAGAGAAACGAACAACGATCACAATCCACCGCGGATCTACTCCCGCAGAAGAGACAAACACTGTGGCACGCACTATCTCGCTGAACAAATGCCGCAACATCGGCATCATGGCCCACATCGACGCCGGTAAAACCACCACCACTGAGCGCATCCTGTTCTACACCGGCGTCAATCACCGCATTGGCGAAGTGCACGAAGGCACCGCCACCATGGACTGGATGGAGCAGGAGCAGGAGCGTGGTATCACCATCACGTCCGCCGCGACGACATGCACGTGGAACAACTACCGCATCAACATCATCGACACGCCCGGCCACGTGGACTTTACGGCCGAGGTGGAGCGTTCGCTGCGCGTGCTTGACGGTGCGGTCGCATGCTTTGATGCAGTTGCGGGTGTGCAGCCGCAGTCAGAGACGGTGTGGCGTCAGGCCACCAAGTACAAGGTGCCGCGTATCTGCTTCATCAACAAGATGGACAAGAATGGCGGCGACGCCGAGTATTCGACCGGAACCATTCGCGACCGTCTCGGCGCGAACGCGGTCATGATCCAGATCGCCATCGGTGCCGAGGCGAAATTCGCCGGTGTGGTTGACCTCGTCGAGATGAAGGCAATTCTCTGGCACGATGAGGAAATGGGTGCGCAGTACGACGTGGAAGAGATTCCCGTCGACCTGAAGGAGAAGGCACAGGCATTCCGCCAGCAGTTGATCGAGGCCGTCGCAGACTCGGACGATGTCCTGCTCGAGAAGTTCCTCGAAGGCGAAGAGCCCACCGTTGAAGAGTTGAAGTCAGCGATCCGCAAGGCCACAATAGGCATGAAAATTTTCCCCGTGCTCATGGGTTCATCGTTCAAGAACAAGGGTGTACAGACGCTGCTGGATGCCGTGGTGGACTACCTTCCCAGCCCACTCGACATTCCTCCCATGATCGGCCACGATCCGGAAGATATGGAAAAGGAACTGATCCGCAAGCCGGATGACAGCGAGCCCTTTTCCGCGCTTGGCTTCAAGATCATGACCGACCCATTCGTCGGGCAACTCATCTTCATCCGCAACTATTCCGGCACGTTGAAGACGGGCGATTCGGTGCTGAATCCGCGTACCCGCAAGACGGAGCGCATCGGCCGTCTGCTGAAGATGCACGCGAACAAGCGCGAAGAAATCACGGAGATTCTTGCCGGTGACATCTGCGCCGCAGTTGGTCTCAAGAACCTTGTGACCGGCGATACCATCTGCTCGGACAAGTCGCCAATCGTCCTCGAATCCATCGACTTTCCAGAGCCGGTCATCGAGGTCGCGGTAGAACCAAAGACTAAAGCCGACCAGGAAAAAATGGGCATGGCTTTGGCCAAGCTGGCGCAGGAAGACCCAACCTTCCGCGTCCGCACTGACCAGACCAATGGCCAGACCATCATCTCCGGCATGGGTGAATTGCACCTTGAAATCATCGTCGACCGCATGATGCGCGAGCACAAGGTTGAAGCCAACGTCGGTAAGCCACAGGTCAACTACCGCGAAACGATTCGCAACGCATCCGAAGCGGAAGGCAAGTACATCCGTCAGTCCGGCGGTTCGGGCAACTACGGCCACGCGAAGATTCGGATCTCGCCCAATGAAACCGGCAAGGGCTACGAGTTCACCAATGACACCAAGGGCGGTTCCATCCCCAAGGAGTACATCAAGCCCATCGACCAGGGCATTCAGGAAGCCATGGCCGGTGGCGTACTCGCGGGCTATGAGATGGTCGACATCAAGGTGTCGCTCTACGACGGCAGCTACCACGACGTCGACTCGAACGAAATGGCATTCAAGATCGCCGGTTCCATTGCGTTCAAGGAGGCTGCACGCAAGGCGAAGCCCGTGTTGCTCGAGCCGGTAATGTCTGTCGAAGTCACTGTTCCCGAGGACTACATGGGCACGGTAATCGGCGACTTGAACTCTCGCCGTGGGCGCATCGAGGGTATGGAGATGGTGGGCGGCGTGCAGGCCATCAAGGCCACCGTGCCGCTCAGCACCATGTTCGGCTACGCCACCAACCTGCGTGGATCGACCCAGGGCCGTGGCAACTTCTCCATGCAGTTCGCGCAGTACGAAGAAGCGCCGCGCAGCGTGTCCGAAGAGATCATCGCTAAGGTGCAGGGCCGCGAGAAGTAAATCGCTATGGTGAATTAGGTAAATAGATTAGGAAGGGCACAGCTTTAGCTGTGCCACTTCTGCATAGAAGCAAGAGGGCTTTAGCCTCTAAGGTTCAGGTTCAATTTGCCACATAGGCAAGAGGAGATACAAAGATGGCGAAGGAAAAGTTTGACCGTTCCAAACCGCACGTGAATGTTGGAACGATTGGTCACATCGATCACGGCAAGACCACGTTGACGGCGGCGATCACGAAGGTTCTCAGCAAGCACAATCCGAAGAACAGCTTCCGTTCGTTTGACACGATTGACAACGCGCCGGAAGAGCGTGAGCGCGGTATTACCATTGCGACCTCGCACGTGGAGTACGAGACGGCGAACCGTCACTATGCCCACGTCGACTGCCCGGGCCACGCCGATTACATCAAGAACATGATCACGGGCGCGGCGCAGATGGACGGCGCGATCCTGGTGGTTGCGGCGACCGACGGCCCGATGCCGCAGACCAAGGAGCATGTGCTGCTGGCCCGCCAGGTTGGCGTGCCGTACATCGTTGTGTTCCTGAACAAATGCGATGCGGTTGAGGACGAGGAGCTGATCGACCTGGTCGAGATGGAAGTGCGCGAGCTGCTGAGCAAGTACGAGTTCCCGGGCGATGACGTGCCCGTGATCCGTGGCTCGGCGCTGGGCGCGCTGAACGGCGAAGCCCAGTGGGAAGCGCAGATCGATGCCCTGATGGATGCGGTGGACAAGAACGTGCCGCAGCCGGACCGCCTGGTCGACCTGCCCTTCCTGATGCCGATCGAAGACATTTTCTCGATCTCGGGCCGCGGCACCGTGGTGACGGGCCGTATCGAGCGCGGCAAGATCAACGTGGGCGGACCTGCCGAGATCGTGGGCTTCCGTGAGACGCGCCAGACGGTTGTGACCGGCGTGGAAATGTTCAAGAAGCAGCTCGACGAAGGTCTGGCGGGCGACAACGCGGGCCTGTTGCTGCGCGGTATCGCGAAGGAAGACGTGGAGCGCGGCATGGTTCTGGCCAAGCCGGG
>CAXUEW010000137.1:0-8818 GCA_964250115.1 uncultured Terriglobus sp.
GGTATTGGGGACCTTTAGGATGTCTCCTTTTTCCAGCGTTCGTTGGTGGTCTTTGCATGTGGCTTTACAAGCGCATTCGGACGAGTGCAGCATATTTCCTCTGTTATTCCTACATCGTCGCATCACTCCTGCTAACCCATACCTTTAACGAGTTCCTGATAGCACCTACTGTCCTCGTTCCATGGCTCTGCTTCACAGCCATGGCTAAGTGGCTGAGCACCCCAAAGAACAAAGTGGGACCAGCAACTGGAACGGTTCAGAGTCGCGTCCTACGAATGCGTCGAATAAGTGCACCTTCATCGACTGCCTGATCTACTTGTGGCCATTGCGGGTAGACGCTGTCTGCGGCGATCTTTGACAACGCGAGAGAGGTCACCACATCCTTGTCAAGGATTCTTCGTAAGCCAGCCGATTAGCATCCGAGACTATGTGTGCTGGTGTAGCGTGGCCGTGGCCTGCTTCGTAAAAGGATCATCGTCGATTTAATCGTAACTGGAGGCTAATGGCCAACCAGCTTCCATATCGCAATTGCTCCCGCTGAGTACCAGGGCGCCACAGCACATTGAACCATTTCAGCAATGAAATCTCTTAAGAATGCAGCGATCTATCTACGCAGGTGTCGTGGAACCATCGGCGGTTGGTGCTGCATAGGTGCGATCCAGTTAGAGCCCTAACGCTACTTTCTAAGCCAGCACCCTACGCACCATTGAGATACATGGGCGTGCCCTCTTGTAGGCAGCGCCCGTGTCAGGCAAGCTGCGTCGGGCCGTAGAATGCTTCTATATCCAATACCTTCAACAGACAGATCCAAACACGTTCAATCCGAATGTGCAGGGAAGCGAGGGAGCAGATCGTTGCGAATAAGAAGCCCTTCATTGCCTAGTAAGCCGAGTTGTTGCCATGTGCGATAGGTGTAGTGAGCTGCTGTGTAAGGACTCAGTTGCAGCGCCGCGGAGAAGGCGAAATCGCGCCGCGTTTGCAATATTAAGCGCGCTTCCTCGTCTGGTAGAGGTGAAAACGGCACCACGGAGACGTGCCGGTCGCGTAGCGTATGTTCGATGTCCCATTTGTTATGCCCGACAGTACCCCACTTTACTGGCTCGTGTGCAATCTCTGAGTCGGCTTTGCCCAAAAAATCCGCCACCGTGTATTCCGGTAAATAGTAGGCGAGAGCACCTAGTGTAAACAGACCGATCTGCCCATCGGCTGGTTGAATGTAGCGGCGCAGATAACTTGCCATACTTGCTTCTTGTGTCGCAAGTGTCGGCATCTGGACAGCCGTTCCCTGCCTCAACATCAGTACATGCTCCTCCGTGCTCCTGAGATTCTGCAAGACGTAGGTCGAAAACAGGCCCGCGAGACAAAACGTGGCAGTCAGCAGCCGAACTGATGCAGCCGCGGTACCATGCCAAAACTTTTCCCAGAACAATAGAATAGCGAACGGACCGAGCAGAATGAAGAATCGCCCATAGCGGAACGCGTCACCGCCAATCAAGCAGATGTAGATCGTCTGCAGCATCATTGCCGCTACAACCGCGAGTTCTTCCCGTGAGAAGTTTTCGCGCCTGGCCCAACAAAGCACAGGCAACATCAGCACAAACGGCACGACGCCGCTATTCAGGCTGCTGCGCAACACGTAAAGTGTGCCTGCAATGACTGAAGACGTCCCAGGATTTACTTTTAGATAATAGGTATTAGGAACAAACAAGCCATATAGATGGTGGTGCAATCCGAAATAGGCGATCACCATAGAAACGACAAAGCCTATGGATATATAGGTGAGCCAGCGGGAACTCGCAGTCCGATCTCGCAACATTACAAACGTCAGCGGCAGGAACAACGGAAGCGTATCTGGCCTGATCCAGAACGCAACAGCCAGCACAGATAATGCGGCCGGGTAACGTGCTTCAACCAGCATACCTATTCGGCCGGTTAGAATCGAGAATGCCAGCGTAACTAGAAGGGCCTGAGGTATGTGCTCCCAAGCGGAATTACCATAGACCGGGAAGAGTGGTAATGCGAACAACGTTGCTGCTGCCGAGAGCGCTGCCAACCACGAATTTGCCCAAAACGCCGTTAGAGCCGACGTCAATGCACAAAGTAGGCTCGAAAAGATCGCTAGGGCCAGCACGCTTTGTCCGCGGTCCGGAAATAGTCGGAAGAAGGGTGAGATACAGTAAGGCCAGAAAAGGGAGGTATTGGCAGCTGTGCGTTCCCCTACGTTGAAGTAAGGGCCATGTTTGGCCGCAATGTTGGCGGCGACCCGGAAAGTGATCATAGAATCATCGGCAACCAAGTATTGCGCAGCCTGACTGGGGTTCGACACAAAAGGTGTAGGCAGCCCGCATGAAGTGAAGATAAGCAGACCAACAAAGAATGCGAGTATAAGGCGGGCCTGTTTGCGCCAAGCACCAGTCATACGTATGGATCACCTCCAAACCGAAGCTAGCAAACATGCATGTAAAATGACATGTGTTTCGGCGACTCCTCCTGAGTTGTAGACCCATTTCAGGACACATGCCCTCAAGGTGACCGCTCTTCCAAGACCCTTCTGTAGCTTGTTTACGTACTGCAGCTTCTGAGTCGATTGTGGTTACGGAGTTCCCCCTGGTCTGGACGTTGAGCCGAGTGCAGGCTGACTTTCGATCTGCCGCGTATGTTCCTGCTGGTCGCCCGGCCTGTTCCCGGAATGGACAGCATGGACAGGTCGCATGTTCGCAGATACTTGCTCTCCGGGACGCACGGCTCTAGGGTGCGAAGCAGTGGCAACAGCAAACCAGTCTTTCGAGACAGCAATTGGCCCGTCGCGGGAAGTGCCTTCGTGCGTGCCTGCCGCGGCGCTTGATCGGGCTGCGCCCGGTCAGGTGCAAATGAGCGACTTGCACAGAGCGTACAGGCCGGACATTGACGGCCTCCGCGCTGTCGCGGTGGTGTCCGTCATCCTGTTTCACGCCTCTCCGCATCTCGTACCAGGCGGGTTCATCGGCGTTGACGTTTTCTTCGTTATTTCCGGATACCTCATCAGTGGCATCCTCTTCTCCAAAGCAGACAGTCAAGGGTTCAGTTACTTAGACTTCTACACTAGGCGGGTAAAGCGGATCTTTCCTTCGCTGGCAGTCATGCTTGCGACGACTTTGTGTTTTGGCTCGGTTGTTCTGTTTGCTCGGGAGTTCAAGTCCCTTGGCCTGCAGGCGCTGTCGGCAGCCGCGTTTCTTAGCAACATTCAGTTCTGGTATAACTCCGGCTACTTTGACCGGCAGGCAGTTACCAAGCCGCTGCTGCACCTCTGGTCGCTGGGTGTGGAGGAGCAGTTCTATCTTGTGTGGCCCCCACTGATCTTGTTTGCATGGCGCAGAAAGTATTTGCTGCACCTGATGATCGGCTTGGCGCTGATCTCCTTTGTCTTTTGCGTTTATGCCACGGGGCACAACGCGGCATCGGCATACTTCCTGCCGTTCTCCCGCTTTTGGGAGCTCATGCTGGGAGCGCTGTTGGCTTACGCAAACTTTCGCAAGTTCGCTTTCAGGGCTTTACCACCAAATGTGCAGTCGGTGACCGGCCTGTTGCTCATCGTCGCGGGTCTTTTCCTTTTCCGTTCTACTAGCCCCTTCCCAGGCTGGCGGGCGCTGTTGCCAACCATTGGTGTGTGCCTGCTGATCCAAGCCGGGCAGAGTGCCGTGGTAAACCGTACTCTTCTTTCCAACCGCGGTATGGTGGCCATCGGGATGATCAGTTATCCGCTATACCTCTGGCATTGGCCACTGCTTGCGTACCTTTACTTGATGCAGGGCGGCGTGGTCACGCCCGCCATGACCGGCACTGCCATTCTGTTAGCGGCGCTGATTGCAACGGTGAGCTACCACCTGTTGGAAAAGCCGGTGCGGCATAACGGCGCACCTGGTGCCGTCGCGCTGGTTCTCGCGTCGCTGTTGCTGTTGCTGGGGATAATCGGTAGCTTGATCTATTACCGGCAGGGTCTACCCGCACGCGCAATCAATCACTTGAACGTTTCAGACAACGTGACCCCAACGTTGCCCACGGTTGCGGTCGACGGATGCGGCCTCTCGCCGGCGGAGCGCACGGGTATTGCCCTATGTCAGCAGGACAGGCGCGAGCCGGCCACCTATGGCCTGCTCGGCGATTCCAAGGCGCAGGCGCTCTTCCCAGCCCTGGTGGAAAACTCTGCACCTGGCTCGCGCTGGCTCTTCGTCGGTGGCCACGACAAGCGCGGCGTTTCACCAGTGCCGGTGCTGTCAAGCGACCCTGCGTACGGCGACTACCAGCGGGTGACACAGGCTGCTGTAGAGGGCCTCGTGCGGAATCCGCATCTTCAAGCCGTCGTGCTTGCTTCGGCGGCGCGAAATCTCCTGCAGGTGGATGACCGCTATCTGGACGACCTGCCCACCTCACCCCACTACGCGGCGGCAACTGTCGGGCTGGATCGCGTGATCGCTCAGCTAGTCGCTGCGCAAAAACGGGTCGTGATCGTCGTCGATAACCCGGCGCTCGAAGACCCGGAACTCTGCATGACGCGGCAAATATCCCCTCGTTGGTTGAACCGGGGCTTTCATCGGGCAGACAATTCGCGCTGTCACCTTTCTCTTGCCGACCAGCAAGCGAAGACGGAGCGCTACCGCAATATGCTGCAGAGCCTTGCACAAAGACCGGGCGGGGAAGTTACGGTGGTCGATCCGACGGAATTGCTCTGTGAAGCAGCCACGAAGTCCTGCGCAATCAGCAAGGACGGGCACATGCTCTATAGCTATTCTGACCACGTTTCGCAGTACGCAGCAGAAGGCGTCGCGCGTTCAATCATCAGCGCCGTGATGCTCCCTAAGCAATAAATGTCGAAAGTGCATCGGTCGTCGCTTGCCACACTATTTGGCTGTTGTCTCTCACCTGGAGTGGCAAAACTCTTATCGGGCTAAATTGAGCAGAGCATACTGCAAGACTGGGACTGAGCAATCAGATTCAGCGCTGTCGACGCGCAGCTCTGCCAGAGGTGAGAGGACTTGCGCCGAAGCCAGGAACACAGGAATCGAATGTTCATGGTTCCATCTCCAGTAGGGGCCGATTACCTACCGGTCAATCTCGCCAAGTACAATATCGATCGACCCAATCACCGCCACCACGTCACCCAGCAACTTGCCCTTGCACATGGTTTCCAGTGCCTGCAAGGTTGCATAGCTGGGATTGCGCATGTGGCAGCGCAGCGGCTTGGCTGTGCCGTCGCTCACGACGTAGTAGCCCATGACGCCGCGTGGAGACTCAATAGTCTGGAACACCTCACCCGCCGGGACGCCGAAGCCTTCTGTGACGATCTTGAAATGGTGGATCAGCGACTCCATCTGTGTCTTCATCTGCTCACGGTCGGGCAGCACGATCTTGGGCGCGTCGGCTACGATCCGACCCTCCGGCATACGGTCCAGCGCCTGCTGTGCGATCTTGATGGATTCGTACATCTCTTCCAGCCGAATGGTGTACCGCGCCCACACGTCGCCATCCTGCGAGATGGGCACCTTGAACTGGTACTTGTCATAACCGGAGTAGGGCATGTCGCGGCGCAGGTCCCAGTCGACGCCTGAAGCGCGGAGCGGTGGCCCGGTTACGCCGAGCCGGATCGCATCCTTCGGTGAGAGGTAGCCGACGCCCTTCAAACGCGAGTACCAGATGGGGTTGCCGGAGAGCAGCCCCTCGTACTCGGCGATCTTCTCGGGCATGATCTTCAGGAACTTCTGCACGCGCGCGAACCAGTCGATGGGTGGCTCCATGGACAGGCCGCCAATGCGGAAGTAGCTGGTCATCATGCGCTGCCCAGCCACGGCCTCAAACAGCCGCAGCAGTTCTTCGCGCTCGCGGAAACAGTACAAAAAAACGGTCAGCGCGCCAATGTCCATGGCGTGTGTTCCAAGCCAGACCAGGTGCGACTGGATACGGGTCAACTCGTTCAGCAGCACACGAATAGTCTGCGCTCGCTCTGGAATTTCAAGCTCAAGCAGCTTTTCCACTGCAAGGCAGTAGCAAAGGTTGTTCGACATCGGAGACAGGTAGTCGATGCGGTCCGTCAGCGGCACCACCTGCTGGTAGAACTTCGCCTCAGCCGTCTTCTCGATGCCGGTATGCAGATATCCGATGTCCGGTGCCATGGAAACGACCGTCTCGCCATCGATCTCCAACACAAGACGCAGCACTCCGTGGGTGGACGGGTGCTGTGGACCCATGTTCAGGACCATGGTCTGGTCGTGCGCGGGATCCTTGGCGTGGCGTGCAGCGTCGGCTATGACGTCGTCGATGCTTGAATTGACCATGTCTGGTGCGGCTACTGGGGACATCTTTTAGCCCTCCGGGCTGAACTCTTTGCTGTCGGAAGGGCATGGCTTAGCCATGCCGGAACAACTTTCTCTTCTATTTCTCTCTGGTTGTGTTCGCCAAAGGCGAATACAACCAGAGAGAAGATCCTTAGCCGGTACAACGCGGCACAGCTAAAGCTGTGCCCTTCCAAAAGCACACATCGCTTACCGATAGCCCTCGACCGGGCAATCCTTGCGCAGCGGGTGGCCTTTCCAATCCAGCGGCATCATGATGCGCGTCATGTTGGGATGGCCGATGAAGCGGATGCCGAACAGGTCGAAGACTTCACGCTCGTAGAAATTAGACGAAGGCCACACAGAGGTAATCGAGTCGACAGAAGGATCATCACCGTCCAGAAGGACCGCCAAACGGACGCGCTGCTTCAGCTTCATGCTGACGATGTGGTAGCTGATCTGGAAGCGCGGGTCGCTGGGGTACCAGTCCACAGCGGTCAGGTCTTCGAAAAAGTTGTAGCCTGCTGCCTGCACGGCGGCTGCGGCCGCAACGATGCTGCCGGTCGGCACCGTCACGGTCAGTTCGCCACGGTCGTATTTCGCCATGGTGGCAATTTCTGACAAGGCAAGCAGTGCTGGATTGTCGGGAAGAGCCTCGCAAACAGCTTCAAGAGTCAGCAGTGCTTCAGCCATTACAGGTCCGCCTTGTCGTTTGCCCAATCCAGCACGCCCTTTTTCCAGGCATAAAACAGTCCCACCGCCACGAACGCCAGGTAGACCAGCATCTCCCAGAAACCGAAAAAGCGTGATCCGGTAAGCGCCGGCAACTGGCGGAAGATCACCGCCCAGGGCAGCATGAAGACGGCCTCGACATCGAACAGGATGAACAGCATCGCCACCATGTAGAAGCGGACAGAGAAGCGTCCGCGCGCATCACCGATGGGCTCCATGCCGCACTCGTACGCGCCGGCCTTTACCTTGCTCTGCCGCTTCTTGCCGATGAAGAAGGACGCGCCCACCATGCCGCCGGCCAGCCCAAGGGCTACCAGCAGTTGCAGTGCAAGCGGAATGTAATTCCAGATGTAAGGATGGCTCGAGTTCATGCGCTCCCTTGGATGCTGCCGATTATGATTTTAGACGGAGCGTTGGACAAAGGCCACCGGGCGGTAAGAGAAGCCATTCAGGATGGAGCGGACGCACATTCTCCCAGCGTTTTTGTTGCAGCGCGCCTAGTGGAACAGGCCGGCGTACCAGTGGAGGACAGGCGTTCCTGCCAGTGCAGCCGCCAGACCGCCCACAGCGAGAAAGCTGCCGAAAGGCAGTCGCGTCACGGCCGTTCCGCGTCCGCGTGCGACCGTGACAACGCCGTACAAAGAGGCGAGCAGTGTGCCAGTGAAGAACGCAAGCATGGCCGGCGCAAAGCCTATGAAACACCCAATCATAGCCAGCAGCTTTGCGTCTCCAAGACCCATGCCATCACGTTTGCGTAGCGCTCGGTAGACCGCACGAATCGTGAAAAGCAGCAAAAAGCATGCGATAACTGCCAGCAGCCGCCCATAAATCAGGTGCTCCGGTCCGGTAAGAAAGACGTTGCCGGTACTGCGTCCGGAGCTGGCGGCGTTGATATTAATCTTGCGCTGCAGTACCAGGTTGTAGTCGTTATTCCCCAGAAAGATGGCGTCCGTACAGACCAGCAAAAAGCCCAGCACCGTGCCGGGAAGGGTCAGCGCATCGGGCAACCGCTGGTGCACCCAGTCGATGACCATCAACCCGATCAGGAAGAATCCCAACGCACAGAAGGATATCTGATGGATCAAGAGTCGGAAGAAGCTATCGGACCATGGTGCGGCACCAAGCAGCGGTAGTACTCCCAAGGCGAACCATAGGGCGACCGCAAACTCTACCGCAGGGTAGCGCCAGCCGAATCGCGCACCGCAATCTCGGCAGCGTCCCCTCAGCGCTACAAAGCTCAACAGAGGAATGTTGTCATACCAACGCAACTGCCGCCCACAACTTCTGCAGTGGGATCGAGGCGACACTACTGACTCGCCTGCCGGTAGCCGCACAATACAGACGTTGAGGAAACTTCCACAGAGCAGGCCAAAGACCAGGAACGTGCCGACAAGGAGGAAGAATGCCACTGCCGCAGTATATGGTCTGGTGCCTCGAGGCTCGAAGGCACCAGACTGTGACGGACTATCGGCTCTTCGCTCCCACCACAACGAGGCCCAGACCTGCAACAATCGCGATGCCGCTAACGATTGGCGCAATGGGCACATGCTTCGTCGACTCATGGCTGATCTGAATCGGGCCCGCGTCCACATCCTTCTTCTGGTGCGTGAAGGAAAACCCGCCGGTAACAAGGCTGGCGATACCGCCAAGGATAAGAAGAATGCCTACGATCATTGCTGGCTTCAAGAATGAAAACTCCTGTTTCTTGGAATGGACACTTCGACGACAGCGACATAGCTCCAGGATGCTTTCGATATGGCAGAATTCGGCGCAGACCTTCG
>CAXUEW010000138.1:0-3314 GCA_964250115.1 uncultured Terriglobus sp.
ACCGGTTACCTACACCGAGAAGTACGAGGTGTACGGCGGCATCAACTTCATGAACGGCCAGGCTGGCCAGAACCTGCCAAAGCGCTACAACATGGCGGGCGGCGAGATCATGGCCACCTACTGGCTGACGCCCAAATTCGGCATCGCAGCCGACGCCCGCTACACGGCCGGGACTACGCCCGTGCTGCCCGCCGGGCAAGCTACCAACCCGCGAGTTCAGACGCGGCCACTGGTGACGCAGTTTATTGGCATGGGCGGTCTGCAGTATCACTGGGTGGGCAACCAGCACTATGGGTTGAACTTTCACGCCTTGGGTGGTGCGACCCACGGCACGTTCGATCACAGCAATCCCGGGCTGCCTGCCGGCACGTTCACGAACGCCACCGGCCTGTACAGCAACCGCACCTCGGCAATGGGCGTGGCGGGTGCCAGCCTGGATTTCAACCGCTCTGCGCGAGTGGCAATCCGGCTATCTCCTGAAATCGTGTTTGAACACTTCGGCACGGAATTGCGAGAGTTCGTGTACGTCTCTGGCGGCGTGATCTATCGGTTCGGCGAACGATAGCACCGGACCGGGTCACATATAGAAAAGCAGAACGCAAAGGTCGCGAAGGTTGCGCTAAGGTCGCGAAGCATCCTCTCAGCTTTGCAGTATTGTGCGGCTTCGCAAACTTTGCGGCTTTAGCGAGCACTTTGCGGCCTTAGCGTTCTGCCTTTACCTCTACATCGTCTGCATGAACTCCGGCGAAACCGGGTTCTCATACGGCGAGATGTCGCGCGTCACAACGGTTAGGCCGCTGGGCGTCACGTGGTATTTCTTGCGATCCTCCACGGCGTCGTACCCGATCACGGTACCGTCTGGAATGTGTACATCGCGATCGATGATGGCCCGCTTAATGCGGCAGTGGCGGCCGATGTTCACGTGGGTAAAAATCACCGACGAGTCGATGTCCGAGTACGAGTTGACACGCACATCCTGCGAAAGCACGCTCTGCCGCACCGCCGAACCCGAGATGACACAGCCTGGTGAAACGACCGAGTTGATCGCCATGCCGGTACGCCCCATCTCGCCAAAGACAAACTTGGCAGGAGGGTATTGCGTTGGCCGGGTCCGCATGGGCCAGTCCTTGTCATACAGGTTGAAGGTGGGCGAGACGGACGCAATGTCCAGGTTGGCCTCGTAATACGCGTCCAGCGTACCCACGTCGCGCCAGTACAGCGCTTCCTTGCGATTCTCATCGACAAAGTTGAAGGCGGAAACCTTGTAGCGGCCCAGCAGCTTTGGCAGGATGTTGTGGCCAAAGTCGTGCTTCGACTCCGGGTCCTCTGCATCGGCCATCAGTTCCGGCAGCAGCACATCCGTGTTGAAGATGTAAATGCCCATGGACGCATCGACCTTATCAGGGTTGAAGGGTGACCGCTTATCCGTGGTTTTCGGCTTTTCCTGGAAGCCAATCACCTCGGCATTTTTGTCGACTTCAACCACGCCGAATCCGGCAACCTCGCCCGGGTCGACCGGCAGCGTGGCAATCGTGCAGGCGGCACCGCTACGGCAGTGCTGGTCCATCATCAGGGCATAGTTCATCTTGTAGATGTGGTCGCCGGAAAGGATGATGACAAACTTCGGCTCTTCCGAACCAATGGAATAGATATTCTGGTAGACCGCGTCGGCCGTGCCCTGGTACCAGTTGCGGTTGACGCGCTGCATGGGCGGCAGAATCTCGATGAACTCGCCCAGTTCATTCGCGACCACCGGGCCCCAGCCCTCGCGAATGTGGCGGTTCAGGCTCAGCGCCTTGTACTGCGTCATGATGTAGACCTTGCGAAGGTCGCTGTTGATGCAGTTCGACAGGGTGATATCGATGATGCGGTACTGGCCCGCAAAAGGAACGGCAGGTTTTGCCCGTTCTTTGGTCAGTGGGAACAACCGTTCGCCGGCACCGCCCGCCAGCAGCACTCCTAATGTGTCTTTCATCCAAGTTCCCCAGCAAAGCAAAATCGACGCTGTCAGCGAGTGTAGCCGCGACAACGCCGATTGGATGCTAAGAATCTGGAAAGAGGAAACTTTCGCCGGGTAACGACTTATGATCCTTGCTCTTCGCTGCCGGTCGCCTCGTCCGAGGCATCCTCGGGCAGGGAGATGCGTAACGATTTCAGAAAGCTTACGTCGTGCCGCGTAAAAGGCTCGCCCGTTTCCTCATCTTCTGTTTCCTCTGTCTCGGAATCGACCTTGTTCAGTCCGATGGTCGCTTCCAGCATCAACAGCACGTCAAAGCCCTCTTCGCGAATTTCTCGAACGACGCCGGAAATCTGATCGGAATCCGAAACGGATTCATGGATTGCCTCGCCCAGTTGCTGAATCAGCTCCTTGATGCGTGGGTTAATTCTTTTATCCAAGGCCGCCCCTCCTGCCCTACCATTTGCCTGGCCGAGCGCATATCCCTGATGCTGCCTGCGGAAGTACCAGCGGCACACCTTACCTTACCGGGCATGACCCCGGACCGCAAACCCTTTGTCACACCCGCGTATGGTGATCAGCCCAGGCCGTTTCAAGTTGGTGCGCCAGTTCCCTTACCGGCTCCACGCGTTTCGGACCCCACACGATCCATCCAGCGGCTGCCGCACAAATGCCGCCTACCATCCACATCCAGCTCTTCATGCCTGCTTATCTCCCAAAGAATGTGCGCCTTTTCAGGCAATACGTTTCTGATGCAATTTGTGGTCAACAGGCTTTCGCACCCCCAACACGTGCCACCGGGAGCCGTAGAATGGCAGCATGGATAGAGTCCGTTTTGGGAGGGCGCTTGGCAAGGGAGCTCGCCTTGCCGCGCGAACGGCGCTGGAGGCTGTGGACGCGGCAACCGCATCTGCACCGGACCGAGGACGAGGTCGTGCGCCGGGTACCGTTCAGCCGTCTGCTCCTCGAAGCACCACGCCGCCATCAGTGCCGGCCAACGGCCAACGCACGGCTCTCCGCGTACCGCTGATTTCACTTCCTTCAGCGCTTCTACCGGCGGCCCGTGCAGCAGGCGCTGGGGTGACAAGCCCGCTCAAGCAGGCGTCGCGAGCCCTTTGGCATGAGTTGACTGGCAGCTTCTTCGCGCTGTTCGCCCTGTCCTTCGGAGCAGGTGTATGGCATACACGAGCAGCACTCTACAGCGGCATCCCTGGCGATCGCAACCGGTTTGCGGCATTCTGCTTGCTCGGGCTGCTCTTCGCGTACTTCTCAATCAGCAGCTTTGCACGGGCCCGGCGGCGTGCGCGCTAGCATTGCAGGCGTTGCGGCGGCTTCAGCCGCTGAGATAGAAACCAAT
>CAXUEW010000138.1:3324-4853 GCA_964250115.1 uncultured Terriglobus sp.
GCCACTGAGATTCCCCGTCCCGGCGATGAAGCAGCGCTCCTGGCAGGTCCATGACTCATTCCGGCGGCAAAACCGCCTAATGCTTTTTCTTTTTGCCGGAGGCGGGCGCATCCAGGTTCTGGCCCGGAACTACTGCGTCTTTTGGTGTGGCGGTATCTGCGCCAACCGTAAAGTCGTAAGCCAACGGGGACAAGGAGGTCGTGGCGCGCGGCACCGGAACCAAGGCATACTCCCCCGCCGGGAGCGGAGAGCGCGGCGTCAGGCGCAGCCAACCCTCCGGCAGCGTCTCTGCCAGAGTACATACAACCGGGCCGGAACAAACGGTTCCAGCGCTTACGTCAGAGAACTTCACGCGTTCAATCGTGCGGCTGGAGCCAGTCGACACAGCCGCCAGCAGTGCCCACCCGGTGGGCGTTCCCCGGCCAGCATCGCCCGTGTTTTCTGTCCGGTCACTACTGTGGACGAAGAAAACAGGTGACGCCGAATGCAGGGCCGTATGAGACGCAGCGCCTTCCAGCGTTCCGGCTGCACCGGCAGACTGCGCCAGCGCAGCGTGGTGAACGGGCACAAGCACCTGTTTGCCATCAATCACATCCAGTGCCCACGGCACATTGCCGTTCGGAATGCGGAGGCCTGGCGCTACGATCAGCTCGCCATTTGAAACCGAATAGGTGCCGGTGTGCGCTGCCGGTGCAGCAGTCGCCGGACCGGGCGGTGCCGCAGACCGGTCCGCCGTCTGCGCCGGTACAACGCAGGGCAGCAGAGCCGCAGAGCACACGGTTAACAACAGGGATTTAGGAGTTAGTATCGGCACACGCGGATACGATGCGCCAAAACACGCTCACGATACCATCAAAGTGTGGGTCGCGTGTGCTTTCTGCATACCGGCCAAAGTTTACGAGCAGGCAGGAAAATGAACGACAGCCATACAGCACTACGCCGCACCGCCCTTTTTGCCACACACAAGTCGCTCGGTGCAAAGATGGTTGATTTTGGCGGCTGGGAGATGCCGGTTGAGTACAGCAGCCTGATCGCGGAACACAATGCCGTGCGCACTGCCGTCGGCGTCTTTGACGTGTCGCACATGGGCTGCATCCAGCTGCGCGGACCCGGTTCGCTGGACGCTGTGCAGCGCCTGCTGATGAACGATGCAAGCAAGCTGCAGATCGGCCAGGCACATTACAGTGCCATGCTGACGCCCGAAGGCACCTTTGTCGACGACGTGGTTCTGCACAAGCTGAGCGACAACGATTACCTGATCGTCATTAACGCCGGCACCCGCGAAAAAGACATTCAGTGGGTGCGAAGGACCATCGGCCAGATGCCTGCCGTCCACATCAACGACTACAGCGACATGTACACGCAGATTGCCATCCAGGGCCCCCGCGCGGCGGAAACCCTGCAGAAGCTGACCGATACCGACCTGTCCTCGATCAAGAATTACTGGTTCACGTGGGGCAAGGTCGCGGGTTTTTACAACGTGCTGATCGCGCGCACCGGCTACACCGGCGAAGACGGCTTCGAGATTT
>CAXUEW010000138.1:4863-8786 GCA_964250115.1 uncultured Terriglobus sp.
TCGGCGCGCGCAATACGCTGCGGCTGGAAGCGAGCATGGCGCTCTACGGCCATGAAATTTCTGATGAGATCAACGTCTTTGAAGCTGGCCTGGGCCGCTACTGCAAGCTGGACAAAGCCGCCGATTTCGTAGGCAAGGCAGCCCTGCTGCAGGCCAGCACCACGCAGCCGAAGCGCAAGCTGGTGGGCCTGGAGATGATCGACCGCGGCATTGCGCGCGACGCCTACCCCGTCCGTACGCTCGAAGGCGAACTGATCGGGGTGGTAACCAGCGGATCGCCCTCGCCCACGTTGAAGAAGAACATTGCCATGTCCTTTGTACCGCCGGAAGAAGCCACCCTGGACAACATTGTCGCCGTGGAGATTCGCGGAGCGCTGGTCAAGGCCAAAGTCGTGCCCACGCCGTTCTACAAGCGCGTGCGCAGCAAGCCACTTACGCCGCTGTCCTGACCGGCCATGCAGCGCCTATTCACCTGTCATCCTGAGCGGACTACACAGTGCTTGCCACCGCCCGTCATCTTGTCATCCTGAGAAGAGTACTTCCCCACAGTTCGTCATCTTGAGCGGAGCACGCTATGCCTTTCCTCTCGTCATCCTGAGTGAAGCACGCAGTGCGGAGTCGAAGGACCTGCTTTCTTCAGGCGGTTGTACTACTCCGAAGGAAAGCAGGTCCTTCGACTACGCTGCGCTCCACTCAGGATGACGAACGTTAGGGCGTATCCACATATAGGTCTTTAGTACTTGATATAGCTCTTTAGTACTTGTTTTGCGGCTTTAGCCGCCGAGATAGGAACAGGGTCAGTCTGGAAACGCGGCTTTAGCCGCTTAGATCGACTCTCGGCAGCTAAAGCCACCTCCGTTAGGATCCGCTCCAGCTATCTCGGCGGCTAAAGCCGCAAGTACGATCTGCAATGCACTCAGCATGACACTCTGGGAAACTATAGGTGGATACGGCCTAGGTCATGAGTGATGGACATAGGCAATCTCAAGCCAAGAGGGCTAAAGAGAGATGGTCTTTGCTTTCGCGGCCAGACCGATGCACTTCAGCGCCGCCCGCAGTTCTGCCCGCTGGCATGGAAGCACTTCTCTCATCACGCTCTCCAGATCGCGTTCGTGCTGGCCGTAGATCTTACGAATCAACCTGCGTCCCTGCGGCGTTAGATCGACGGTGCGTACGCGGCGGTCACCTCCAGCTAGTTGCCGTGTGACCAAGTTGAGCTTTTCAAGCCGGTCAACGGCAGCCGTCATTGACGGGTTGGCAAGCAGCACTTTCTCGCCGATCTGAGACATGCTCATGGGTCCCTTGTGCAGCAACACTTCCAGGATCATGAAGTCGCTTAGGCCGATGCCCATCTTTACAAGTGTGTGTTCCACATACGTCTGCATGGAGCGGTAAGCCTTCATCATCACCAGCCAAAGGCTCGCCGCGCTGGGCGGGGCGGCGGCGGTTACACCCTGTCTTTCTTTGGCTAAGTCACCCATGGGTGCAATACCCTTTTGCCTTTCGGTAGTGAACAGCTTAGCGGAAGGCCTGCTCCAGCAGCGTGCGCGCGTCTGATATCTCGTCCGGTGAAATGCTGTGTGGACGCCCTGGAAATCTCCGCGTCGTCACCTGCGCGCCCATGCGCGTGAGTTCGTCCGCGCTCCCCTGCACGCGGGACCACGGCACATGCGGATCTGGGTCGCCGCTGCTCAGCAGCGCGGGCGTTCCGGCCAGATCGCCGTCATGCTCCAGATTGCTGCCTGCGGGACCGACCAGCCCACCCGTAAACGCAATCAGGCCTGCGTATCGCGCGGGGTGAGACGCCACGAACTCTGTCGAAAGGCAGGCTCCCTGCGAAAACCCGCACAGCACGATCCTGTCGCGCGTCAGACCTACCGCCTCCATCGCGCGGACCGTCTGTTCGACGCGCTTTAGGGCAGAGCTTAGCCATGGCTCGTTCCGCTGGCGCGGGGCCAGAAACGATTCGGGATACCACGTGTGCCCCGCAGCCTCTGGAGCCACATATGCAACGCCCGGCAGATGCAGCGGCTCCGCAAGCGACAGGATATCTGCCGCCGATCCGCCACGGCCATGCAAAAGGATGACCGCTCCACGCGCAGCTTCAAGCGATTCGCCCGCATGCAGCAGTTCGCCCGCCGCATGCGGATCTTCGACGGTGAGATTGCTCATGCCGGCACCGCCTTCTTCAGCGTCAACGGTGCCAGGCGCTGCTCAAGGCGGGCACGCTGCGGCTCCAGCCACGTTGGGATGCGCAGAGCTTCGCCCAACGACTCGATCGGCTCGTCCGTCGCAAAGCCGGGCGTGTCCGTCGCCATCTCGAACAAGACGCCGCCCGGCTCGCGGAAGTAAATTGAATGGAAGTAGTCACGATCCTGCACGGTAGTTACGTCCAGATGCTGCGCGATCACTTCACGCCACGCAAGCTGCGAATCATCGTCTGGCGTGCGGAAGGCGATGTGGTGGACGGAGCCCGCACCGTTGCGCCCATAGCCTGCGTTTGCGTCCACAACCACATCGATGTGATTACCCAGCACGCTGCCGTCCGGTGCTGCAAAGCGCAGGCGATTGCCCTGTTCGCCGATCTTGTGGAAGCCCATCCAGGCCAGCGTTTCTTCGGTAGCTTTCGCGTCGCGTTGCAGCATGGTCACGCCAAAGAAGCCGCGGATCGCATGCTGCGACGGCACATCGGCGAAGCGCGGCACGTTTGTCGCTGACGGTGCATCGGCATGGCCCACAAGCTCAAGCTTCATGCCGTCAGGGTCGGCCAGGGTCAACACGTCTTCGTCGAAGCGTTTTCCCGTGTGCTCCACCAGCACGCCCTTGCTCTGCAAGCGCTGTTCCCAGTACGCAATGGACGACATTGGCACGGAGAAGGCCGTGTGTGTCACCTCACCTGCACCCGCCAGGCCGCGGCTTGCGCCCGGCCACGGGAAGAACGTGAGGATGGTGCCGGGTGAACCGGCGTCATCGCCAAAGTAGAAGTGGTACGTCCCGGGGTCATCGAAGTTGACGGTGCGCTTCACAAATCGCAGGCCCAGCACATCGGTGTAGAAATCCAGATTGCGCTGCGGGTCCGATGCGATGGCGGTGACATGGTGCAGACCAACAATGGGTTTCATGTTGCCCTCCATCAGACATTGATTCGATATCGAAGTAAAAGATTCACCACACCGGATTGCGAGTGATTGCGCGGCGGCTGTATGGTTCGGCCATGTTTCGTTCTCCTGTGCGTTTGGTTTGGATGGTTCTGCTTCTCAGCTCTTTATCTAGTTTGGCGTGTGCGCAGGATGCAGTCGACACCGTCAACCCGCTAATTGGCACGGGCAGCGGCAAGATCGGCTACGGCGGCACCATGCCCTTCGTCACCGCACCCTTTGGCATGACGAACTGGACCCCGCAGACGCGCCAGAACAAGCTCAGCGTCACCTCATATGAGTACGGCGACAAGACGATCCAGGGCTTCATGGGCACGCACCAGCCCGCCATCTGGATGGGCGACTTCGGCTACGTGACACTGGTGCCCGAGGCCGGTCCTCTCAAGACGACGCCGGAGACGCGCGCTCTGCCGTTCGATCACAGCAGCGAGATCTCGCATCCTGACTTCTACGCGGTCGACCTGAAGCTGCCGGGCGGCAAGGCCATCCACGCGGAGATGACCGCGACCGAGCGCTGCGCGTACCTGCGCTTCACCTTCCCGGCTGGCACTGCGCCCCGCATCCTGCTGGAGGCGTCACGCCCAGGCATTAACGGCGCTGCCGGCTTCGACAAGGCACGCAACGAGATCAGCGGCACCAACCCGGACCGCATCGACCGCAACCTGGGGCCGTCTGCGTTGCCGCACTTCTCCGGCTACTTTGTGGCGCAGTTCCGGCAGATGGCAGCAGGTGCCGAGAGCTACGGCCAGGGCACACCGAACGCGC
>CAXUEW010000139.1:0-243 GCA_964250115.1 uncultured Terriglobus sp.
CTTGGCCAGCATGGCTCCAAAGCCGGGTACACGAAAGCGCTGCGGCGCAATGAATAGAAATTGCAGTGTGCCGTCGAGGTACTCTCGGCAGACCTGCCGGCTGTGCTCACGATCCAGGCCCGAATGGATGCGCCCCACACGCAGCCCCAGGGACGTAAGCTTCTGCGCCTGATCGTCCATGAGCGCGATCAGTGGGGAGATGACGAGTGCCGTACCGCCACGTGCAAGAGCCGGCAACTGGTA
>CAXUEW010000139.1:253-2151 GCA_964250115.1 uncultured Terriglobus sp.
TTGTTAGCACTGTCTTTTGCCCGCGGCCGTCGGCATCACCAGCAGGACATCACGCCCCCCGACCGCAGCCTCGCAGACGGCCTGCTGGCTGGCGCGGAAGGCGGGGAAGCCGAAGGTATCGCGCAGTAATTCCTGGAGGTCGGGCAAGGCCATGGGTCTCACACGATTTTCGCATGGCGTTCGCCTTATGCCAGTGCAAAAAGTATGGCGGCACTCTGACTGGTGCCGCCGCCTTGCCACAGGAAGAACTACGCCATCATGATCTTGTCTGGCGTGATCGGGAAGTCGCGCACGCGCTTGCCGGTTGCGTTGTAGATGGCGTTTGCAATGGCTCCCGCGATACCCGTGATGCCGATCTCGCCTACGCCACGCGCGCCCTGGGGGCTGAATTTGGTGTCGGGCGTATCGATGACTGCAACTTCAATCTTCCGGGTGTCGGCGTTGACCGGTACGTGGTACTCCGCCAGGTTGTTGTTGACGATGCGGCCGTAGGTGTTGTCGAGGACTGTCTCCTCGGTAAGTGCGGTGCCAATGCCCCACACGATGCCGCCTTCCAGTTGCGACACGCCGGTCTTCTTGTTCAGCAGCTTACCGATGTCATAGGTTGCCACGACGCGGCGAACTTCAACCATGTGCGTGCTGTCATCCACGGCTACTTCGGCAAAGACCGCGCCCCAGGAATGCGCTGACAAAGACCTCTCAGCCTCCTGGCTTGGTTCTGCAGAGCCGCTGGCTTCAATGGCCTGCCCCTTGTTGCGACCGACGGAAAGTGACAACGCCTCAGCACGGGACGGCGTGCTCTTCAACTGCAGCATGCCGCCTTTTGCGACCACATCCTGCGCCTTTGCGTTGTAGAGCTGCGATGTCGGGTCATCGATGGCCATGTTCGCCAACTTCAACAAAAGCTGAGCGCAGGCATCTTTGATCGCCGGACCGACGGAGGCAGTGGACATTGAGCCGCCCGAAACAGGAGCCTTCGGCAGGGAAGAATCACCCAGCTTCGCATCGACCGACTCCCACGGCACGTCAAGCTCCTGCATAACGGTCTGCGCCATCATGGTGTACATGCCGGTGCCGAGGTCCTGCGTTCCGCTGCCGACGAAGATGCGCCCATTCGGCATGAGCCGCACCGTTGCCTGCGCAGCGGCCCGATTCGCCGGATAGGTTGCGGTCGCCATGCCGTGGCCGATGTGTTTGTTGCCTTCGCGAAGCTGTCCCGGCGTCACGTTTCGTTTGGACCAGCCGAAGCGTTCCGCCGCGTCGGTGTAGGCTGCACGCAGGTTCTTTGAGGTCCACTCCCGCTGCTCGCCGGGATCGCGCTCGGCATAATTCAGCAGGCGGAGTTGCAGCGGGTCCATCTTGAGTTTTTCTGCGAGTTCGTCCATGGCAGACTCAAGCGCCGTGGTGCCGACGCTTTCGCCGGGTGCTCGCTGGAAGGTCTGCACGCCGATGTTCATGTCGACCATCTTGTGCGAGGTCTCAATGCTGTCGCACTTGTACAGCATGGTGGTCACTTTTGCCGCGGACTCCAAGAAGTCTTCCATGACGGATGCCGGCAGAATGACGTTGTGGCTCATGGCGACCAGCTTGCCGCTGGAGTCTGTGCCCAGCTTGATCTTCTGCACAGTCTTCGGACGGCCGCCAACCGGACCGAACATCTGTGCCCGCTCCACCGCAAGGCGCACCGGGGCACCGGCAACCTTTGCAGCCATAGCGCACAGAATGACATGGGACCAGGTGGAACCCTTTGATCCAAAGCCGCCGCCCACATACGGGTCGAGCACGTGCACATTGTCCAGCGGCAAGGAAAAGTGCTTCGCCAGTGTCTGCCTGTCGCCCGAGATGTACTGCGTCGCGTCGTAGACGGTCAGCTTCTCGCTTTCCCACGAGGCGATGGT
>CAXUEW010000139.1:2161-4839 GCA_964250115.1 uncultured Terriglobus sp.
GATGGTTGCGTGCGGCTCCATTGGGTTATGCGTCTGCAGCGGCGTCGTGTACGTGTGCTCTATGACGGTGGTTGCTTTGGCCCAGGCTGCCTCTTCCTCGCCTGGCTTGCGAACTGCCGGCGCGTTGCCACGTTTCGGCAGACGCGCCTCGTCAAGACGGTGATCGAAATCCAGCTTCGCGGGCACCTGTTTGTAACGCACCTTGATCAGGCTGGCCGCGTGCGCGGCTTCCACCTGCGACTTTGCGACGACGATGCCGATGGGCTCGTTGTTGTAGTACACGTTGCGATCCTGCAGTAGCGAAAGCTTGCGTACCGCGGGTGGCTGAGGCGCTACGATGGGCAGCTTCGGCGCGTTGAAAGGTGTCAGGATCTTCACCACTCCTGATGCCCGATCGGCAGCCGTGGTGTCCATCGATACAATTTCGCCGGATGCAACCGAAGACGTGACCAGGTAGGCGTAGAGCATGCCTTTACCCTTGAACTCGTCCATGAACTCGGCCGCATATTTGACCTTGCCCAGCACCTTTAACTTGCCGTCATAGCGGTACGGCATTTCCTTGCCGTTGCCCACGGGCTTCTGCTCTTCCTGCAGTTCGATCATGCTGCTGCTCCTTCTGCGGCACGGGCTGTGCCAAGCGCGGCCAGCGTGAAGGCGCGCACGATGCACTGCTTTGCCAGTTCGATCTTGAAGGCGTTGTGTTCGTAGCCCTTTGCGCCCTGCATGGCGGCTTCGGCTGCAGCCTTGTAAGTCGCTTCGTTAGCGGGCTCGCCGATCATGGCCTGCTCGGCTGCTTTGCTGGTCCACGGCTTGTGGGCGACGCCGCCTAATGCGAAAGCAACCGACTTGATGGTGGTGCCGTCCAGTTCCAGGCCGGCCGCGACCGACACCAGCGCAAAGGCGTAGCTCTGGCGGTCACGTGCCTTCAGGTAGTAGCTGTGCGCGGCGAACTTCGCGGCTGCTGCGGGCAGGTGGACGCCTGTAATCAGCTCGTCGTGCTGCAGATTGGTGTCCAGTTCCGGTGTTTTACCCACCAGGCGGTGGAACTCACGTACCGGCATGGTCTTCCTGCCCTTTGGGCCGCTGATTTCAACGTGCGCATCCAGGGCGGCCATGGCGACGTTCATGTCGGACGGGTTGGTGGCGATGCAGGTGTGTGCATCGGTGGGACCGTTGTCCGTCTGTCCCAGCACCGCGTGGATGCGGTTGAAGCCCTTGATGGCACCGCAGCCGGAACCCGGAACGCGCTTGTTGCAGGCGGGCAGCGCCGGGTCGTAGAAGTAGTAGCAGCGGGTGCGCTGCATCAGGTTGCCGCCGGTCGTCGCCAGGTTCCGCAACTGTGCGGAAGCGCCTGCCAGCAGCGCATGCGACAGCAGCGGATAGGTCTTGCGGACGTCCGCCGTGTTGGCCAGATCGCTGTTGCGAACCATCGCGCCGATACGGTGTCCACCTTCCGCAGGTGTGATCTCCGCGAGCGCCTGCAGCCGTGTAATGTCGATCAGCGTAGTGGGCTGCTCGACGTTCTGCTTCATCAGATCCACAAGGTTCGTGCCGCCGCCAAGCAGCTTTGCGCCCTTGTTTGCGGCGAGGGAATGGATGGCCGCTTCCGGCGCGCCCGCCCGTTCATAGGCAAAAGGATTCACAGGTTCACCTGCCTTGCGACCGCGCGAACGGCCTGGACGATGTTGGGGTAGGCGCCGCAGCGGCAGATGTTGCCGCTCATGCGCTCACGGATTTCATGGTCGGTCAGCTCCGGTGCGTCCTGCGTGCCGTTCTCAAATGAGACGACGGATGCCTGTCCCTGCTTCATCTCGTCGAACAGCGCAGTGGCGGAGCAGATCTGGCCGGGGGTGCAGTAGCCGCACTGGTAGGCGTCATGCTCAAGAAACGCCGCCTGGATGGGCGAAAGCTCTTCGCCATGCGCAAGGCCTTCAATGGTGGTGATCTTGTCGCCTTCTGCGGAAACGGCCAGCAGCAGACAACTGTTGACGCGCCGACCTTCGATCAGGACGGTGCAGGCACCGCACTGGCCGTGGTCGCAGCCCTTCTTCGATCCGGTCAGGTCCAGGTGATCGCGCAGGGCATCCAGCAGGCTGGTGCGCGTATCCAGCACAAGGGTGTGATCCTGCCCGTTGATGTTCAGTGTGACGGATTTTGTTTTTGCCGCCGAAGGAGTTGCGCCCTGCGCTTCAGCCTGAGAGGCTGCAATGCCGCTGGCCATGCCCGCGCCAAGTGCCGTAGCTGACTGGAGGAAGGTGCGCCGGCTGACTTCCCACGCTTGCCTCGCCGCAGGTGCGGTTGGCTCCGCACCGGATTGGTCTTCCAACTCCATGCATTTGGAGATGCTCATGCTGACTGCCTCTGATTTTTCTTGACGTAGCGAACACTGGTAAGACGTGTGCGCAGCCGAACTTGGATGCCCACTCGCAGGTTCCCAGCAAAGTGACCGACTTGCCATTTCAGTACTGTGCGACCGGTCTGAACAACGGCCGGACAGGGTTGGCAAGCTTTCAGAAAGCCGGGAATGCGCTAAACTAAGTTGTTAGCCCAGAAAGTCACGCCTCCTTAATAAGGCGGAGAGACGAGGAGCAGATATGGCAAAGCGTCGCGGAAATCCGAACTGGGGCAAGCCGGAGCCGATCGGCCCGGTGGTGCCCACCGTTACATCGTTCGAGCTG
>CAXUEW010000139.1:4849-7859 GCA_964250115.1 uncultured Terriglobus sp.
CTGACGCCGGACCAGTACATCCGCTCTACACGGCTGCGCGAGTGGGCGCGCCGCAACAAAAATTCGAAGTACATCCCAGAGGCGCTCCTGGAAGCCTGGGGCTTCGAGATCGAATCGACTCTGTAACAGAGGTCGAACCTTCGCAAAGGTCCGCATAGCGCGGACCTTTTGCATCTTCCGGATCATCCAGTAAGTGGCCCTGGAGTTTACCTGTATGCCTGAAAGCCCCTTTATCGATGTGCCGGAAGCACTGCGGCAGTTTGCCGCAGGCCGCATGATCGTGGTAGTCGATGATGAAGACCGCGAAAACGAAGGTGACCTGACACTTGCCGCGGAACACGTCACGCCGGAAGCCATCAACTTTATGGCGAAGCATGGACGAGGCCTGATCTGCCTGACGCTTACCGAGGAGCGGGCCGACTACCTGCGCCTCCCGCCCATGGCGTCAGAGAACACGTCGCGGTTCGGCACGGCTTTCACCGAGAGCATTGAGGCTCGTGAAGGCGTCACCACCGGCATCTCCGCGGCAGATCGCGCGCACACCATCCTGACAGCGGTAAGCCCGGGCAGAACGGCTGCGGATCTGGCGCGGCCTGGACATGTCTTTCCCCTGCGCGCCCGCAAGGGAGGCGTCCTGGTGCGGGCTGGGCAGACGGAAGCGTCCGTGGACCTGGCGCGGATGGGCGGCATGATCCCAGCGGGCGTCATCTGCGAAATCATGAACGATGATGGGTCCATGGCGCGCGTGCCGGACCTGGTGAAGTTCTGCCATTTGCACGGCCTGAGTATGCTGACAGTTGCGGAACTAATCCGCCATCGCCTGCAGCATGAGCGATACATCCATCGCGCGGCGGAGACAGTTCTGCAAACGCCATGGGGCGAGTTCCGCACCATCGCCTATGAGAGCGACGTGGAGGAAGGTGAAAGCCACCTGGCGCTTGTGATGGGCGATGTGAGCGAGGCTGGCGGCACTTCACCGGTGCTAGTTCGTGTGCAGACGCACAGTCTTGCCGGCGGCATCTTTTCGCACGACCGCGGTGAGTCGCGCCTGGGTGTTGAAAACGGTCTTCGCGCTATTGCGGAAGCGGGTCGCGGCGCTCTGGTTTATCTGCACAACGGCAGCCGGGGATTCGGCATGGACCGGTCGCTGACACCGTCACGCATGATCCTGCACCGCCCCGCAGCTTCTGACCAGCAGCAAACACTGCGGCAGACGGGCATCGGGGGCCAGATACTGAGCGATCTGGGCGTCCGGCGGGTTCGGCTGCTGGTAACACGTCCGACACACGTGCCAGCCCTGCAGGGTTTTGGCGTTGAGATTGTCGAACAGGTTGCCATGGCAATCGCCCGGGTGGGGTAGCGCAGACTATCTCGGCGTCACTGTGAGATGGATTGCGACAGTCTGCGAGATATTCGTGCCGCTGGTCGACGTCGCCGTGACGTGGAAGCTGTAGGTACCCGGGGCGACATACCGAATGCGACGGTCCCCGCCGCTGCCGCAACCTCCCGTGACTGCGAGCAGGCTCAACAACATCATCAGCAACATAGCGGGCCGCTTCTTGCGTGGGAGCAGGAGCAGCAGCGCAGGCGACATGCACCAGATCACATTCAGGCGTTGTTGCGGTGCAAAGGATGCGCTGACATTGACTGCGGATACCGTGCTAATCGTTGCCACTGAGGTCTGTGTTGCCCCTGCCAGGACCACCGAAGGCGGCACCAGGGAGCAGGCGGCGTACGCTACGGGCGTGTCTGCTGTGCAGGTAAGGGCGACCGTGCCGGTGTAGCCTCCCGTCGGTGTGATTGCCAGGGAAAAACTGGCGGGCAGGCCGGTCTGCACCGTGGCGCTTGCGGTCGAGCCCCCATTCACCGTCAACGAAAAGCTGCTATTGCCTATGCCGTTGATGGTCCCCGCTCCTACCAAGGAAGCGGTCAGGGGTGACGATGAATCGGAGCTGCTGACTGTCAACAGCCCGGTTGAGACTCCGGCAATCGATGGTGCGAAAGACACAGAGAGGGGGCATGAGGAACCAGGCGCAAGGGTGGAACCGCAGCCGGTGGTTGTTGCGAATCCGGCAGTCGCCGCGATGTCGATACGGGTGACGGCTGTGCCGCTGGTGTTGAGCAGCGTCGTCGTCAACGTGCTGCTGCCCCCAACCGGCAGGCTGCCAAAGTTCAGCGAATTCGGTGTAAGTGAAAGCTGTGGCGGCAGCAGGGTACCGGTGCCTGTGAGCGCAACCGTCAGCGTGGTGGCGGAGCTTTGCACCATGACGGAACCAGCGGCGATGCCTGTGCCGGTTGGTGAAAATGTCACCAGCACCGGGCAGGTCGAATAGGCGTTCAGGACTGTCCCGCATCCGCTTGCGACGGCAAATCCGCTGGTCACGTTGAATAGAAGCCCGGTGGCGGGAACCGCGCTGCCATTCGCAAGCGTGAACGATAGCGTCGTACTGTTGCCGACAGCGACGCCGCCGAAGTTGAGTGATGCGGGCGTGGCGGTGAGCGTGGATGAGGGGGCGCCGCTTGACTGAACGGCATTGCCGCTCAGAGGCACAGTCAGCGGCGACGCCGGATCGGTGCTGGCGATCGTCAGCAGCCCCGTGACAATGCCTGCGGCAAACGGTGCAAAAGTCACGTTGACCGCGCATGAAGACGCGGCGTTAACCGTGGTGATACCGCAGGTGCTGCTAACCGTAAAGCCAGTGGTTGCAGAGAAGCTCAGGCCGTCAATGGGCAGCGTGCTGCCGTTGATCAACGTGATGCCTTGCGTGGCGTTGCTGCCCACGGCGACATCGCCAAAGCTAATAGAAGCGGCTGCAACCGTAAGCTGCGGCTGTGTTCCCACGCCGGACAGGGCAAGTGTGAGTGGCTCTGATGTTGCCGAAGAGGCGATCGAGAACGTGCTCCGCAGCGTGCCTGTGGCCGCAGGCGTGAAAGAGACCGAGACCGTGCAGGATGCTCCCGCAGCCAGCGTTGCGCCTGACGATGGACATGGCGTGCTGTTGCTCGTACC
>CAXUEW010000139.1:7869-8749 GCA_964250115.1 uncultured Terriglobus sp.
CTGCTGTCGCCGCTGACGCTACGCTCCCCAAGCGTTACCGGCAACGACCCCGTGTTGGTCACGGTGGCCAACAACGATGCTGTCCTGCCCACCGCCACGCGGCCGAAGTCGAGCGATTGCGGCATGACTGCAATGGACTGGATTGGTGCAGGTGTCTGCGGAGGGAGCACCGTTCCCAGCAGTGAGACGAACTCAAGCGATGCACTGGCATCGCTTTGTACTTCAAGCGCTCCCAGCGCCGGGATAGTGTTCTGCGGGATGTACTGTACGGCAATATTGCAAGATTCGCCCGGGAGCAGGGTGGCACAGGTACCGGTCGCGCGAAAGCTGGTGGAAGTTACGGGGCCTGTGACATGGAGCGTTGCCGTGCCGGTGTTTACCAGAGTGACAGTCTGCGCGGAGGATGCTGTGCCCACAGCGGTGCTGGTGAAGGTAAGCGAACCCTGCGATGTGGTGAATGCTGCGATGGGTGCTGTGTTGTTCGGAGAAGTGACGAGAGCAGGTGTCGCTGATCCAGCAAGATCGACGAACTGCGGTGCGGTTGCGCCATCACTCTCGATGGTAAGCACGCCCGTGTCGGCTTGCGTTGCCGTCTGCCCACTGCCAGGTGCGGCTTGAAAAAGCGGCGCATAGGTGATCGTGACCAAGCAGCTTTGGCCGGGCGCGAGAGCAGAGCCGCAATTGGAAGCAGAGCGGTAGGGAAACTCGGAACGAATTCGTCGCACGGTCAGGGCTGTTCCGGGTGAGGAAGTGACCGGATTGGTGATCGTAAGCGTTCGCGCTGAAGTCTGACCGGAAGCAAGTTGCCCAAAGCTTACGACGCCTCCCGGTGAAATGTTTCCAGTGATCGCAAGCGACGCGGTACCGGGAGTGCCGTAGC
>CAXUEW010000140.1:0-4772 GCA_964250115.1 uncultured Terriglobus sp.
GCGGACAGGTGCGAACCGAAGAAGTAGATCGCCGGCATCAAGACCAGCCAACTGAATACGCCACCCGCCAACATAACGCCCGCAATCCGCATGCCGATGATGTAGCCGACGCCGAGATACTCCGGCGTGGCATCGGCGCGAATCGATCCGCCCTTCAGCAGGTGCTGCGCGCCAAGGTCGAAGTCCTTTGTCGGCGTGGCAGGCCACAGGCCCAGCAGGTTGTCGTTCTGGAACAGCGTGTACAGCGATCCCAGGCCGAGCCCAAGGAAGACCTTGGACGCAAACGCGCCGCCGCGCTCGCCCGCCATCAGAACGTCGGCGCAGGCCGTGCCTTCGGGGTACAGCAGCGTGCCGTGCTCTTCCACGATCAACTGCCGCCGCAGCGGAATCATGAACAGCACGCCGATCCATCCGCCGAACAGGGCCAGAGCGAAGATGCGCGCGTACTCCAGGTCGAAGCCAAGGAAGATCAGCGCAGGCAGCGTGAAGATGACGCCGCTTGCAATGCTCTGCCCTGCGTTGCCGGTGGTCTGGACGATGTTGTTCTCAAGAATGGACGACCGGCCCAGCACGCGCAGGATCGAGATCGACAGTACCGAGATCGGAATGGATGCCGCCACGGTCAAGCCCGCACGCAGGCCCACATACACCGTGACCGCGCCGAACAGGATGCCGAACAGCGCACCGATCAGCACCGCGCGAAAGGTAAGCTCTGGCCGTGTTTCGTTTGCGGGCACGAAGGGTCGAAAGGCTGGTTGCGGCGGCGTGGTGGTGGCCATGGTGCTCCTGTGCTGAGTGGAGCGAGTGTACCAAGGGGTCACGGTGGCGTTCTGAAAAGCAGAACGCGAAGGACGCAAAGGACAAGCGGCTCGTTATGCGGCGGGGCTCGTTATGGCGCCAGGGCTCATTTATTGCGGCGGTGCCCGTTCTTAGCAGCGGTGTCTGCGTCCTTTGCGAAACTTTTGCGACCTTCGCGTTCTGCTTTCGCCGTGCGAAGCAGCAAGGCAGTCTCAAATGTTTGACGCCGTTACGCCGCGTCTTTCGTACGGAGATCACGTCTACACAGGTACGCGGCCCGGGCCGTCGAGAGGTTTCCAGTGAAACGCTTAGGTTGTGTGTCCGTTTTGTTGTGCAGTTCTGTCGTTGCTTTGCCTTTACTTGCGCCCGCACAAAACGCCACCAGCGGCGGCGACCAACAGTCACAGCCTGACGTGCAGTCACGGCGCGGTGCGGGCGGTGGCAGGCCCGGTGCCAGCGGCGCGTATGGCGGGCGGCGCGGCGGCGGGGTTCGCGGCACGGTCACGGCAGTAAGCGGATCCAACGTCGTGTTGAAGACCGAAGCGGGCGAGACGTGGACGGTAATCAGCACGGACAACACCCGCGTGCGCCGCGACAGCCAGCCCGGCACCATCGCGGCCATCCAGGCGGGCGATGAGGTGGTGGCCATGGGCATGCCCGACGCGGACAAGCACGAAGTGCACGCCATGATGCTGATGGACGTGAGCGCCGCCGAAGTGGCCAAGGCCAGGGCCAACATGGGCAAGACCTACATCGTGGGCCGCATCACCGCGATCAACGACACACAACTCACCGTTATGCGTAGCGATCGCGTGTCGCAGGTCATCACGCTGGATGAAAGCACTTCCCTGCACCGTGGCGGTCGCATGAATGCGCAGGCCATGGCGGCTGCCGGACTGGATATGGGTGCGATGGGCGGCGGCATGGGAGCAGACGGTAGTGGCGGCGGCCGTCGCGGCGGCGCAAACGCCGATGCTGCCGGGAACGACGCCGGTGAAGCCATTACACTAGCCGACGTCAAGGTCGGCGACAACGTCGCGGGAACGGGAGCGGTGAAGGGCGGCAGCTTTGTGCCGGCCGACCTACGCGTCATGGAGCGGCGCATCGGCGGCGTCGGAGGCGCACGGCGTGGACCTGGATCCGATGGAGTGGCTGACCCGCCTCCCCGCTAGTCTTCAGCGACCGGTTGCGGCTTTCACCAGTGCGTAGCCGAGGCCCTGCTTGGAGTAGGTGTTGAACAGGTCCGCCCGCTCAGTATTCGCGACGATGACGATGCTGGCGTCGAACTCCGGCAGCAGCAGGTTCAGCAGGCGCGTGGAGCCAATGTCGCCCTGGCGCTCCACCAGGTGCAGCTTCGGCGCGGTACCGGGCAGATCGTAGCTCCACGAACCGAGCGCCTCGCCGCCCAGGTTCCGTTCTCCCCTGAACATCCGCTCCGTTTCATTCGCGGGCAGCAGCTTGTTGGTCAGCAGTGCGGTGTCCCATTTCGCTACGTCGAGAGCGTTGCCGTACAGCGCACCCGCCGCACCGTAGGTGGCGGGGTTTTGCGCTTCGTCCAGCTCGCCCTTGTCCATGTAGGCCTTCGCCGTTGCGGGGCGGGTTCCATCGCCCACGAACATGCCCCAGCTCTTCAGTTGAAGCGGCTCTGTGATCTTTTCTTTCACTAGCTGCGCAAAGGGCTTGCCGGTCACTTTCTCCAGCAGCGCGCCAAGCACGATGTAGTCGCAGTTGTTGTACTCAAACTTCACGTCAGGGTCGCGCACCGGCTTGCCGGAGCAGAAGCCTGTCGCGGTGGTCGAGTTGTAATCAGCCTTGACGACGCCCTGCTTGTAGAAAGCGGGGATGGTGTTCTCAGGACCTTCGCTTGGATTCGGCAGGCCGGAGATGTGCTGCAGCAACTGCTCCACCGTGACGCGAGCCGTAGTTGGCGACAGCGTTGGCAGCACCTCACCCGCGCGCCGATCCAGCCGGAGCTTGCCCGCCGCAACCTGCTGCATCACCAGCAGCGAGGTCAACTGCTTGGTCAGCGACGCAAGCCGGAAGACGGTATCTGTCCGCATGGTCAGCTTCCGTGCCCGGTCCGCATCGCCCACGGCCTTCGCCAGCAGCACTTTGCCATGCTGCGACACGACCACCACGCCGTCAAAGCTACCCTTTGCATGCTCGGCATCGACTAGCGCTGCCGCTGCCGCGGCATTTAAAGTCTGCGCACCTGCGCCCATGGAGCCAAGGCAGACACACAGCAGAAGAGACAACAAACGAAACAAAGCAATCTCCAAAACTGAGGAGAGATTACTGCACTCCGCAAGCGGACGGCAGTTGGCACGGTTTGCCTGCATGACGCCGTACAACGAATCGTGCGAATTTGTTCGCGGTAAGAACCCGTTGCATTGGATCTGAACGGTAGCGCGGCCATTTACAGCAGAAGCGAAACATACGGGCGCATCTCTGCGTCTCTTCATGCAGCAACACGCACCTTCCGATATGGTTCATGGAGTCTCCTTGCGCGCTTCCCGTTCCCTGCGGTGCTTCTCGCTTGCCACGGCCTTTGCAGGAGCCACCGCAGCGGTGCATGCGCAGGTACCAGCGACCGCATCGGACCCACAGGCACAACCGGCCCCCGGTGCGGTAAGTGCTACCCAAACTGCTCCTTCCGCTACTGCAAGTGCGGACGTGCAGGGCGGCACCATCTCCGGTTCGGTCCTGTCCGCAACGGCAGCGGACGCGAACGGCAAGGCTCCCGCAGGCGTACTACTGCCGGGCGTGACCGTCACCGCTACCAACACACTGACAGGGCGCAAATACACCGCCGCAACTGACATCACCGGCAGCTTCAAACTGCTGATCCCGCGTAATGGCCGGTACGTTGTGCGCGCGGAGTTTGCCGCGTTTGCACCCGCTACCGCTGAAGTGCTGCTGAATGCGACGCAGCACACGGGATCGGCCGCCTTTCACCTGGAGCTTGCCTCGCGCGTGGCCGCACGCAACGCCGCCGCGGCAGGCGCGGAAGGCACCGTCGCGGCACTGCTGGGCGGCAACACGCAGGCACTTGTACGCGGCCTGCAATCCTTGCGAACCGACGGCACCGGCGATGCGAATACAGAGATTGCTTCCGCCGGTGGAGGAACCGATGGCACCGCCCTGCCCTCCAACAGCAGTCTGAGCGCAGCGGACAGCAGCGGTTCCGACTCGGTGGCCATCAGCGGCCAGGCCGGCCAAAGCAACGGCCTTGCAGGCTTCAACGAGGATGAGGTTCGTACACGCATTCAGGACGCCATTGCGAATGCGCAGCGCAGCGGCGGCGCACAAGGCGACATAGCAAACGCGGTGGTCGGACTGATCGGCGGCATGATGGCCGGTGGCGGCTTTGGTGGACCTGGCGGCATGGGCATGGGCGGCATGGGCGGCGGACCCGCACGCGGCAGAGGGGGACCCGGCGGTGGCCGTGGCAACTTCCGCAACTTCAACCCGAACCAGGTGCATGGCAACGTCTTCTACCAGGCGGGCAACTCCGCTCTGGACGCGACGCAATTTTCTGTTACCGGCCTCGCCTTCAAGCCGGATTACAGCACCAATCGCTACGGCCTGTCGTTCACCGGATCGCCCTACATTCCGGGCCTGTTCAAGCCCAGCACCAAGCAGGTTGTTTTCCTGAACCTGACCGGCGGCCGCAACATCAACCCGTTCAACACGCAGGGAACGGTACCAACCCTGGCGCAGCGTGCGGGTAACTTCAACGGCCTGACCGCGCCGGTCAACGGTGCCACCACGCCGGTCACGCTCTACGACCCGCGCACCGGCCAAACCTACGGCGACTGCACCAATCCGGCAAGCGCGACCTGCAATGTAATTCCGGCCGCGCAGATCAGCCCGCAGGCGCAGGCGTTGCTGCAGTACATTCCCCTGCCCAACGTGGGCAGCACCGGTGCCACGGGCACGGAAAACCAGTACAACTATCAGCGCATCGCCACGGC
>CAXUEW010000140.1:4782-8162 GCA_964250115.1 uncultured Terriglobus sp.
CAACTGTCGTTCCGCTACCAGCGCTCATTAGGCGCAAGCGCCGGGCAGGGCGGATTTGGTGGCGGCGGGCGCGGTGGCTTCGGCGGGGGAGGCGGAGGCACACGGGCGGGCGGTGGCAATCGCCAGCAGCAGGCCAAGGTTCTGCGGCAGAACGTCAGCGCCAACTTTACCTACTCGCATTCGGCCAGCGACATCCGAGGCCTGCTGCCCACGCTGGACGGCAAGACCAGCAGCGACGGCCACAACCTGAGCGCGACTTATTCCGTCGGCTATGGGCGGCTAAGTAACAACCTTTCCGCAAGCTGGAATTACTCGCATGCCATGACCACCAATGCCTTCACTTACGGCTCGCTGGACCCGGCCAGCGCGGCGGGCATCGCGATTCCCCGGCCCGCATCGGCCCGTCCCGGCCTCTACAACGGCGTTCCTTTCCTGTCGTTCACGAACTTTGCCAGCGTCAGTGAGACCAATCCGTCAGACCGGCTCGGCTCGACCGTCAGCCTGAGCGATGTGGTCAGTTGGCGGCGTGGCAAGCATAACTTCCGCTTCGGCTTCGACGGCCGGCGCGTGCACAACGACCAGATCGCAGGCACCAACGGCATCGGCCAGTTCGTCTTTACCGGCCTCAACACGCAACTCCCCAGCACCACCGGCACAAGCACCAACCAGTCCAATACCGGCAACAGCTTCGCGGACTTTCTGCTGGGTGCGCCGCAGACCAGCAACATCCAGGCGGGTACCAACAAAATCTACCTGCGGCAGTGGGTCTTTGACGGCTATGTGCAAGATGACTTCCGCCTGCTGCCAAACCTGACACTCAACACGGGCCTGCGTTACGAGTACTTTTCGCCGCTGGTGGAGAAGTACAACCGGCTGGTGAACCTGGACCCGGACAGTAACCTGCTTAATTATGCGCAGGTGCTGCCGGACGGTCGCGGACAGTACAGTGGCGTTGCGTACCCTCGATCGCTGATTAACCCGGACCGGTCGCTGCTGTCGCCGCGCGTGGGCGTGGCGTGGCGGCCCAAGTTCGTAAAGAACACCGTGGTGCGCGCGGGCTACGGCATCAACTTCAACACGGGCCAGTACAGTAACTTCGCCAATTCGCTCAGCTACCAGGCACCGTTCGCGATCACGCAGAATAACGTCAGTGCGCAGCAGGGTTGCGGCAGCTTCCTATCGAACTTCACACTAACCAACGCGTTCAACTGCAACAAGGCAGGCATCCTGCCGAACACCTTTGCGGTCAATCGCAACTACCGCCTGGGCCTGGTGCAGGTGATGAACTTCGACATCCAGCACCAGCTACCCATGGGCGTTGTGTTGAACGTGGGCTACAACAATGCACTGGGTGGCAACCTGGACATGCGGCGTTCGCCCAACCGTTCCCTGGCCGGTACCACGGGAAATACGAACAACATCATTTATGAGGATTCCATCGGCGAATCGCGCTTTCACTCCCTGACCGTCAACGCGCGCAAGCGGCTGCAGAAGGGCATCGGTCTGGGCGCGACCTACCAGTACGGCCACTCCATCGACAACGCCAGTTCTGTAAATGGCGCGGGAAACAACACGGTGCCGCAGAACGATCAGCGGCTCGACCTTGAATTTGGCAACAGCACCTTCGATGTGCGGCACAAGCTGACGGGTAACTTTGTTACCGAATTGCCTTTTGGCCCGGGCCGCGCTTTTCTAAAAACGGGCCGCATCTCGCGCGCGTTGGACGACATCTTCCTCTCCGGCGACTTCACTTTTGCGACCGGCAGTTATGCCACACCGCAGTACCAGAACAGCGTGGCCCAGGCAGCGGCGGGAAATAACTACACCCTGCGGCCGGACCGCGTATTTACACAGGCCATTGCAGGCGCGGGAACGCTGCGCAACTGGTTCAACAAAGCGGCTTTCGTGCAGCCCGGCGGCGACTATGGCACGGCCTCACGCAACTCCATTCGCCTGCCCGGCGTGGTGGGCTTCGACATGTCCGTGTCGAAGAGCGTTGACCTCGGCGAATTGAAGAACTTTGAGGCGCGTCTGACGGCCAATAACGTCTTCAACACCGTGCAGTACAGCGGTGTCAATACCGTGCTGAACTCGTCGAACTTCGGCCAGGTAACCGGCGCAGCAGCACCCCGCAAGCTGAGCCTGCAGGCGAGGTACCGCTTCTGATGAAGACCTTTTTTCGTACACCCATGATCCCGAGCGCATTGCGATCTATCGCCGTCATCCTGAGCGGAGCAAGTAGTGCGCAGTCGAAGGACCTGCTTTCCTTTCGGCTGTTGCGCCAACTCACAGGAAAGCAGGTCCTTCGGCTCCGCTACGCTTCGCTCAGGATGACGGATTTCTTTCGGAAGGGCATGGCTTCAGCCATGCCAACCAGCTCAGCCAGTGAATCGGCTTTAGCCGCCGAGGTCAGCTTTCCACGAGGCGTAAACAGCCGACCTCAGGGGCTAAAGCCCCCTTCTCTGCAGGCAGCGGTGGCACGGCTGAAGCCGTGCCCTTCCGAAAGCAAGGCAGGCTCAAGGAAGCATGCCTCATTCCGCCTGTGCGCGTGCATCGCCATGGTGGCATCTATCCTGATCCATAACACTGGCTTTGCAGTTGAACAGGCCCAGGCAGCGCCAAGCCCCCCGGCTGCGCAGCAGCAATCACCCATCCAACTCAACACGCCGCAACAACAGGCACCGCAACCCGCACCGGGAGCGCCCGCGTCCACAGGCACGGTCATCCAGCAGCAGGGGGGCACCCAGTCGCAGACGTTCACCCTGCGTGTCGATTCGCAACTGGTGCTGACCAACGTCGTCGCACGCGATAAGAAGACCGGCAACGTTCTCCGTGACCTGAAGGCCGGCGACTTCACCATCCTCGAAAACAACAAGCCGCAGAAGATCACCTCGTTCGACTTCCAGACGGTCGACTCCGCTGTGCGATTGGACGAAGCCACGGTAAGCGGCACCGCGCCCACCATCGCGCAAATCCTCGACCGCTCCATGGGCGCAAACGCCGCGCAACTGCGCGACCACCGCCTGATCGTGTTCTTCTTCGACTTGACCAGCATGCAGGACGAAGACATCGACCGCGCCGTGACATCCGCGACGGAGTACATCAACAAGAAGATGGCACCCGCCGACCTGGTCGCCGTTGCCAGCCTTGGCACAGCGCTCTCGCTCGACCACGACTTTACCGCCGACAAGGCCGCGCTGCTGGCCACCGTGGGCAAGTACAACGGCACCAACCAGGCGGGTGGCTTTGCCAACGGCACCACCGGATCCAGCGACGGCACGGCAGATGACGCGGGCACCTTTACCGCCGACGACAGCGAATACAACAGCCTGAATACGGACCGCGAACTCTACGCCATTCAGACCATTGCCAAGTCGCTC
>CAXUEW010000140.1:8205-8725 GCA_964250115.1 uncultured Terriglobus sp.
GCATGCTGTACTTTTCCGGCGGCCTGACGCGCAACGGCGTCGAAAACCAGAGCAGCATTCGCTCCGCCACCAACGAGGCCGTGAAGGCCAACATGGCCATCTACAGCGTGGACACGCGCGGCCTGCAGGCGCTGTCTCCCCTGGGCGATGCCAGCACCGGATCGCAGCGCGGCACGGGCGCGTACAGCGGCGGAGCCATGCAGTCGCGGCTCAACTCCAACTTCGCCTCGCAGGAGACGCTGGCAACACTGGCCTCAGACACAGGCGGCAAATTCTTCTCTGACTCCAACGATTTCGCGCCTGCCTTCCAGGCAATCCAGCGCGACACCGAGGCGTATTACATCCTCGGCTTCCGCTCGACCGACACGCGGCGCGATGGTGTCTTCCGCCGCCTGACCGTCAAGCTGAACCGCAGCGACGCCAAGCTCGAATACCGCCCCGGCTACTACGCTCCCGCAGACTTCAAGCACCAGAAGACGGAAGATCGCGAACTCGCACTGAACGAGCAACTGCGCAGCGA
>CAXUEW010000141.1:0-8707 GCA_964250115.1 uncultured Terriglobus sp.
CCGTCCGTGTCGACGCACTGACCGGCCGCCAGGCCCTTGCCGGTAAAGGGAACGCTGAGCGCCTGACCTGCGACCGCGAAGACGATGTTTCCCGTCTTTGCGCCGGCAGAACCAGGATGAAAGATGGCCAGCACGGTGCAACTGGAGCCGTTTGCCACAACGGCGCCCACACAGCCGGGACCCGGCTCCAGGTCGGCTGCGTTGGTCCCGGTCACCTGCGTGATGGCGACGTTGCTGCCAGAATTGTTGGTAAAGGTTACGGTCGGCCGCACAATGCTTGAGGTGCCGACGGTTGTGTCCACAAAGCTGGTGGTTGAGGCGGCAACTGCCAGCGGTACGTAGCCGGTTCCAGTAAGCGCCACCGTGGCAGGGCTGCCCGTGGCGCTGCTGCGTACCGTAAGCGTGCCCGGGAAGCTGCTTGCGGTCTGTGGCGCGAAGGTGATGCGGACGGTACAGCGCGCCCCCGCAGCCAGCGTGCTGCCGCAGCCGTTGATCTGGGCGAAGCCCGTGCCGGAAATGCTGATGCCGCTCAGCGTCACCTGGCTGCCGCCGCCGTTAGTGACTACCACATCCTGATAGCCGCTGGTCGTGCCGACCGCCTGGTTGAAGGTGAGCGAGGTGAGCGAGAGTGCCACCGTACCCGCTGCCGGTGTGCTCACCACGATGGTGACACTGTTGCTGGAGGAAGCGGAAAAGTTCGTGTCGCCGTCATACTTTGCCTGCAACGTGTAAGTGCCTGATGCTAGCGAAGCCGCAATGGAGGCACCTGCGCCAAACGCCGCGGAGGTGCCGGCCGAACCGATCTGTCCGGCTGTCGAACCGCTTGGCGTGGCATACAGCACCACCTGCCCGGTCGGCACGTTGCTGTTTGCGGAGCCAAGTGCCACCACAGAGTTGAAGCTGGTGTTCGCGTTCGCGCCGGTGGGCGCGGTGAGCGTGAGCGTTGTCGCCGACTTGGTCACGATGCCCGAGATCGTTGCCGCGGAGGATGTGCTCCCACCGTTCTGCGTGTCGCCACTGTAGGAGGCTGTGATCGAAGTTGTGCCGCTGCTGAAGGTGAAAGGCACTGAGATCGGATTGCTGATGGAGCCGCCCGGCAGGAAGTATGTCTTGAGCGTTGTGCCGGTAGATACGTCCTTGATGGCGATCGTTCCGGTGGGAGCATAGGTGGTGCCAGTCAGCGTGACGCTGGCGGTGGCATCGGTGCTGCTGCTGGCCGCTGCCGTCGCAGTAACCTGCGTGGTGAACTGAGGTTTGCCCACCGCAATCACTACTGGTGCCGAACTCACCGCCGGGTAGTTCACATCGCCCGGCCATGTAGCCACCACGGTGTAGAAGTCATCCGCTGGAAAGGTGCCGGAGACATTGCGCGGCAGGTCCAGCGAAGAGTTCATCGGGTTGGTGGCAAAGGTGAAGCTTTGCCCGGTGCTCGCCGCAGTGGCGGTAATGGTGATCGTCCCGCTCAGTTCGGTGTCCGTGACCACGGGCAGGATTGCCTGCAGACGCACCGAGGTGCTTTGGTTTGAAGTAGCGGTAGCGTTCGGCCCATCCAGCACGATGATGCCGTGCCGCTGCTTGCCCGTGGGCAATGTCAGGATGTCTACCTGCCCGGAGCCGGAGGCGATATACGTCTCGCCCATGAGCGGATTGGTTGCGATGTATGTCGGCTGAAAGTTGCTGTCACCAAACGTAGAACCGGCGACCTGCGTCGCGGTGTCGCCGTTCGCAAGGCCGACGCTGTAGACCGCATTCGGGTCGGCGGTCAGCAGTTGCATCGTGTTTGCGGAGGCATTCAATGCAATCTTCGGCAGGCTGCCGAAGGTGAGCGGCACCGCGGTCAGATCGGCCACGGGCGTTTCAGCCGGTGACGAGGGGTTCGTGGGGTCGTAGCGAACCACCTGCTTCAGGATGCTGGTGGTGCTGGTGCCGCCGCCGGTGACGAGGTACAGTTTGCCATCGACCGGGTTGTAAGCCGCGCCGAATACGGCGTAGTAGCTCAGGTTCGAAGCGATGTTGGTGACAAATGGGAGGGTAACGCTGGTAGCGGTGGGCCGCTGGTTAAGAAGCGCGCCTAACTGTCCCAGGTCAACGATGGTGAATGGCGTGGTCACCGGCGTTGGCGAACCAATCGTGGCGGCGCTCAGGTTGTCCTGGTTCACCAGCACCAGGAGATTGCCGCCGACGTTTTGCGGATTGTGCAAGATGAACGAGCCGACAGCGGGCAGCGCCTTGCCACCCGGCCCAAGCACCTTCACGGTACGTCCGAATGTGGGATCGTACACCCATAGCCCGCCACTGCTGGTATCTGTTCGCAGTTGCGTCACAGCCACGTAGCCGGTGTTGCCCAGGGTATCCACCACCATGGAGGTGTAGCTGCCGCCCGTATCAAGCGAGGCCTGCGCAGCTTTGGTCAGCGAACCGACAGAGTAGTAGTTGCCGCTCGTGGTGAAGTGCGTGATGACATCCGGGCTGTTTCCGCCCGTGTCCGAAATCACATAGGTGCGTTGGTGCGCCGTGTCCGTCACTGCCAACGTGGCATTCGTGCCGCTGAATGCGACGGAGTTCGTCGCTGTGCAATTTGTGCCGGAGTAGTCCGCGCCCAAAGCAATGGCGATGTTCCCGCCGCCGGAAGTTTGCCCTGCCTCAAATAGGTAGCGTGACCGGTCATTGAAGGTAACAGGTGTGTTCGCCGTCGCCTGCGATGCGATAGCGCTGGTCGCCGCGCAACGCAAGGAATACACGCTGGGCATGTAGGTGGAAGCACCCAGTACGCTGCGGTCCCTGTTCAGAACGAAGAACTGCGATCCCTGAGCCGAAGGCACAATCACCTGCGGGATCGCCGCGTCGGAAACAGAGGTTTGTGCCAACAAACGCGTCTCAACGACAGGAAAGAGGCCGGCGAGGAGCAGGCAGCAGGCGAACAGACGGGGAGAAGAAAGGCGCAAACCGGCAGAGAGGTGCATTGGAGGTTCCTCAAAAAAGTTGCTGGCCGCAAGGGAAGTTAGAGGCGGCTATTGATAACGCCAGATCCCGTCACAGAACGTGTCAAACTTTTCAAAAAAGTTCTGCGGGAATGATGCGAATTTTCGCACACGTCCCAGGATGGGCTCGTTACCGATTGCGGAGCCGGGTTTCGCTTCCTTATTTATGCGATCGTGCCGCATAGTGTTGATGTCCCTCTCCGGACATCCATCGCACGCAAAGGCGCACCGTAAACCGCATGACGCCAGAACGCTGGACCGAGGTTCGCGCGGCCGTCGAGGCGGCGCTCCTGGTGCCCACCACAGAGCGCGACACCTACCTCCGCGATCATGTGGCTGATGCTGAGGTCCGCGCAGAAGCACAGCGCCTGCTTCGCTCGCAACTGGACGCCAGCCGTATCTTTCCCGTGGATACATGGCGTGACGAAGCTGCACAGGCCGTGCCTCCAGCAGAACAGACTGTAGGGAATTACCGTCTGCTGCGCGAGCTTGGCCGCGGCGGCATGGGTGCCGTCTATCTGGCGGAGCGCGCAGACGGCGTTTACCAGCAGCAGGTCGCGGTGAAGATCATTCAGGAGCGCGTCTTCACGCCCGCACTGGAAGAACGGTTTCGTGAAGAGCGTCAGATCCTGGCTGGGCTGACACACCGCGGCATCGCGCGACTGCTGGACGGCGGAGTGACTGCGGACGGACGGCCCTATCTGGTGCTGGAGTACGTCGATGGAATTCCGATCGATCAATATTGCGCTGGCCATCACCTGAGCATTGGGGCAAAGCTCAACCTCTTCTTGCAGGTAGCGGCGGCGGTACAGGCCGCGCATCAGCAGCTTGTTCTGCATTTGGACTTGAAGCCCGCCAACATTCTCATCACCGGGACGGGTGAAGCACGCCTGCTGGACTTCGGGATCGCACGTATCCTGCCGGAGATCGATGGCGGCGCACCGGAGTCCGAGCCCACACTGCGCCTGCTGACCCCACGCTATGCCAGTCCCGAACAGGCCGAGGGCGGCAAGCTGGGCGTGGCCAGCGACGTTTTTTCGCTGACGACGCTGCTGTACCGCATCCTGACGGGCACGCTGCCTTATCCGTTGGAGGGAGCGACTCTGCTGGAAGCGGTCCGTATCCTGCGTGAGTCGCCGCCGACTCCGCCTAGCCTGTTTGATCCGCATCTGCGCGGAGACCTTGAAACCATCCTGCTGAAGGGGTTGCGAAAGGAACCGGAGCGCCGCTACGCCACCGTGGCCGCGCTTGCGGGGGATGTGGAACGCTACCTGCGCAACGAGCCGGTGCTGGCCCACCCGGACAGTACCGGCTATCGCCTGCGCAAGTTCACCGTGCGTCACCGCGCGGGCGTGCTGGCCGCGCTTGCCATATTCATAATAATCATCGGCAGCGTGGCCGCCATTGTGCACTCCGCCATTGCTGCCCGCCGCGCCGAGCGCCTGGCGGAGCAGCGTCTGCGCGACGAGCGCGACCTGGCCCATAGCTACGTCTTCGAACTCGACCCTATGCTCCAGAACATACCGGGCACGGTCAAGGTGCGCGCTTTCATCCTGCAACATGCCATGCGCTATCTCGATGCCATCTCCCACGACATCGGCAACGACGACGGCCTTGCGCAGGAGGTCAGCCGCGGCTACATGGGTTTCGGACAGGTACAGGCGGACGCAGTCGAACCCAGCCTGGGTGACCGTGGAGCGCGCATACGAAATCCAGTCGCGGCTGGTCGAGCGCAATCCCGGCGACCTGAAGCCGCTCGGTTTCCTGATCGTCAATCTTCGGCTGATGTCCTTCCTGGCGGGTGCCGACGGCGATGTGGAGCGTTCCGATACCTACTCGACGCGGGCGCTTGCGCTGGCCAAGCCCATACTGGACGCTGGGCCAACCGCTCCGCGTTACATGACAGTCGCCTCTGTTCTGTGGGATCTCGCGAACAACCGCGCGGGGAACGGCGGCAGTTGGAACTTTGGCGATCCGGCCGGGGCGCTGCCGTACCTTGACCGGATGCACGCAATGCTTCTGCGCTTGCAATCGACCAGCGACACTAAGAATCAGGCCAACGCCGGCGAGCTGCTGCACCGCGAATCCATGAGCCGTGCCACCGTCTACCGCGAACTGGGACGCAACGACGAAGCGCGCGCACAGTATGAAATCGCCCTGCGCCAGTGGAACGCTCAGCCAACACGCACCCTCACAGAAATGCAGTCGCTACGCGTCATCCGGTACAACTACGCAGACTTCCTGCTTAGCGTCGACGACGCAAAAGCTGCCGCCGCCATGGCTCCCGCGTTGCCGAGCGCCGCCTCGCACGAAGCAGGCGCAGACCGCTCCCAGCAGCGTGACGAAGCCGACATCCTGGGCCTGCTTGGCCGTATCGACCTCCGCCTGGGCCGGGTCGGTCCTGGCCACGAAAAGATGACCAGAAGCCTCGCGACGTACGAAAGTATCTATAAGGACGATCCTAACGACATCACCAGCACTGCCGAACTCAGCAGCACCTGCTTCGACTTCGCCTCAGAACCTGCGCTCGACCGAGCTACCCGGGCCCGTCTTTACCGCCGCACGCTCGAAGTCACGAAACCCTATCGAGACACGCACCTGACCACCTACAGTGTGCTCCTACAGCAAGCCGATGCCGCTTTGGGCCTTGCGATTTTGGCGACCACAGCAGACAGTTCCACTGATAAAGGCGAGACGTCCTCCCATACTCTCAGACACAATAGGGAACAAGCAGGCTGGGCCGCGCTGGCCGTCCGGGACTACCGGTCTGTTCTTAGTGTTCACCCTGAGAACCCCGTAGCTCGGCAGAAGATGAAGCGGGCTGAAGATCTGGCGCAACAACCTTAGCGACGAATCAATAAAGGTTGAATTGACAAGGCTCGAGTCACTCGCTCAAATTAGGACAATACGTCCGCCTTTGAAGTAAGGTGTCCTGACGGCATCAGCTTTGGACAGAAGTCAGTTTCTCTGCTTCCAACCACAACACAGCTATACAGAATATGTGTTATCGGACATAATCATTCGTTGGCTGGCCACTTACAAGGCGAAGCTGCGTCGGTGTTCTAAAATGCATCCAGTGGAACATCTGCTCAATTTGCTTTGGCTGATGATCGCGTCGACGCTCTTTTTACAGGCGGCGCGGTCGCACAGCCGTGGGCAGCTGCGGTGCTCGTTACCCGTGGCCTTGGGATGTACTGCGTTGCTGGCTCTTGTGCTGTTTCCGGCGCTTTCCATGACGGATGACTTGCAGCGCGCAAAGCTGGATGTGGAAACTTCTGAGCGGCACTTGGGTGCGACGCTGTTGTTGGGTTCGCCGGATGATCGCCAGTTGCAGACAGGTTCGCTGGCTGCCGCATTGGTACTCGTGCTAATAGCCGTGGCGAGGCGTAAGAACCCGGGCGTCCTTCCCAGGTTCGATGCTGCACTGCCACGCGTGCTAACGACCAGCTTCCGCCCGGAAGCTGTCCGGCCACCGCCAGTTCTCGTCTAGCTTCTGCCTCTCCCGCATTGCTGGCACCTTTTTAGTGGTTCCCGCTGGAAGCATCCGCGATACCTGTCCGTTGAGAAGAACTGTATCTGTATGAAGACAAACATTGTGGTTGCCTTGGCGCTCGTACTGCTCCGCTTGGCAGGCGGGCAGATCACGGTGTCTCCAGCACCGGCGGCGAACTTGACGATGCAACAGGCTGTCGATTACGCCCGGCTGCATAGCCCTGGGCTACAGGGTGCGCGCCAGCACCTTTCGGCGGTGCAAGCCAATGAAATTACGGCCGGTCTGCGGCTGAACCCCTTTCTGGTCGGTGAAACCACGCAGACTGGACTGTCGGACACGGACCCGAACGGGCCGATGTTCGCCGGCATTGGACTGCAGCGGACCTTTGAAACGGGCGGCAAGCGTGCGCTGCGATTGACTGCGGCCCGCGCTAATACCGGCGTCGCCAGCGCGCAGGTCGACGACCAGCAGCGCTCCTTGGACTACAACGTGCGAGCCGCATTCACGCGCATGCTTCAGGCTAAGGAGGCTCTGGCGATCTCCGTTGACAATCTCGAGGGTTACCGGCGGACGTTGGAACTGATGCGCTTTCGCCTGGAAGCGGGTGACGTGGACCGCACAGATTTTGAGCGCATCGATCTGCAGCTTGCCGGCTTTGAGAACGACCTGACGAATTCGCAACTGACTCTGACCCAGGCGAGCGACCAGTTGCAGGTGCTGCTGGGCGTGCCGCGCGCGGTGGCCACCTTCGACATTAATGGATCGCTGGTGCTGCCGGCACCTGCCAGCACCCTGCCGCAGCTTGAGGATGCCGCGATTGCCGCGCGACCTGATCTGCTGGCAGCCGATCGTCTGGTTCGTGCGAATGAGGCGACTATCCGCCTCGCGGCAGCACAAGGCAAAACAGACCCGCAGTTCGGGCTGGAGTATGAGCACAGCGGCACGGGCAGCACCTTCGGCACCAGCCTGCAGATTCCGCTTCGAATCTTCGATAGAAACCAGGGCGAGCGCGAACGGACACGCCGCGAGACCGAGAGCAGCCGACTATTGCTGGTGCAGGCCCGTAATCAGGTGATCTCTGACGTGGATCAGGCCTATACAGCCTACCAGGCGGCGTCCGTGCAGGCCGATCGCTACCGCACCAAGTACCTTGCGGAAGCGGCGCACGTTCGGGACAACCTCCAGTTTGCTTATCGAAACGGCAGCGCCACTCTGCTGGACTACCTTTCGGCGCTGCAGGACTACCGCCAGACCAACCTTGCCGCGCTGACCGCGCAGGCGCAGGCGGCACTTGCGCTGCATCAACTTTCCTACGCCACGGCGACTGAGGTAAATCCATGATGAGGACGAGAACCAACGCCGCTCTGTCAATGCTTACAGCCGTTGCGTTCGTCGCCGGCGGCTGCAAGGCAAAGCCTGCGCCAGAGGCCGATCTACCTGCCGCAAATCTGACGACCACCACGGCACATAGCACGACGCTGAACGACACGTTGACCGTACCGGCACACATCGAGTCAGATCCGACGCAGCTGGTGCACATCTTCCCTCCTCTGGCCGGACGCATCGTGGAATTGAAGGTCATTGCCGGTCAGGACGTGCGCAAGGGGCAAACGGTCGCCATGCTGCAGAGCGGCGACGTTGCAGCTGCGCGATCTGACTTTCAGAAAGCCAAGCTGGAAGCAGACCGGGCCGACCGCGCACGCGACCGGGGCAAGCTGCTGATGGACCACGAGGTGCTGTCGCAGGCTGCCTTCCTTGAGCTGCAGGCTGCAGCCGGTGCCGCGCATGCGGAGCTTGACCGCACACGTCAGCGGTTGCGAGAGCTTGGCTTCTCTGAAAACAGCACGTCGGACATCGCGCCCATTGCCGCACCTATTTCCGGCACGGTGATCGACATCGGCACAGCGAATGGAGAGCTGCAGCGTTCGCTGGATAATTCCGCCGCCGGTGGCATCGCAACCATCTCGAATCTGGATCATGTCTGGGTCGTCGGCCAGGTGTTCGAACGTGATCTTACCTTGTTGAAGCGTGCCGAGCACGTGGACGTGACGGTGCAAGCGTATCCGGGAGAGGTCTTCCATGGCACGCTGGCGAATGTGGGTGATGTGTTCGATCCGGCCACGCACACGCTGCGTGCTCGCGTGATCCTGGCCAATCCTGGGCATCGGTTGAAGCCAGCCATGTTTGCCAGCCTGCAGATATCCCGCCCGCCAATCACGGTGGTGCTGGTGCC
>CAXUEW010000142.1:0-8584 GCA_964250115.1 uncultured Terriglobus sp.
CAGACTAGGAGGACGGCTGTCACCACGCGACGGCTCAGAACGCTGCGGGCGTCCACCACGGTCATCATCGCCACCCTGCGGTTCCGGATCGGGCAGACCCAGCTTCGCGCGCTGTTCACGCAAAACCGCCTTGCGCGACAGCTTGATGCGGTTGCCTTCGATCGTCAGCACCTTGACGAGGATCTGGTCTCCCTCACGTAATTCGTCTTTGACTTCCTTGACGCGGTGCTCCGCGATCTCGGACACATGCAGCAAGCCATCGGTGCCGGGGAAGATTTCGACAAACGCACCGAACTCCGCCAGCCGAACCACCTTGCCCAGGTAGGTCTTGCCTACTTCTGGTACGGCAGTAATGTCGCTGATCATCTGGATGGCGCGTGCCAGGCCATCCGGATCGCTGGACGAAACATCCACCTTGCCGGTGTCGTCGACATCGATCTTGACCTGGGTTGCCTCGATGATGCCGCGAATGATCTTGCCACCGGGTCCGATCAGGTCGCGGATCTTGTCGGTGGGAATCTGCAGGGTCCTGATTTGCGGTGCAAAGCGTGACTTCTCCTCACGTGCTCCGGAGATTACGGCGTCCATCTTGTCCAGCAGGAAGATGCGTGCACGCTTGGCCTGAGCCAGCGCCTCGCGCATAATCTGCGGCGTAATGCCCATGATCTTGATGTCCATCTGCAACGCGGTGATGCCATCGCGCGTGCCGGCCACCTTGAAGTCCATGTCGCCGTAGTGATCTTCCGCACCGGCAATGTCGGTCAGCACGGCGTAGTCATCGCCTTCCTTGACCAGGCCCATGGCGATGCCGGCGACCGATGCCTTCAGCTTGATACCCGCATGCATCAGCGAGAGCGATGCGCCGCAGACCGTTGCCATGGAAGACGACCCATTGGACTCCGTAATATCAGAGACAACGCGCAGGGTGTAGGGCGACTCCTTCTCGTCCGGCAGCACAGCTTCAATGGCGCGGTATGCAAGGGCTCCATGGCCGATCTCACGACGGCCTGTACCTGTCATACGTCCTACTTCACCGACCGAGTACGGCGGGAAGTTGTAGTGCAGCATGAAGCGACGCTTCTGTTCGCCCTCGTACGACTCCATGCGTTGCGAATCGTCGCCTGTGCCCAGCGTCGCGGTCACAATGGCTTGCGTTTCACCACGGGTAAACAGCGCCGAGCCATGAGGACGCGGCAGAATGCCGACTTCAATGTCGATCTGGCGAACCTGATCGAAGGCACGGCGATCAGGACGGATGCGGTCTTTCAGAACCTGTTCACGGAAGATATTTTCACGCAGCTGGTCGAAGTACTTGCCCAGCTTCTTGCCGGCGGCAGCATCGCCTTCCGGCAGTGCCTTCTTCAGTTCGTCCTTAATTTCCTTGATCTTCGCGTAGCTGGCGATCTTGTCGTACTTCTGGGTGTCAACAGCATCCGTCAGGCGTTCGCCAACCTGCGATTTCAGTTGGCTTGCAAACTCAGTATCGTTCTCGATTGCCTTCACAGCACGCTTCGGTTTGCCGGCGATGCCGACCAGTTCCATAATCTTGGCGCAGATCAACTTGACCTGCTCGTGACCGAACTCGATCGCATCGACAACCTTCTCTTCCGAGACTTCCTTTGCGCCGGACTCGACCATCACGATGCCATCCTTGGTGCCGGCAACCATGATGTTCAGCGAACTTTTGGCACGCTCTGCGTAGGTCGGATTGACTACGAATTGGTCGTCGACCAGGCCAACGCGAACTGCACCGATGGGGCCTTCAAAGGGGACGTCAGAGAGTGCAATCGCACAGCTTGCCGCGTTGATGGCGATCGCATCGGGATCATTCTCGCGGTCGGCGGAATACACAAACGCGACCACCTGCGTTTCATTACGATAAGTCTCTGGGAATAGCGGACGGATGGGCCGGTCGATCTGGCGCGAGGTGAGGATTTCCTTCTCAGAAGGACGGCCTTCGCGCTTGATGAAGCCGCCGGGTATACGTCCGCCGGCGTAGGTGGTCTCGCGGTATTCGACTGTGAGTGGAAAGAAGTCGATGCCCTCTTTGGGTTCGGGCGCGCCTACAGCCGTGGCTAGTACTACGGTGTCGCCGCAACTAACAAAGGCCGCGCCGGAAGCCTGCTTGGCAATGCGTCCCGTTTCAAAAGTGATGCGCTTGCCACCGGCAAGCTCAACAGTGATTTCCTGCTTCATAGCGGTTGTTCTCTCTTTATTTTGTATGTGGGAACCTGATTGCCGTACGCACGAATGCTATACACGCAAACCGGCGTCTGCGCCGCAGTAAGAACCTGCGCGACAGGATGCCGGTTGAAAAAGATGGGTGGGTGATACGTTCGGCACGAGCCGCCGCTGAGAGCGAGGGTAGACGCAGGCGACAGCATCAACCGGCGACACTCCTGTAATGGAGCGCCCTTCCGGAGCCAAGCGGCTCCGGTCTGCCGGAAGCATGCGTGTGCTGCATCAGTAAGCGGCCCTTGCTTTGCGGTGGAGCGGATTGCGCCAGAAGTTGCAGCCAGATCTACTTGCGAATGCCCAGCTTGCCGATGACGTCGCGATAGCGGTCAGCGTCGTTCTTCTTGAGATAGTCAAGCAGACTGCGGCGCTTGGAGACCAGCATAAGCAGACCGCGGCGCGAACCATGATCCTTCTTGTGCGTCTTAAAGTGTTCCGTAAGCTGCCCAATGCGCTCACTGAGGATTGCAATCTGCACCTCAGGGCTGCCGGTATCGGTATCGTGCACACGATACTTCGTGATGATGTCGTTTTTCTTTTGCGTTGCCAACACTGTCTTGCGGTACTCCTGATCAGAAACCTAAATTTGTCTAGGCAACAGAATAACACCTGAAAAAGACCGCTCAGGAGCGAGAGGGCTTGCTTTCCTTGCGAATCTCCTCAGTCCAGCGCAGAAATCTTAGGAACTGCCGCTTTTCTGACCAAAGGAAGCGCAGCATCGCGGAAGCGCCAATCGATTCGGCATGCATTCCGGAGTACGTTTCAATCCGCCAACGAATGTAAGGACTCTGCCACGGCCGCAACCGCGCGCCCTTGGCAGCATTCCACAGAAACCGTATCGCTCCTGTCACGTGGCCAGTGTACGCCGCAGCGCATCGCTCATAACAGTGCCATGCCATCAGTGGAATCGAAAGGCTTCTTTTGAAAGGTCGACGGTGTTTCGCAGAGCGACGCGTTGCATGCTGAACAACCGTGGCGTGCAACTCCCGGCGAATCAGGTCCCATAATCTTTGATGTGTGTGAGCCATGCAGATCGGCGCACAATTCGCCGCGTTTAACTAGTCCAGCAGTCCACCGATCAGCTTATCTGCAAGTGCAGAAGCAGGCACCTTGTAGCTGCCGCTCTTAATCGCAGCCTTTAGGTCAGCGACTCTCTGCGCACGTACGTCCGTGGAATCCACTGCTGAGATCTCCTGGATGCAGCCAGAACTACTAAGGGTCGCCATGCCTGAAGTATTTCGAACGGCCCTTTCCTTCCTCAGAGCTGCGCCCGCGGGAGCGGTTCTCGCAAACGCGACACACCCCGTGGATGGCACAGGAGTGCCCGGAACATATGCTTTGTCGATACCGGTTGTCTGTGTCATTTTCGTACACTCTCCTCCACCAGCTTTATCGGCAGGCATCTCACAAGCAAGAGCCTTTCTTTTCATGTCGATCTCAGTTTACCTCGGTCCATGTTGTTCCAAGAACTGGCATGCATTGGCGAACTGTTCGAAGTGGGCGCAAGGAACCACTGCGTGTATGTTCTGCGCATGCAGTGACATGATGCCAAGCAACACAGCGGAGCCACACTTCTTCAGCACGCGAAAGCAGTAGCTGCCGTAGGTACCAATTTCAGGAGACAGGCTTCATCGCTGCACCTCCGTGCATTGATCTGCAATCTGCATGCCCAGCATTTTTACGTTTGGCACATCTCCACGCAGCCCGGTTTTGTTCCATGTGCTGTTCCGCAAACGATGAAGTCAAGCCGGTATCGCTATAAAGCGATGCAGCTGTGTATGCGTAAGTATCCTTGCAAACTGGCCGGCCTTCATTTATCGTGCGGATCTAATCGCGATCAGATCCGCACGATGAAATGAAGGGAATAAGGAACTTTTCCGTCGGCTATGGGTAATCAGCGGTTTACGCTGCCTTGTTTCTGCGGTTCTTTGCTGCTGCCTTTTCCGCCCCGAGGTCTGCCATGACTGTGCGCAGCCGGACCACAGCAGCAGAGTGTATCTGCGATACGCGCGATTCAACTACACCGAGCGCCAGGCCGATCTCCTTCATGGTCAACTCTTCGTAGTAGTACAGGGTGAGTACCATACGTTCCTTGTCCGGCAAGGTTTCGATGGCATCGATCAGGTGCTGCCGCAGCTCACCTTTCAGGCACTGGAACAGTGGCTCATCACTTTCTGTTCCAGGTAGATAAGAAAGTTCTTCATCGCCGCCATCCTCGTTCCGCTCCAGGTTCAGGCTGCCAATCTCCAGCCCTTTCAACTCGCCAAGCAACTGCTGGTAATCGTTCAGGGAGAGATCCATTCCCTTCGCGATCTCCTGTTCTGACGGTGCTCTCCCCAGTTGTGCCGTCAGGCTGCGAATCGTTTCCTCAACGGCACGGCCTTTGCGGCGAAGCTCGCGCGGGCTCCAGTCAAGGGTCCGAAGTGAATCGAGGATGGCGCCGCGAATCCGGAACTGCGCATAGCTCTTGAACTGTACCTGCTTGGCATGGTCGAACTTGGCAAAGGCATCGATCAAACCCACAATGCCCGCGGAGACCAGGTCTTCCATGTCCACGTGCTGCGGTAGCCGCTCGTGAATGCGGCGGGCGACGAAGCGCACGGTGGGCAGGTGTTCCAGCAGAAGGCGATCACGCTCCGCCGCTGAGAGCGAAGGGGCTTTCGTTCCCGGCCCGGCGTCACTGTAGACCGCATTAGAAAAGGACTTGCCGCAGTTCGCCACCAGGCTTTGTGGCAGCGGGTCGATAGCCAGTGTCGCCGGCATCAACAGATCAACTTTGGGGGAGTTGTATTGTGATGTGGTGCCTGCCATGTTCTGTTCCAGTCGCTGTGATGTTGTGTTCATCGTGTCTCCATTTCCTGTGCAGCGTGGCTGCCGACCGGTGGAGCGCCTGCTGTGCCTGGGCTTCGCCCTTGCACTTAGGCATTAATTCGCCGGTGCCAGCAACGTCACCCTAGGTAGCAAGTGCTCCAGCCGGCAGCGCGGGTGCTAGCGTGCCGGCACTGGGAGAAGAAGCACGGGCGGGGCCATTGTTGCGGTGTGACCGATTAGGCTTTTCTCAGAATCCGCAACGGGCAGCGGGAAAGTTTTTGCCCAGTGCTGTAAATCACATTTTTGGCCGCTTACATTCGAGCGGCTTCTGAGCACGCTCACCAACACTGTCGTTTAAACATAAGTAGCCGCCCTGAGAGCGGCCTAACAGCTAAGCTCAAAGCCAGATCGTACTTACGAATCGTGTCTTATGTGGCTGCGTATGCGGAGATGCTCATGTGAAATCACTGGGGATTCGCCCGCGAGAATCATGGCCCTTTGCACGACGTGGCAAAGCTCCCTGACATTACCGTTCCACTGGGCGCTGCAGAGAATGGAGAGCGCTTCCTGACTGATCGATTTACGAGGTGCGTTTTCTGCCTCTCTGCGCAGATAGAACTCCACCAACATGGGAATGTCTTCCCGCCGCTCCCTGAGCGGCGGCACTTCGATGGGAAAGACCGCCAGCCGATGGTAGAGATCGAGCCGGAAGAGCTTTTCGCCGGCGTTCGCCTCTAGCGGCTGGTGGGTGGCCGCGACAATACGTACATCCACACGCGAAACATCGTTGTCGCCCACGCGTTGGATCTCACCGCTTTCAAGGAAGCGCAGCATTTTAGCCTGCAACGGCAGCGGCATTTCGCCGATTTCATCCAGGAACAACGTGCCGCCGTGGGCTGCTTCCATACGCCCGATGCGTGCGGTGACCGCGCCCGTAAACGCACCACGTGTGTGGCCGAAAAGCTCTGCTTCAAGCAAGTGTTCTGGAATTGCCGCGCAATTCAGAACGACGAAGGGCCGGGCTGCGCGAACACTGAGCCGATGCACAGCCTTCGCCACTAATTCTTTTCCTGTGCCGGTCTCGCCCTGAATCAACACTGTGGCCGCGTGGGGGGCAACCATACGAACCATGCGTCCAAGCTCGCTCATAGCCGCCGAAGCTCCCACCATATCGGGCAGAAGCATCTTTACTTCCAACTGCTCTGCGGATGCGCCTTGACTACTGTGCATGGCTGACGGTTCCACTAGATCTGGCCTGAATGCCGGCACAGCGACGTCATCGCTGGTCCTTGGGGAGGAGCCTAAATGCGCGGACTGGCCCTCATGATCGAAGCGTTGAGCGCTGAGCCTCTTTGAATACGGAGACCGTGGATCACTAATAGGAGCGTCGCTCTGCCTGACGGTGGAGGTTTGCTGAAGCACATGGCCAACAGGAGAACCATCGCTGTTCTGTAATTCCCGCAGCGCATGCAAAAGTTCATTCCGTCGCGAACTGCGGCTACCGAACTTGCTGCTGCTGCCATCCATCTGGAGGAAATCAGTCACGGGGCATAGTGCCGCCGCATGCTCTGTGAACTCTGCCGCGTCGAGGTCGGGCAGCCAGTGGTCGACAATCATTGCCTCCGGTGCGGCTTCGCTCAGGTACGTCATTGCCTCCGCTCCACCTCCAGCGGGAAGAACGGTCCATCGCAACCCCAGTAAACGTGCACCGATCCGTTCGCGAAGTTCCGTATCGGGAGTTACAAGCACCACGGTGCGTTGCCGTATACCACCAGAAACATTCACCAACGCTCCCCCGAAAGTTTTCCATGCCTGTGATGAACCAACTCAACATCCGGCATGGCTGCCGCTCGAACCTGCTCCAAGGCCGCGATGGCCCGCCTGCACTCCGCGCGGCCTGTATCTATGGCCTCCCGCCAGGATTCGGGATCCGAGCGCAACGCGGCAAGATCAAGAACAAACGACAACGCGGTGAGCGGCTGCACCAAAGCGTGAATCGCGTCCTCTAGCGGCGTTCCCGGTTCCCCTTCTGCGACGCCAGCGCTCCCTCGGCTCGGATCTTCATCCATCACGCCGCACCTGCCGAATAAGCCGGCAAGGCCGGAACAGAGGTTGCCGGATTCACCATGGCGGACTTCATCCCGATGGCATACCCTTCACCACGCACCGTCTCAATCGGGGAAACTCCTGCAGCAAAGCCCAGCTTGCGCCGAAGATAGTTCACGTAAACGTCGACCACGTTGGTACCAGCATCCGGAGCCATGCGCCAGACTTCGCGCAGCAGTTCCTGGCGAGGGACAGCGCGCCCGCGCTGCAGCAACAGGTACTCCAGCAGGGTGAATTCCTTGGCAGTTAGCACAACCGACCGGTTGGCATGTGTTACTTCCCGGGTCATACGATTGATCTGAAGATCGCCATGACGAAGCACACCGGATGCGCCCTGAACCCGCCGGCGAGCCACTGCGCGGCAGCGAGCCAGCAGTTCGTACAGGGAAAACGGCTTGACCAGGTAGTCGTCTGCGCCAAGATTGAAACATTCGATCTTGTAGGAAACCTCTGACCTGCCGGTCAGGATGATGACTGACATCCCAAGCGCCGATCCGTGTACCTGCCGCAGCACGTCTACGCCGTCCATCTTTGGCAGCCCCAAATCCAGCACCACTAATTCTGGCTCCTCCGTCCTCATAAGCTCCGCTGCGGCAAAACCATCCGCAGCACACTTCACGTCATGACCTTCCATTTCAAGGCTCTTTTTAAGATAAAGCGATAACGCAAGGTCGTCCTCGGCAACTAAGATCCTCATGGCAGCTCCTCAGCGTAAGTCAGCGTATCCAGCGCACATTTCCGATCTATGTTCTGCTGTTAGCTAAAGATGAACTTAATTCCCTGAGCCAGGGATGGCTTGCTGCATAACCGCTTGACCAGTGGTGCCAAAGTGGAACCGGTACAAGCAACAGGGAACACGTAAGTTATTCTTCTTTTCGCGCCAGTTCGCTTTTTATTCGCTACAATCGTGGCATGGCCATTACGCGTCGGCAAAAGGAAGTGCTTGATTTTCTCTCAGGGTTCACCCAGCGGAAGGGCTACTCGCCTTCCTATGAAGAGATCGCGGCAGGTCTTGGTCTAAGTTCGCTGGCGACCGTCCACAAGCACATCACAAATCTTCATAACAAAGGCATGCTGCAGCGGGCGCATAATCGCAGCCGTTCCATCGACGTATTGTCGCCGCGCAGTACACGCAAAGGCAGTGAGCGGTTGCCGCTGCTGGGCCGCATTGCGGCTGGCAAACCGGTCGAGGCCATCGAAAACGCGGAGAGCATTTCGCTCTCAGAGATCATCGGCAACCGCGAGGTCTTTGCCCTGGAGGTGCGCGGGGACAGCATGCGTGACGAGCACATTGTGAACGGCGACTACGTTCTGGTGGAGCGAACCAGCACGGCACGCGAAGGCGAGATCATCGTCGCGTTGGTGGATGGTTCCGATGCGACTCTGAAGCGCTATTACAAGGAAGGCAATGTCATCCGCCTGCAGCCCTCCA
>CAXUEW010000143.1:0-5841 GCA_964250115.1 uncultured Terriglobus sp.
CTTCGGGATCGCTTTTGATGGGAATGAACGCGCTCATGCCGCCCATGGCGCTGATGCCACGGCGATGGCACGTCTTGATGGCGAGTTTCGAGTACGACCGCATGAAGTGCGTGGCCATGGTGACCTGCGCGCGGTCGGGCAGCAGCATGCTCTTGTCACCGGCCAGCTTCTTGATGAATGAGAAGATGTAATCCCAGCGACCGCAGTTCAGGCCCGCCGAATGGTCACGTAGTTCATACAGGATTTCATCCATCTCGAACGCGGCCAGGATCGTCTCGATCAGTACGGTCGCTCGGATGGTGCCCTGCGGCAGGTCCAGCCGATCCTGCGCGAAGACGAACACGTCGTTCCACAGCCGCGCCTCCAGGTGCGATTCCAGCTTGGGCAGGTAGAAATACGGGCCGGAGCCGCGTGCTTTCAGTTCGGCTGCATTGTGAAAAAGGTACAGGCCGAAATCGAATAGTGAACCGGCAATCGGCTCACCGTCCAACAGCATGTGCTGCTCCGGCAGGTGCCAACCCCGTGGCCGCACAAACAAGACTGCAGGCTGATCCACCAGCTTGTAGGCCTTGCCCGTCTTCGGGTCCTCGTATGCGATGGTGCGACGCACCGCGTCACGCAGATTCACCTGGCCTTCCAGCAGGTTCGACCAAAGCGGCGTGGTGGAGTCTTCAAAATCAGCCATGAAGACCTTTGCACCGCTGTTCAGGGCGTTGATCACCATCTTCCGCTCGACCGGCCCGGTAATCTCGACGCGCCGGTCCTGCAGGTCCGGCGGGATGGTGGCACACCGCCACTCACCACGCCGAACGCCGGCAGTCTCCGTCAGAAAGTCCGGGCGCTCTCCGCTATTCAGCCGAGCCTGGCGTTGCAGGCGAGCTGCCAGCAACTGTTGCCTGGTGCCGTCGAATCGCCGGTGCAATGCTGCCAGAAACTCGATGGCCTCCGGAGTCAGCATCGCAGCCGTAGCATCGTGACCGGGTGCGCGGAAGGTTATGCCTTCAACCTGCGGCATGGCTAGAGCTTCCCCGGCGCGAACATCAGGCTCACCCGTCCGGCACGTCCAAAGTGCGCCACGGCTTCTGCGCCCGGCGCAGCCCAGTTCACACCCGTCCAACTGCCCGTCGTGATCCAGTCACCGCGCTTCAAGCCGCCGGTGCGAGCCGCACCCTCGTTAGCCAGATAGATCAGCAACCGGACCAGGTCCGGCCCGGCGGGTGAAGTTCCCCGATTTTCGACGCGCACCGCGCCGTCAATGGTCAGGGTCACAGGCTCTTCCGCCCAGTTGATTTCCTGCCACTGCGGCACCACGGGTCCGGCGACAAAGCCGCCGTGCATCTGCAAATCCGCAAGCATGTTCACGCGGGAAACAGCCAGGGGATCAACGAAAGCGGATTCCAGAATTTCAATGGCTGGGTGGCAGCCACCCACGGCGGCGATGACCTCTTCGCGCGTGTATGGCGTAGAGCTGGCGGGCAGGTTCTGTCCCATCTGGAAGGCGATTTCAGCCTCGACGCCGAACATGCGGTGATTGATGCCACGGAACAGCGCACCGTTGTCGCCCATCCAGCCTGCGGGCATGGGTGCGAAGAATGGCACGCCCGCCGGTCCCGCGGCACCGATCTTCCAGCCACCCACGGTGCCATATGCCTGCGCCACCATATCCTGAACGGCAAAGGCCTCGGCCTCGTCCGCGGGGGCAAGCTCAGGCGGCAAATCTGCAATCGGTGCATGCGTGCGGCGTGCTGTCAGCAGTGTGTCTGCTGTCTGCATCAGGACTGCTTCTCGTGCTGCGGTAATGGCCATGCTTTTGATCAACCTCTCATGTAGTGCCAGCAAACAGTCTGGCGCAATGCAGGCCCGGACGCAAACCGATCCCGTACCTGCCTGCGTCCTATACTTAGGGGCTAGCTGCCCGAAAGAATGAGGTCTGAACGATGTTGATTGGCAAGGCTCCAGAATTCAAGTCGTCCGAGATCACGCCGCGTGAAAAGTTCCTGAATCGCCGCAATGTCATCTTCGGCGGACTTGCCGCAGCAGGCCTCGCTTACGAGTGGCACCAAAAGATGCCGCCACTTTACACGCCCTCCGTCTTGGCCGCGACAAAATTGTCGACCGTGCCGGGCAAAGCACCCGCCGTCAGCGATCCGGTAACGCCACAGGGTAAGGCCGTCAGCTACAACAATTTCTACGAGTTCGGCACAGACAAGGCCGATCCGAAAGCAAATGCCGGCAAGCTGCACACGCGTCCATGGACAGTAAAGATCGAAGGCCTGGTCAACAAGCCGCAGACGCTGGATGTCGACTCGCTGATGCGCTACAAGCCACTGGAAGATCGCACGTACCGCTTCCGCTGCGTGGAAGCGTGGAGCATGATCATTCCCTGGGTGGGCTATTCGCTTTCCGAACTAATCAAGTTCGTGGATCCCCAGCCGAAGGCAAAGTATGTGCAGTTTTACTCGTTGGCTGACCACAAGCAGATGGACTTGCCCGGCGGCTTTGACTGGCCCTACACCGAAGGCCTGCGCATGGACGAAGCCATGAACCCGCTCACGCTGCTCACCTTCGGTTCCTACGGCCAGACATTGGAGAACCAGCAGGGTGCGCCTGTGCGGGTCATCATCCCCTGGAAGTACGGCTTCAAGTCGGCCAAATCCATCGTTCGCATCAAGTTCACCGATCAGCAGCCGACCACCACATGGAACGAGATGTCCGCGCAGGAGTACGGCTTCTATGCCAACGTGAACCCATCGCACGATCATCCGCGCTGGAGCCAGGCGCATGAGCGTCGCATTGACGGCAGCGCATTTCCTCACACCGTCGCAACCCTGCCGTTCAACGGTTACGCAAATGAGGTCGCCAGCCTGTACACCGGTATGGATCTGAACCGCTACTACTGAACCATACTGAAGTATGGAACACAGCAGCCCAATGACGAACCGAGCCATCAAGATCCTGAAGCCTTTCGTCTTCCTTGCGGCGCTGGTGCCTTTCTTCGTCCTGGTGCAGCGGTTCCGCACGGATAATCTTGGTGCCGATCCGGTGCAGTGGATCACGCACTTCACCGGCAACTGGGCCATCTATGTCTTGCTAGTCTCCCTGGCAATTACGCCGGTCCGGCGTCTGTCTCCAAAGCTTGCGTGGTTGATTCGGTTTCGAAGGATGTTGGGCTTGTTCGCGTTCTTCTACGCCACGCTGCACCTCTTGACCTACGTGCTGCTGTTTTCCGGCTTCGATCTGTCGGGTGCGCTCGGGAGCCTGAAGGCGCACGACTTCGCTTCCATTCGCGGGCAATGGCTCGCAGTCTGGCCGACCATGGTTGAAGACGTCAAGAAGCGCAGCTTCATCCAGGTGGGACTGGCGTCCTACGTCATCCTGCTTGTGCTGACGCTTACCTCGCCTCAGTGGGTCATGCGAAAAATGGGCGGCAAACCATGGCAGGCGCTACACAGGCTGGTGTACCTGGCCGCTTTCCTTGGTGTGGTGCACTACTGGTGGCTGGTAAAGAAGGGCGTCATGGCACCGCTGCGTGACACCCTGGTTCTGGCGGTTCTGCTACTGGCTAGGCCGGCCTACCGGCTGTTGCAGAAATCCCGGCCCGCCGCTGTGCCAAAGCCCGTGAAGTCTGCGGCCTGAGAGTGTGCTGCAGTGCAGGGCCTGAGTCACATCTATGCTCTAGCTTCCCTTTCAAGCGAGTAGATTGCAGAGCCATACACCTGCAGCTGTAGAGCATTCTCTCAAGGTGTAGCTGCTGCTCGTATGTCGCGCCTACAGCGCTCTATGCTGCTACTCACATATCTAGGCCTTCAGCCTAGCTTTTATATGTCGGGCCCTTGGCCCTAAATAAATAATTGAAAATGCTCTAGGTGTAGCTGTTTCACTCAGGGCCAAAGGCCCGCCCACATAACAGCCTGGGCCGAAGGCCCAGGAAACCGAACATCCACGGCAAAGCGCTGAAAGCGCGACTCATTAATCACAGCTATACCTAAAAGAGAACAGATTTAAACCCCATCGAACATGCTGTTGGTCAATGACGCAGGTTGCGGCAGGGCGGAAGCCGCGAGCGTATAGAGTTCTCGATCGCCGAATTTATCCCAGAAGGGCTGCACTTTTGGCAGCAGCGCAAGCTGCGAGGTGTGTTCACGAAAAGCAGCTTCTTTCAACGAGCGGACATCTGCGATATCAAGCTCAACGGTCCATGGCGCAGGCAGCAGCGGCTCACGGTCTGGCAGGGTGAAGTTCGTGCTCTGGTGATATAGCCGCTGCGGCGCAAATGGCTGGAGCCCCAGGTCAGGGTAGCGCTTGGCGCGAGCCGACCAGTGAAAGGCCATGCTGGTAAAGCATGAAACGGCTGCGTGGTCCGGGTGTACATTCAACGATCCATCCAGGCCAAAGGTCAGGACGATGAGCGGCTGCCATGTGCGCATGCGTTCCACCAGCCCGCGCGCCGCGCCGTTCAGATCCGCGAATTCGAGCTGGCCGTCCTGGTAGTCCAGAACTTCGTGCCGGTCGACACCCAACACCGCGCAACTGCGCACAAACTCGTCACGCCGCACCTGGGCCAACTCCTGCGCGCTTGCAGAAGTGCCTCGGTTGGTCGCCGCCTGCCCGTCTGTAAGACAGATGACATAGGTCTCAAAACCGGCCTGTTTGGCCCGCAGCAGTGCGCCGCCAAAGGCAAAGCACTCGTCATCCGGGTGCGCCACGACGCACATCAATCGCTTAGGCAAGGTTCCAGCTCCTGTTGTAGTTCGGCCTCGTCGAACAGGAGATCGGTCATCGCAATCGCCTGTTCCAGTGCTTCTTCCCCGAAAAACTTTGCCACCGGAGCGAACGATCTGCGATGGAGCGGCGTGGGTCCATGCTGGTCCAGTGCGCGTCGATGCTCCGGTGTGGCGTAGCCCTTGTGCGACGCCAGACCATACTGCGGATGCTCCAGATCCCAGGCACGCAGTTGCGCATCGCGATGCACCTTCGCGATGACGGAAGCAGCAGCGATCGAAATGGAGAGGGAATCGCCGTAGATGAGCTTGGTCTGCGCGCATGGGTGATCGAGCCGCATGGCATCGATCAGCAGGTGATCGGGTGCGCAAGCAAGAGCATCCACCGCAAGCCGCATGGCCAGCCGTGACGCCTGGTAGATGTTGATGCGGTCAATGGTTTCCGAATCGACTTCACTGACCGCCAGGGCGACGGCACAGCGGCGAATCTCGCGGTCAAGCCGCTCCCGCTCCTCACGCGTTAGCTGCTTGGAATCGCGCAGGCCAAGCCGTTGCAGGCGCATGGTGCGCAGCGGCAACACCACGGCTGCAGCCACAACCGGCCCAAACAGAGCACCCCGGCCCACCTCATCCACGCCCGCAATGCAGACGTAGCCGTGGTATCGCAGCGCCTGCTCCGGCGCGTCTGAGCAGACCAGTTCACGCAGCATCTGCTGCTTGGTCTGGCCTTCCGGAATCAGTTGATTTTTGCGGCGAAGAACGGGCGGCTTTGGCATTCCAGATCACCACCAGTGTAAAGAAAGGCAGATGCCTGACACGTGGAAATGAAGTCCCACATCCATGTGGCGTAAACGCAAAAAAGCGCCGGAGCACCCGGCGCTTTCGATAGAGTGGCTGAAGATTTATGCAGTGCGTGCAACCTCGCGCAGACGGGCAGCCTTGCCACGCAGACCGCGCAGGTAAAACAGCTTGGAGCGACGCACTTCGTACGAGCGAACCTTCTCCACCTTGTCCACGACCTTCGAATTGAAGGGGAAGATGCGCTCGACACCCTGGCCGAAGCTCATCTTACGGACAGTGAAGCTGCCTTGAGGGCCGTTCTTGCGGGCAATACACATGC
>CAXUEW010000143.1:5851-8577 GCA_964250115.1 uncultured Terriglobus sp.
TCTTTTTCGCCTTCCTTGATCTTGACCTGCACGCGCACGGTGTCGCCTGGCGCAAATTCTGGAAGGTCGGTACGCTGGAGCTTCGCAGCCAGCTTCTGCATGATGGGATGAATCGACATGGTGCGGTTTTCCTTGCTTAGAGTCGTTTCTCAGTGTAACGCAAACCGGCAGCAATGAACAGTATGCGCGGCACTATGGCAGTATGCAGGCAGGCACTGGACAGGTTCCTTTTAGACGTCGTTCTCTACATTCCTGTTCCTGGTCAGCGAAACAAGGAAGGCCCGGTCCTCGCTGCTGAGCACCGCTCCCTGCAAAAGGTCCGGGCGATTCCGCAGCGTTTTGCGTAGAGTCTGCTGTCTGCGCCAGCGCCGAATGGCCAGGTGATCGCCACTGGCAAGTACGTCCGGCACAGGGACGCCGTGGAACTCCGCAGGCCGGGTGTAGTGAGGATAATCCAACAGTCCACCGGAGGCAGCGCTGGCAGCCGGCGGGTCAAACTCGCCACGAGGACTTTCATGCGCATGCCCGAAACTCTCGTAATGACTTGAGTCGGCATTACCCAGCACACCGGGCATCAGGCGGACCACGGCATCGACGATGACCGCCGCGCCCAGTTCTCCGCCGGACAAGACGTAATCGCCAATGGAAATTTCCCGGTCGCAGAGCAGGTCGTTCACGCGTTCGTCCACGCCCTCGTACCGCCCGCAGATCAGCACCAGCCGCTCCAGCCTGGAAAGCTCCTGTGCCACCTGTTGTGTGAAACGCCTGCCCTGCGCCGAAAGCAAGACGACGCTTTCGCGGGTGGTGTCCCGCTTGTCTTTGGAGGCGACGCCGAGCGACTCCACTGCTGCGGCAAGCGGTTCCGGCTTCAACACCATACCTTCACCCCCGCCAAATGGCCGGTCGTCGATAGTGCGGTGCCGGTCGTGGGTGAAACTGCGTAGATCGATGGTGTGAACGCTGGCCAGGCCCTGCTTCAGCGCCCGTGAAACCACACCAAACTGCAGGGTGCTTTCAAAGAAAGCCGGGAAGATGGTGACGATGTCAACCTGCAGAGCCCCGGTTGTTTTCGTCAGTGACGTTTGGTCCGCGCGGCTGGTATCTTCCATAGCCCATGATGCAACATCGCTCACCCTAGTGTGATCACGCGTTCAGATCAACCAGGCCGGCGGGGAGCGTCATCAGAATCTGCCTTGCGCCAATGTCGATGCTCTGAACAAAAGCGTTTGCGAACGGAATCAGCAATTCGGCTCCATTGTCGCCCGACACGACAAACAGGGGAGGGGAGTCATCAAGACGGCGGCCATCCGATGTGACCGGAAAGTGCATGTCCGTGACCTTGCCGAGTACGGTCTCACCATCCAGCAGAGAACAGCCCACTAGATCGCTCACGTACCAGGTCTGATCTTCCAGCGCGACCCGTTCATCCCTGGGCATTTGTATTTCATGACCACTGAATGACGCGGCGTCCGAAATGGAGTCCGTGCCGCGCAGTTTGAGAACGATTCGGCCACGACTTCGCCCGGTCGGCAACCAGTGGCTCTCAACGGTGACCGGCTTTCTTACACCGTCTGGCGCCACCAGCAAGAGGCTTGCCGAAGTGGTAAACACCTCGGGGAAGTCAGTGAACAGATCCGCCAGAATCTCGCCTCGTCGGCCCTGCGGCCGAACGAAGCGGGCAAGGGTAATCCAACTGTCTATCGGATCCGCCATCGCTAAGACTCATCGTGCGACCGGATGTCGATCGCACAGCGCAACTGCAGTTTGCTGCCTGCCGCTCCCACAATGGCCCTCAGTGAGCGAGCGGTGCGCCCCTGCTTGCCGATCAGCTTGCCGAGGTCCTCCTCAGAGACGAGGAGCCGCAGAACGATTTCACCTTCAATGGTTTCGCTCTCGACGCGGACGCTGCCCGGATCGTCCACGAGGGCGCGGGCAATATCACGGAGAAGATCGGACATCTGCTGTACAGACTGCCCCGGGGGAAGAGGAGTGTCGGTCATATCTACCTTGCTTTGATCTTTGCCACAGCCGACAGGATTCAGACTGCACAAGCCGAAGTGACTTCGATAGAAAGAAAAGAATATTAGACGATTGTCTGAAAAGCTCGGCACGGCGCAAAAAGCCGCCTCTCGTTACCGCAGGACGGCAGAAGAGGCGGCTTTTGCCGTTTAGACCTGACAATGATTTGCGCTCGTTACGCGGTTGCGACTTCGCTGACCAGGGGAGTGTTCTTTACCAGTTTTGCGACAATCTCAGACATCTGCGCGCCGACACCGGTCCAGTACTGGATACGATCCCGCTTGAGTTCGACCGCCTTTGGCTCTGTACGAGGATTGTAGGTGCCGACAACTTCAATCGAACGGCCGTTACGTGCGCGATCCTTCTCGATGACGACGATGCGGTAGTACGGCTGCTTACGCGCTCCAACGCGCGCCAAACGAATCATGACCACTGTGCTTACTTCCTCACTTGTACGATGTCTTGATGTCCGCGCAATCCGTCTTCAGGGCGGCGGAACACTCAGAAAGATGGGGGCCGCTACCGGGCGAAAAGACCAGGTGCCGCTATACCAACCTCGTCTATTGTGGGCTAAAAACCTTAATTCCGCAATCTTCGGGGAGTCAGCCGGATGGAAACAGGAACCGGAGTATCTCGCCAAAGCGTGCGGCCCATGCCTCTTCATTGTGCAGCGCGGCGGGATACAGGTGGTACTCCAGATCTTTATC
>CAXUEW010000144.1:0-7904 GCA_964250115.1 uncultured Terriglobus sp.
CCGCCCATGCCGCCGCGTGCGTCAGTCAACTCACGTGCCAGGCCGCCGGTGCTTACGGTGTAGATGGTGATGTCCTGCGCCGACTTTACCTTCTTGTAGATCTGATCGAGGTTCAGTTTGGAGAAGGTGTCGCGACCGCTTGAGACCAGGATGATGTACTTGCGGCCCTCAATGCGGCTGAGCCGGTCGATGGTTTCGTACAGCGCGTCAAACTCGTTCGTGTCGCTGAAGCCGGGGATGGTCAGCGTCTGCAGGGCCTGGGCAGTGATGTTCTTGTCCTGTGTGAAGTCGGTCAGGATGCGGGTGCGCAGGTCGTAGGTAATGATGGCGATGTAGTCTTCCGGCTTCAACTGCTTGAAGAAGACGTAGGAACTCTGCCGCATGTCCTGGATAAACGCCCAGCTGTTCGCCGCGAACTCAAGCAACAGGACCGCCGTGATGGGCTTTTGCTGCATGCGAACGTCCGTGACCTTCTGCTCGACCCCATCTTCCGTCACACGGAAGTTGCCCGACTTCAAACCGGGCACAAACTGGCCTGACTTCTGCAACTGGACGCTCACATCGACAGTCACCACCGGCACATCTACCCGGATGGAGTAGTTCTCAAGGCCCTTCGGGTTCTTGACCTTCTCCTGATCGGCGGCGGGTGGTGGCGGCTCGTCGGCGTACTCGCGCTTCTTTTTCAGGATGACGGAGCCGTTGTCCTGGTTTGGACCGGCGTCGTCTGTCTGCGCAGGCGGCGGCGTGGGCGGCTTGGTCTGCTGCGCATCGCTGATTGCTGCGAACAGGCATCCTGCGAGGACTGCCGCTTTCAAACTTGTGCTCACTGCCTTCACGCTTCGTATCTCCGTGTACTGCATAAGCCTAACGCTTCCCTGCCATGAACCGCACACCGTTATGGATTGTGGACGGGTGCGTGTTCAGGTGGTGAATCGCTGCCGTCTGGGCGCTTTGCGCCAGACGCTGTTGGGCCTACTCTGTAGACGTGAGAGATCTCCGAAAGGCTACGTCGCTCGGCCTGCTGCTGTTGTCTGCCGGGTGCTTCGCCGCCCAAACTTCAGCGCAGGCAGCTGCTCCGCCGTCGACCGCGGAACCGTTTCCGCTGGCTGACGTCCATCGCGGGCTGCGCGGAACGGCGTGGACGGTGTTCGAGGGCACAACGCCTGAGCCGATGGAAGTGGAGATCCTGGGCCGGTTGAAAGACGCGATTGGCCCCGGCCAGGACATGATCCTGGCCCGGCTGCACGGCACCAAGCCGGAGTTCACCGGCGTTGTGGCCGGCATGAGCGGGTCGCCCGTGTACATTGACGGCAAGCTGCTGGGCGCGCTGGCTTACCGCATCGGCCAGTTCAGCAAGGAACCCATCTGCGGCATTACGCCCATCGGCTCCATGCTGCAGGTGCGCGACCTGCCACCCGTAGTCGGCCCCGGCATCGCGGTTCCGCTGTCGAAGGTTGCGGGGAACGACGGCCTGCCTTCTGCATCCGCTGAGATCCACGCCATTGACACGCCGCTGGTGTTCAACGGCTACTCCGAAGCTGCCATGACGCGGTATGGCGACGGCTTCCGTTCCATGGGGTTGCAGCCGGTGAGCGGTATCGGGTCAGCATCGCCTGAGACCTTGCAGCCAGAAGCGATCGTGCCTGGCTCTGCCGTGTCCGCAGTGCTGGCGCGGGGCGACCTGAATGTGGCGGCCACCTGCACGGTGACCTACGTCGACGCGCACCAGTTGCTGGCCTGCGGGCACCCCATTACGCAGTTCGGCGACATCTCCATACCGATGACCAAGGCGGAAGTGCTGGCCACGCTGCCCTCGCCCATGAACGCCTTCAAGATCGTGAACACGACGGAGACGGTGGGTTCGTTTACCCAGGACCGCGCCAACGCTGTCGCGGGTACCTTTGGGCGGACGGCGCGGATGATTCCAGTGTCGGTCCAGATCACTCCCGGTGAAGGATCGGGCCTGCCTGCGCAGTCGCTCCATTTTGAGGTGCTGGACAACCGGCAACTGACGCCCCAGGTGATGCTGGCCAGCATCTTCCAATCGCTGAACATGACCAACACAGCGGGCAACCAGATGAGCCTGCATCTGACCGGCTCCATTGAGCTTCGGGACGCAGGCACCATCCACCTGTCGAATACGTTTGCATCTGCTGACGGCGCCCCGGCCGCAGCCGCCGCCACGCAGTACGTTGCGCAGCGCTTTCTCTCGGTGTACGAGAACGATCTCGCACAGCCGCATATCGATTCCGTCAAGCTGCAGGCCATTGCCGTTCCACGCCGGGAATCTGCCGAGTTGGAGGGCGCACGCCTCAGTTCGAACGAGGCGCACCCCGGCGATACCGTCACCGTGGAAGCGACGCTGCGGCCATTTCAGCAGGAAGCTCGCACACTGAGCATTCCAGTGGTTCTGCCAAGCACGTTGAGCGATGGCCCATTGCGCATCCTTGTCAGTGATGGGGCTGCTCTCGATCGTCTGCTGATGCCGCCGCCTGCAGCGGGCGTACGTCCGCTGGGGCTGGCTGACACTGTTGCGCAACTGAATCGCAGCCATGCCAACGACCGCGTCTACGTGACCCTGCTGGACCACCAGACGCAGGCAGTTACCGCAGCCGCCGCCCTGCCCGCATTGCCGCCCTCCGTTGCCAACGTGCTGCAACCGCTGCGTGGTACGCGTGAGATATCGTTCACATCAGAGACCGCCGCTGAGGCAGGGTCCGCGCCGGCGGACGCCCAGGTCAGCGGCTCACAGGTCATTACACTTCGTATCCGTTGAGGTCCCTTGGTTCGTCCTGTTGCTTGCGCCCTGTTTTTTCTACTCACCGCGATGGCTGCGGCTGTGCCATCTGCAGCGCAGGGTACGCGCCAGTGGACGACCAGCCGGTACGAAGAATTTGAGCGTGGAACGCCCACCAACGTCGCTCTGCGTAATGACGGGCGTTTAGAACCCGCACCCGCACTTCGTTCCGTTGCGTCCACCTCCGCGACTTTCCTTTGGTCGCTGGCGTACAGTGGGTCCGATCTGTATGCAGGATCGGGTGCGGCGTCGGGTGGATCGCAACTGTTGCGCATCGACAGCAAGGGCGTGGTGACCACGGCGGCTTCGTTCAAGGAACTGAATGTACAGGCCATACTGCCGCTGCCGGGCGGCGGTGTGCTTGCGGCCACATCACCTGACGGAAAGGTCTACCGCGTAAACGGCAACGGCACGCCGCAGGTGATGTTCGACGCAGCCACGACAGCCGAAAAGCCGAAATACATCTGGAGCCTGGCGCAGGAGCCAAACGGCAGCCTGCTGGTCGCGGCAGGCGGCCCGGCCACAATTTATCGCGTTTCCCTGAAAGACGCGACCGCGAAGCCCGAGGTGCTGTTCCGTCCGGGCGATCAGCACATTCGATCCTTGCTCGTCGCGCCGGACGGCACCATCTATGCCGGATCGGACGGTGCCGGGATCATCTACCGCATCCAGCCGGACGGCAAGGCCTTCGCGCTGTACGCCGCTCCCAAGCACGAGATCACGGCGCTGGCGCTGGACCCCGCCGGGAACCTGTACGCCGCGGCGGTGGGCGACCGCAGGCCGCCATCACTGCCGCCGCTGCCGGCCTCAGGCCAGACCGCCGTCTCCATCACGCTTCTGCAGCCCGGATCGTCGATTTCGGCCACGGGGAACACCATCGTTCCGGACGGTTCCGATATCTATCGCATCGCACCCGACGGCACCCCGCTGCGGCTGCTGGCGCTGCGCGAAGACGTTGTGTACGCCCTTGCCTTTCGCAATGGCGCGCTGTTCGCCGGGACGGGCAATCGCGGGCGCGTCTACCAGGTAGACACGGCCAACGCAGGCAGCTACACCGATATCGCCCACACCGAGGCAAGCCAGGTGACGGCCATGGCACAGACTCCCGGTGGCATCGCACTGGCCACGGCGAACAGCGGCAAGGTGCTACAGATTTCGGATGTTGCTGCCGCGAATGCAACCTATGTTTCCGACGTGTTCGATGGAGAAACCGCGACACGCTGGGGCCGCGCGGAGGTGCTGGGCAGTGCGTCCGGCATCGATCTTTTCGCGCGCGCAGGCAATGTGGAGAATCCGCGCGACAGCCTTTCCAAGCTGTGGTCGGACTGGACAGCCATCAAGGCCGGTCAAACGCCGCTGCCCGTGCCTGCAACACGCTACCTGCAATGGAAAGCCGTGCTGCATCCCGGTGCGCAGCTACGGTCTGTCACGATCAATTACCTCCAGCGCAACCTGCCGCCCCAGGTAGACGACCTGGTCGTGCAGCCGGGTGCGCGAGTTCCACCGCCCTCACCTGCGAACGGGCCGGGGTCTGTCCCCATCAGCTTTCGTGGCGCTCCCGCGTCCGCACCGGTGCCCTCGCTGCCTGAGAGCAACCCGCCTCCACTCATTGCCCAGCGCGACCGCAACTTCATCACCGCGCGCTGGCTGGCCCACGACCCAAACAACGACGACCTGATGTTTGCGCTGGACTTCCGCGGCGTGCGCGAGCAGACCTGGCACCGCATCAAGGACAAGATCAGCGAACGGGCTTATTCGTTCGACGCAGCCCTGCTGCCGGACGGCGAGTATGAAGTCCGAGTAACTGCCAGCGACGCGCCCGTCCACACCGACGCGGATACGCTCGTGGCACAGCGTGTCTCGGCCAGCTTCACCGTTGACACCACACCTCCAGTGCCGGGTCCGCTGACCGCAACCGTGCGCGATGGCAAGCTGCACGCTGCGTTCGACGCAACCGACGCGACGAGTGCCATCGCACATGCCGAGTTCTCGGTTGACGCGGGCCCATGGCAATACCTTGAGCCTGTAGACCGTCTGAGCGATTCGCTTACCGAACACTACGACTGGACTGTTCCCGTGACCGGCGCTGGTGAACACTCGATCGCCGTTCGAGTGTTCGACCGAAACGAGAACGCCGTGAGCGTCAAGAGCATTACGCAGTGACGAGGCCACGTTAGCCATGCGCTTTGAACTGTTCATGGCCGCACGCTACCTGCGTGCAAAGCGGCGGCAGGCCGTCATCGGCATTGTCACAGGCATCTCCGTGACCGGTGTGGCGGCTGGTGTTGCGTCGCTGATCATCGCGCTTGCAATTACCAACGGCATGCGGCGCGACTTGCAGTCGCGTCTGCTGGGCTCAACAGCACACGTCGACCTGATGAAGGTGGCCGGTGACGGCATCCGTGACTGGCGGCCCGTGCTGGATCGTTTGCGCACCGTGCCGCACGTTACATCTGCAGCACCCGGCCTGTACGGGCAGGTGCTGATTTCACGTGGCGCACGTTCAGGCGGTGGTCTGCTGAAGGGCGTCATTCCCGCGAGTGAACGCACCGTCTCCGACCTGCTGCAACAGGTAAGCAAAGGCTCCGCTGCTCCCCTGCAGAGTGCGGGGCCACTTGCTCTTTCGCCAGTCGTGCTGGGTTCCGATCTTGCGGAGACCATCGGCGCGGAGGTTGGCGACACTGTTCTGGTGACGAGTCCACAGGGGGAACTGACGCCACTTGGCCTGGTCCCGAAGTACCAGCGGTTTCAGCTTGCGGGCATCTTCCACTCCGGCTTTTACCAGTACGACTCAAGCTATGGATTTGTGCGACTGGCCGATGCACAGCGGCTGTTCTCCGAGCCGGACCTGATCTCCGTCATCAGCTTCAAAGTGGACGATCTCTACCAGGCAGACCGTATTGGCCGCGACATTGAAGAGACAGCGGGTGCAGGTTTCCAGACGACCAACTGGATGGATCAGAACCGCGAGTTGTTTCGCGCGCTGAAGCTGGAACAGGTAGTCACGTTCATCGTGATTGCCTTGATCGTCTGTATCGCCGCGCTGAACATCCTGATCGCTCTGACCATGCTGGTCATGGAAAAGACCCGTGACATCGCCGTGCTGATGAGCTTTGGTGTTCGTCCCGACCAGGTGCGCAAAATCTTCCTGGTGCAAGGTCTTCTGATCTCAGTCACCGGGACACTCGCAGGTCTGCTGCTTGGGTATGGCCTCTCCTGGGCAGGCGCGCACTACCGCTTCCCTCTGTCGGCTGCCGTGTACTCCATCGACTACCTGCCCTTTGCGCCGAAGGTGCTGGACGGCGTTCTAGTTGCGGGCCTGTCGCTGGCCGTATCGCTGCTGGCTACGCTGTATCCAAGCGGGTCAGCCGCACGAATTTTGCCGGCTGAAGCACTGCGCTACGAGTAGACCTTACTGCGCCCAGCCGTTCTCATGCATCCAGTGGTACAGCAGGTCAGACCAGCCGCTCAGCTCCGGGTTAGCCTGGGCCAAGCCCACGCCGTGCGGACCATGGCGGAAGATGTGCATCTCCGCGGGAACCTTGTTCTTGACCAGCGCCTCATAGAAAACGATGGAGTTCGCGACCGGTACCGTCGGGTCATCACTCGTGTGAAACAGGAAAGTTGGAGGCGTTTGGGCGTTGACCTGCTTTTCGTTTGACAGCAGTGACACCAAAGCAGGGTCCGGCGAATCGCCGAGCAGGTATTTGCGCGAGCCCGAGTGCTGTATCGCAGGATCGAAAGAAGTCACGGCGTAAGCCAGGATCAGGAAGTCCGGTTTACTCGAAGGCCGGTCGATCACATCGGTAGCAGAGGGGTTGCCGCTGTCGTAATGAGTTCCCGCCGTTGCCGTCAAATGGCCTCCTGCAGAGAAACCCCACATGCCGATGTGGTCCGTTTGCACATCCCACTCCGTCGCGTGAGCCCGCGCCATGCGGATGGCACGCTGCGCATCGCCGAGTTCGATGGGATGGTGGTACGCCGGTCCTAGACGGTAGCGCAGCACCAGTGCCGCTACGCCATGGGCGTTCAGCCATTGCGCAACCTGCAGTCCTTCATGGTCCAGCGCAAGGTGCTGGTAACCTCCGCCGGGAGCAACCACCACGAGCGTGTGCGTTGGGTTCGCCGCAGGCAGGTAGATGCTGACTGCGGGCGTGTCTGCTTCGGTCTTTCCAAGTGCGCCGGGAGCGCCGTTCGGCCACAGCGGAACCCATGCATGCAAATCAGAGGAGTGGTCCACGGAAACCTTCTGCGGCGGCGGCAAGGGCATGCCGGTGGCCGCGGTGGGAGCGGTCGTTTGTGCAAACACGGAGGAACTAAAGGCGGCAACAAGCAAACACAGCGAACGAAGCAAGCGGGACTCTCCGAGGATCAGGGTACACCGGTACGACGCGCCCTGACTTGCCCTGCCGTAGCTGTTATCCTCCTGCTGTGACCACTGTCGATGTGACTTACCACTACGCCGCGCCCCCGCGTGAAAGCTCTGTGCTTGCCCTGGCAAATGTCCGCGAGGTGTACGGCATTCGCCGCGTCGATCTTGATGAACGTGCCGGTACGATTCACATCGAGTACGACGCGACGCGCTTGTCCGAACCCATCGTCCGGCAACTGCTGCGCCGTGCGGGCCTGCAACTGACGGATGCGGCGGCGGCTCCGGCATCGGTTGTGGATGAAGCGGCACAGGCTGCCAACGCTTAGCTCCTGAGCTTGCACCACCCGGATAGTCTTGGTATCTTGAACAAGTGCGATGCCAGCCAGGCAATGCGCACCGCGTGCACCCGTAGCTCAGCTGGATAGAGCAATTGGCTACGAACCAATAGGCCGGAGGTTCGAATCCTTCCGGGTGCACCATCTCTTCAGAGCATCAGATCGAACACAGCAAAGGCCACGTCACCGCGGCTTTTATCTGCGTGTGTGCTAGTTGCGGGATAACTGGTCGATGCGACCGTCGAGCTTGCCGGTGACCTCGAAGAAGCGCTTCTAATCGGACTCGATTAGAACCAGCCGACGATCGACTTCATTGAAGCGCGTATTCAGATCGGCCTTCAGATCGCCCTTCAGCTCGACGAAACGGCGGTTCATGTCTTCTCTGAGGTCACTGAGGCGC
>CAXUEW010000144.1:7914-8560 GCA_964250115.1 uncultured Terriglobus sp.
CTGATTCAACCAGGCAAGAATGACGAGGACTACGGACGCAGCCGTTGTACTTAGCAAGGAAATGAATTGTCCGTTGGTCATATCGGCGCCCCTCGTGTGTTCATGGTAGCAGGCCGGTCCTGCATTCTTTTCGAAACGCCGTGTAGTTGTTACAGCAAAGGAACCTCTACCGAACTCCCCACTTGAGCTTCGAACGCAACACGCTGAACAGGCCGTGTTCGTCGAGCCGCACCAGCCGCACTCGGTAGCTAGACCTGCGGCAGCGAAGCTGATCGTTCAGACGGAGTTCCACGGCCTCCTGGCCGTCCACCGTCAGGTAAGTCTGGTCGGCAATGCTTGCTACGGTGACACGTATCTCCGTATCGCCAGGCGTCACGATGGGGCGAATCGTCAGCAGGTGCGGGCAGATGGGCGTCAGGACCATGGCGTTGACGCTGCCCATCACGATGGGGCCGTTTGCCGCAAGGTTGTAGGCGGTAGATCCTGTCGGCGTTGAAACGATGATGCCATCGGCTCGAAAGCTTGCCACTAATTGCCCGCCTAGTTCGATGACATACTCGCCCATGCGCGCAATTGCGCCCTTTGAGATGACCACATCGTTCAGCGCGTCCCAGCACTTGTACAGGGCACCGTCGCGCAGCAGTTC
>CAXUEW010000145.1:0-8493 GCA_964250115.1 uncultured Terriglobus sp.
ACCCTCGTCATACACAACAATGCGAGAGTCGTCCGAAATGCCCAGGGCAGCCAGTTTTGTACGAAGGATGTCGGCGGGTAGGAGTTCCGCCATCAGCGCGCCGGACTCATGATTCATCGGCGTTGAGATATCGTCGAGCGCTACCAGCTGCGTTCCGGGAATTAGTTGGGCCGCAGAGGTGCCTCTCGGCCGTACCTCAAGCAGAATCAGCTTGGGATTCTTTAGTTCCCGCGCGAGCGATGAAGTGCTCACAAGCAACGAGGGCACATTCTGAGCAAAAGACTTGTACGAAGCTGCGAGAAGCAGGAGAGCTGTAAGTAGGTTACGCATCGGCACCTTTCAGTGAGACCAACATGGCTTTCTCACTGAGGTCAGTTTCATCGTTCTAGGGTCTGCTAGCGATACCGTTTGCTGCTCGCAGCCCTCCACTCGCTGCAAAGCCTCCCGGAGAAGTGAAAAAGCGTTCACTCTATCCTAAGAACATGAAGTTCCCCACATTAGTTCGTTGGCAGTTCTGGTCCGCAATGATCTGGATGGCCTTTGGAGCGCTCAATGGAACACAAGAAGTCGTTGGGATGCGTGCACAGGGCATGCATCATGCTTGGCTGCAACTGTTCTTTGTGTTCGCACTTTCGTGGCTGCCGTGGGCGGTTCTCAGTCCGGCAGTCCTCGCCATAGGGAGCCGGTTTCCGGTGCAGCGGCACTGGGCAGTCCACGTTTCAACGTACCTAGCGATCACACTGATAGACGCAACGTGGACTGTTTTACTTAATACTCTTTTTCATCCGATGGGTGCAGAAGACCGCATGGGTGAAGTGCATCTCGTGGGCGCGGTTCATGCAGGCCTATTCTTCGTCTTCAGCAGGTTTCACCTTGACCTCCTCGCCTATGCGGGAGTCCTGGCGGTCGGACGCGCGTATGAGTCGCGTACGCAGCTCGCTCAACGCGATCAGCAACTCGCACAGGCAAAACTGCAAGCTCTAAGGCACCAGTTGCAGCCTCATTTCCTCTTCAATGCTTTGAACGGCGTCGTCGGTCTTATACGGCTTCGTAAGAACGATGTGGCAGTGGACATGCTCGTTGGTCTCAGTACGCTACTGCGCCGCTTTGTCGAAGGCCCAGAGGAACCCAGCACGCGCCTGTCGGAGGAATTTGCCTTCCTCAAGCAGTACTTAGCTATTCAAAAAATGCGTTTTGGTGACAAGCTGCAAATTAAGTACGATCTGCCTCCCGACCTTGTACACGTTTCTGTACCCAATATGATCCTTCAACCCCTGGTGGAGAACGCCATTGAGCATGGGCTCACACGCCGCGTGGAGGGAGGTTGCATCGCACTCTCGGCTGTAAGGGACGGTGGTCTCGTAAGACTGACCGTGAGAAACGATGGACCGTCCGTTCGAGGTATTACGGAAGGCATCGGCATCTCGAATACACGCGCCAGACTCAAGAATCACTACGGAGCTCAGGGAGTACTTACACTTCATAACGAATCAGAAAACGTTGTGATCGCTACAGTCACGGTGCCGATCCAATGACCATGTCCCTACCGTGCTTCAAAATAAGAGTCGTCGTTGTAGACGACGAAGCGCTAGCCCGCGCAAGCGTTACGGGTCTTCTCGCACAGGACACCGATGCCGAGGTCATACAGGAGTGCGACAACGGTCTCGACGCAATTGCGGCTGTCCGGAGTCTTCGGCCCGACCTACTGATTATTGACGTTCAGATGCCTGGCCTGGATGGCTTTGACGTTTTGGAACAACTCGGTTCGCTCACTCCGAAATCAGTCATATTCATTACCGCCTACGAGCAATATGCGCTCAAAGCTTTCGATGCTCAGGCTATCGATTACCTGTTGAAGCCTTTCAGCGACGCACGCTTTCACCGCGCTCTCTTGAGGGCGAAGGCGCTTATCAAAGAGAGCGAGAAACAACCCCGCCGGATGGTCGTGAAAAGCAGGGGTCACGCTTTGTTCTTGCGGACAGACGAGATTGATTGGATCTCAGCCGCTGACTATTACGCGTGTCTGCATGTCGGAGGAAAGGAGCATCTGCTGCGACGAAGCATAAGTGATTTGGAGGACGACCTAGAAGAGGATGCGTTCTGCCGAATCCATCGTTCCACAATCGTAAATATCAAACGCGTCCGGGAGCTGACTTCGGATTCCAATGGTGATTCGGAGATAGTGCTTGGCGATAAGACTCGTCTGAGAGTCAGTAGAGCCTACCGAGAACAGCTCCTCTTACGCTTGGGATCTCAGGTTTAAACCGGCCAAGCCAGCGAAGAAGTCGCGGCGAAGTCTCCGACCATAAGACATTCCGTCCGGAAGCGAGGGAAGAACTGTTTTGTTTCTTGCTTCACCCCGATCTTCAACAGTCATTAACCCGCACTAAGGAGCAGCATGGATCGCAGAGATTTCGGTAAGGGTGCAGCCAGCGCAGCGTTTCTTTCCTTGGCTGTAAGAACGCTCAACGCTCAGTCGTCGCTTAACGCGTCGGGAGCGTCAACAGAACACGCGATAGGACCACAAAAGGCGATGTCTCCAAAGCTCAAAGTCGCAATGCTCCTATATCCGGGACTTACCCTCCTCGATTTGGTGGGTCCCCAGACGGCCTTGGCGTTAGCTTCTGACATTCAACTCGTATGGAAGGACACTAGGCCAATCACATCTGACACCGGTACGGTCGTTACGCCGCAAAAGACGTTTAGTGAATGCCATGATGATCTGGATGTGCTTTTCGTGCCCGGCGGGCCAGGCACAGTCTCCGCGATGAAAGACAAAGAGGTCTTGACCTTCCTCTCTGATCAAGCAGCCAGGACAAAATTCATCACCTCCGTCTGCACCGGCTCCATCGTCCTCGGTGCGGCCGGTCTGCTGGATGGGTATAAAGCGACTTGCCATTGGGCTTTCAAAGATAAGCTTTCGCTATTTGGAGCCATTCCTACGGATGGCCGCGTGGTCGTCGACCGCAATCGAATCACGGGCGGCGGAGTGACTGCGGGCATCGATTTTGGCTTGGTCATTCTCGCTCACCTTCGTGGTGATCCGACGGCTAAAATCAGCCAGCTCGCAATGGAGTACGACCCGCAACCGCCATTTCAGGCAGGATCGCCGCAAAAGGCCGGGCCAGAGCTGACGGGAATGATGTTGGGCTTCCTGGCAGCAGACCGTCGGGATGTACAGGCTGCCGCAGCCGGATACCGCAAGAGAATGTCATAAATGCCAGGCAGCCTGCAGACGTGGGCAGAGAAAGAAGAGATATTCGTATGAGATATGTTTTGCTTCTACCTGCGGGAGTCATGACTTTCTTGCTTGTTTGGGGCATGGCTTCGATCGCCTCACGCATGACGGGCGTACCAGAAGACTTCCCACCCTTCACGATGCTGCCGCTTCTTTCAGGGGTAGTGGGCGGCTATCTGGGGGCTGCCATCGTGTATGCCTCCATTTCTGCCTTGTCGAATCAACCCGATCGCGTTTTCTTCTTTGTTTCTGTGACAGCGCTTGTCTTTTCTTTTGGGCTGCCGTTGCGACTGAGCTACACACATTCGCCACGCTTCGCAGGGGTAACACCGGCAGCCCAGATGTCCCTTGTACTGCTCCAAACATTGATCGCAACGTCCATCGTCACCGTTCTAACGAGAGGCTCGAACGCTGTCGGCTAAGACAAATAGTCACTCGTGCATACGTCAACCAAACCTGTTAGACCTTTTCAAAATATAGGATGTTCTATGACATTGGCGATCAACCCTACGTTAGCCAGCATCTCTAAAGGTAGAAAATCGCCCAACGATTGCTTATCACCGTGCAGTGAACTACTTTATCGCGAGGTCTGCAGCTTCCATCGGGCAGTCGCGGAAAAGTTTGGCATCACCGAGGCTGCCAGGTCGGTCGATGACTGGCTCGAGCTCCTGGAAGATCTAAAAGAGGACGAACGAGATGCTGCGCTAGTCGCTCGCCACGCAACAATCCATGCCGCAGATCGTCTCGCTTCGCGTGTGTGCGACGGTCACGTACCGCTTTTCCCTAAGCGGACGCAGGCAACTTAAGCAGATATTTCTTAAGGAGATCTAATGACCGTCGCAACAGCGGACTTGCAAATGACTTCACAGCAGCACGAAATTTTCCTTCGAGCGGAGCGTAGGTTGATGGCGCCTTGCTGCTATACGCAGACCATTGATCTGCATATGAGTGAGATTGCGCAGACCATGCGTCAAGAAGTCGCGGCCATGGTCCTGCAAGGACAGACGGATCTTCGAATCTGGGAACACTACAAGGCCATCTATGGTGAACAGATTCTCGCCGTGCCAGATGGTGCACTTGGAACAGCAGCCTTTGCGATTCCTGTAACCGTGGCCGGACTGGCGACCAGCGCTCTGTGTTTCTTCTTGTATCGCTTTCATCAACGGAAGATCGGATTGGCGCATCTCGCTACGCATGCATCATCTGCCGTTTCTACCAGCCTTCCAGAAAAGCTTTGTGATGAGAAGAACGAGATCCTAAAGCAAATCCGGGCAGAGACGCGCTGGTAAACAAGATGGCAAGAGAGCAATCATGAAGATGTAACGATAGACACTCACCTTGGCATCGAGCCTGACAAAACCCGCTCTTACCAAATCAGCCACATCGTAAACCGGAATTCAGGTTCCGCGAACCACCGGCGTTCCGGACGGAATCTTGGATCTTCGATGAACATTGCCTGCGCCTTCGACAGTTGCTTCCAGCGATCATCGACGTCGTACCAAATGTTCCTAAAGTCGACTTCAATCGCCCGTGACTCTTGAAGCTTGCAACTCCGCAGCTCAAGCCAGGAACGACAGCGGCTAGACCATCGAAAATCACTCGTTGCCGGGCCGCAGGGGTGAGCCAATCAGCAGTCTCAAACCAGAAAGCAATCCATAGGCACGCGTCTCGCTTAACCATGCGGTTGGCGGTCGTATCGTAGAGACCGTTGGGCAAGATTTTCCGATCGGGGTCGAGCGGCGGATCTTTGCGGCAGCTGTTGCGAAGGATGCGGTCGGCCTCTCCCGGGACTTCGGGCGTGTTTGCGTCTGTTGGATGGAGCTTCTGCCGGAGCAATGCCTCTTGCGCGAAATAAGTGGAAGCGCGGAGAATGCGTTCGAGCGCGGCGATTCTGAGCGCGCCTCAGCAAGGTCCGATGGCTGAAGAAACGGCGGGAGTGCGGGCATGTTCACTTTTAGTGCGAATAGCAGTGTGTTGCTGTTGGCACGGTATCCGTGACAAATACATCTACATGCAGACAGAACTTGTCGAGTTGGCATTTAGAGTCATGCCTTATCTACGCTGGACGGCGTAAAGTGAGCACGTGACTGCTATGCTCCAACATCCTATTTTGCCGATGCTGGCCAAACGCTTAGACAACATCCCTGCTGACGGCGCGTGGAGCTTTGAGCCCAAGTGGGACGGCTTTCGTGCGCTGATCTTTCGCGATGGCGACACGCTCTTCATTCAGAGCCGCGACGGCAAGCCGCTGGACCGCTACTTTCCCGAATTAAGAGAGCCGCTGCTGGCGCAACTGCCGCAGCAATGCGTGCTGGATGGCGAGATCGTAATCGCGCGGAACGGAGGATTAGACTTCGACGCGCTGTCGTTGCGGCTCCACCCTGCCGCCTCACGGAACAAGCTCTTAGCGCAGCAGACACCGGCGTCGGTCGTCTTCTTCGACCTGCTTGCATCGTGTGGCCGGGATTTCCGCGAAGCTCCGTTCAGCGAGCGCCGAGCGGAGTTGGAACGCATCTGCGAGAACCTGAAAGCGCCGCTACACCTGACGCCCGCGACAGAAAACAGAACGATTGCGCAGGACTGGTTCAAGCGCTTTGAGGGTGCGGGGCTGGACGGTGTCATCGCCAAGCCGCTCGACGGCCCGTACACGCCGGACAAGCGCACCATGCTCAAGATCAAGCATGAGCGCGACTGCGACTGCGTCGTAGCGGGTTTTCGCTGGCACAAGGATGGCGAGGGCATTGCAGTGGGCTCGCTGCTGCTTGGGCTGTACAACAGTGCAGGCACGCTCCAGCATGTGGGTGTCTGCGCCAGCTTTACCGCGGCTAAGCGTCGTGAGTTGGTCGAGTTCTTGCAGCCCTACCGTGAGAACGCGATGCAGAACCATCCCTGGGCGGCCTGGGGCGAAGCCGATGCCCAGGCACAGGACCGCATGCCGGGTGCGCCCAGCCGATGGAATCGTGACAAGGACCTGAGTTGGCAACCGCTTCGGACGGAGCTTGTGGTGGAAATCGCTTACGAGCACATGCAGGGTGACCGCTTCCGGCACTTGGCACACTTCCGTCGCTGGCGTCCAGACAAGCCTGTCTTTGCCTGCACCTATGAACAGTTGGAAGTGGTGCCGCCGCAGGAACTAATGTCGATCTTTACGAACGGGCGTTAGCGGAGCTCTCTATCGCCGGCGAAGCAGGAACCAGAGCACCGCCAGCAGGACAAAAACCAAGCCCAATCCCCCTGGCCATATGAAGCCAGCACCTCCACTGCCGCCGCTGGAGAAGCCGGCCACCATGCAGCCTGATAGGGCGGAACAGCCGAGCAGTCCTACTAAAGCCACGCATACGCTGCAAAGAATCTTGATGAGTTGGAATGGCTTTGGCTGCAGCATGAGGATTGTGCTCCTGGTCTTTCTTCTGTCTGAGTGCAACATGACGAATGGGGATGTGCGAACGATGAAATAGATCGCTCGCGGTCATGCTGTTCCAAGAAAACGGCCGCTGCGCTTTGTGCGACGCGAAAATGTAGCATCACAAACTGGCTTCTGTCAGTTCTTCTTCCAGGAAGCGCACAGTGTCGTCAGGATCAATCTCAGGCAATGAGCGCCCAAGATGTTTTTCGCGCCACGCATGCACGATCCTGGCCAGATCGTTTAGATCCTGCCAGACGAGCGGATCGCGTTCCTGCCGAACCGAGATGTGCGATTTGAGAGCCGCATGGTAATTCTCGATCCAGTAGGAGAAGGTATGCGCAACCATCTCGGTATCGAGCGCACCCCGCCGCAGCAACAAACCGACCGTCTCAAAGAAGTCGAGAATGGGCTCAGCTTCTAGACTTTCGCCCCGCAGAAGATTGCGTGCCGCCTTTGTCCTTTGTGCGCGTTTCGCTGGTCCGAAAAAGTCATTTTCCAATCGAAACAGTAGATCCACGGACTGGTTGAACCGTGCGCGATGAATCTGCCACGCAAACGCAAGCAGAGCGGTGATAACACCTGTTGCTGACAAGATGATTGGCAGCCATGCTTGAGGAGCCATGTGCTGATGATAGATCACGGCTTTTCCCCAACCTCTCCTTCGCGCCACTTGCGTGTTGGGTCGTCGTCAGGGTCGGGCGTGCCCTGCAAGGGCCGCATCGCTTCCGGCACGTGCCGCAGGTTCACCCGAATGCGATACCAGACATAGGCTGAGCCGCGCATGCGGTCGACCAGCACGTCATCCTCAGCCAGCAGGGCGGCTGCTTCAGGGTGTTGCTGCTTCCAGCGCTCCAGACCGGCGTCCGCGGCGGCACGGTCGGGTGACTGGGCGATCACTATCAGCGGCATGGTCGATTGCCGCCTGCCCGTCGCGCTTCGCTTCTTCATCTCGGTCGAAGTTTCCGACGCAGGCTCTGGGCCAGTATCAACTACATCGTCAGTGTTGACCGCAGACTTCTTCGCGGACACTTTCTTTGCGGGCTTGCTGCCTGTCCGGGCCTTCGAGGGCTGAACGCGGGATGGTTCGCCAGCCATCTTCGCAAAATGCGGTGGCCAGGGTGCGTCGGCTATACCGTTGCCCTCGTCGCGGGCGGCCATCTCCAGCAGTGCGTCCAGTGATCCCGCATGTGCGTCCATCTGCCCATTGGGGTCGCCGATGGCTGCAAGGCGGGCGGGTACGGTTGCCACGGTAAAGTCTGCGGGGTCGCAGGTTTGTACCTCATCCCAGCGCAGGGGCGTGGAGACCCGTGCATCTGGCAAAGGGCGCACGCTGTAAGCCGAGCAGGTGGTGCGATCCTTGGCGTTCTGGTTGTAATCCAGAAAGACGCCGTGGCGCTCCTCCTTCCACCACTTGGACGAGGCCATAGGGTGCCGCCGTTCCACGGCGCGGGCCAGCGCCAGCGCGGCGCGGCGTACCTCGGTGAAGGTCCATTTCGGCTGGATGCGCACGTTGATGTGGATGCCACGCGACCCGCTGGTCTTGGGCCATGCCGCGAGGCCCACCTCATCCAGGAGGGCCTTCACCTCCATGGCGACCGAGCGAACATCCGCCCACGCCACGCCGGGTTGCGGGTCCAGGTCAATGCGGAGTTCGTCGGGATAGTCGAGGTCAGCGGCGCGAACGGGATGCGGGTGCAACTCGATGCAGCCGAGGTTCACCGCCCATGCCAGCGCCGCGGTGTTGTCGATGACGATCTCGTCAGCGGTTCGGCCCGATGGGAAGCTGAGCGTGACAGTACGCACAAAGTCCGGCAGGTTGTCGGGCGCGCGCTTCTGGTAGAACGGCTCC
>CAXUEW010000146.1:0-8485 GCA_964250115.1 uncultured Terriglobus sp.
AAGTTCTGCGCGGGAAACCATTGCAGCTCAGCCTGAATCTTCCGTGCATCAATGGCATAGCGACGATCGTGTCCGGGACGGTCTGTCACGTAGGTAATCTGGCCGGCATAGGGATGCGCGGCAGGCCGCAGTTCGTCCAGCAGGGCGCAGATGGTGCGAACCACGCTCAGGTTGGTCTGCTGGTTGTTGCCGCCCACGTTGTAGGTTTCGCCCACGCGCCCGCGTGCAAGAACGGTTTCGATGGCGGCGCAGTGGTCCTCCACAAACAGCCAGTCACGCACCTGCATGCCGTCTCCGTATACCGGCAGCGGTTTGCCCGCCAGGGCATTGGCAATCACCAGTGGAATCAGCTTTTCCGGGAACTGGTACGGACCGTAATTGTTGGAGCAGTTGGTAATCAGCGTGGGCAGGCCATAGGTGTGGTGCCATGCCCGCACCAGGTGGTCGCTGCTGGCCTTTGAGGCTGCATAAGGGCTGTTCGGCGCGAAAGGCGTCTCCTCGTGAAAGGCGGGTTCGCCTGGTTCCAGCGTGCCGTACACCTCGTCGGTGGAGACGTGCAGAAAGCGGAAGCGCTCACGTTCCTCTCCCTGCAGCGTTGCGTAAAATTCGCGCGCACATTCCAGCATCGAGAAGGTGCCATCGATGTTGGTCTTCAGAAACGCGCCCGGCCCCAGAATGGACCGGTCCACATGGCTTTCCGCGGCAAAATGGACGATCGCCTGCGGCCTGTGCTTCGCCAGCAGCGACCGGACCAGGCCGCGGTCCAGTATGTCGCCATGCACCAGGGTATGCCGCGCATCCTCCCGGACCGCGTCAAGATTGTGCGGATTCCCGGCGTAGGTAAGCGCATCCAGCGTCACCACCGGCGAGGCCGTCGCTTCACGCAGATGGCGCAGAACGAAGTTCGACCCGATAAAACCCGCGCCGCCAGTGACAAGCAGGGGTACAGTTGAAACGTGAGCATTGTTCTGAAGCATAGTCAGGCGTAATTCCTTATACGCGGTGCAGGTTACGAGCTTAGTTGCAGCCGACGCTCATCAAGCGTAGGCGCGAGATTCTCAAGGCTCTTTTCCGGTACAACCACTAGCCGGCCAGGAAGCCCGAATAGAAAGATCATATAAGTGAACCAGTAGAAGGCCATCACAGGAATAAGGTTCAAGGCGCCGTCTGACGTTGAGATAAGAGCGTAAGTCAGCAGACCCTTCAGAGCCGCCTTCCGAACCGGGTCATGTAGCGCACGACGGTCCATGAGAACGATAAGCAAGGGTGAGAGAAGAATCAGAGTGATCGTAAAAAATCCGATTACCCCGAACGTGTTCACCGCAGAGAGGTACGTGACTTCAGCAAACTGGAATGTGCTCGGAAAATATGGGAAAAAGGGAGCAGAGCCAAGCTGGGTGAATTGCGTTGTTCGTCCGCCGAGCGTTGGATCAAGCAAGAATCCATTGCTCTGCTGAACGCCCACAAGCTTCCAAATTGAGATGCCCACTGGTAGGACAAGTACAAGCAGAAGCGTTACACCAGCAAGCCTCTTCAGTCTGATGACAGGAAAGCTGCGCCGTTGTTCTAGGATACTACCGGCCAATGTCAGTAGCAGATCGAACAAGAGGCCAGCCCAAATCGTTCTGCTTAATGTGAGCAGCAGAGCTATGCGCAAGACCCAACGCTGCCATCGTGAAGGAGTAAACAACTCGTACAGCCTGAGTAGCAGAAATGTTGCCGCGCCGTAGATGTTGCCGTTGTTGTAAGTCGAGATCAACTTCAGGAAATAGCCACGGTTGATTGACTTGGTGTAGGCGAAATCTCCTACATCTCCACCATTGATAGTCAGATAAGGAATCTGAATCCACGATCCCGTTATAGGACGCCAGAAGAAAAGTAGGATCCCAAAGAGTGCAGCGGCCAGGACGCAGAACCGCAAGCAACGCATCAGGCGTGCACCGTCCACCAGCGGAAGCATGGGCGGCATGAACCAGAGGAAAAATATGGGTAGAAAGATCAGGCTTGTTCCGGTGCTGATAAAGCCACCTGCGTCTACCAGACCAAAGGCTGCTGCTGAGTAGAAAAAGACTAACGCCATCGGGACGATGCAAAGTAGTGCCACAATCTGCCGAGATACGAAGTGCGCTTTCACCATCAGCATGCGATAGGGAAGCAAGAGCACAAAAGTCAAAAACAGGAGGATATAGCCCCAGGTGAGTGGAACGCCACCGACGCGAAAGCCACCCTTGGGGAAAAGGACCAGCATGACGCAAAGAGCACCCGCAAGCGTATTTCCAATGGGGTTGCTCAAGGCCCTGTTCACGTCACACCTTACCAAGCGGAAGAGTTCGCCTGATCTCGTTCATCTTTGCCCGGGAGCCCGGATTTCTTCGAAGATGCGAGATTGTCTCCGAGGCACCAGTAATAACCAAAGAGAGGAAAAGGCCAAACGCTCCGAGAATCACAGCAATGGTGAGGTGTTTCGGCCATGTTCGCGGAATTGGCAAGCTTGCACGGTCTACGACATGGACCCGCGGGACACCGTAATTCTCCTGAAGCCGCGCATGTTCGAATTGTAAAGACAAAGACGCCAGCAGGCCCTGATGGTATGCGACTGCCTGCTCAAGGCGTCCAACTTCAAGGTTCTGAGATGGAAGATCCGCTCCGCTTGCGCTGCTGATTCGTCCTTGTAAAGCGTCTGCTTTGCTCTGAAGGGCACCGATCTGCGCGTTCAGTCGTACCATCTCGGGGTTTTCTTCGGTAGATGACTGTGCAATGTTTGCTCTCTGAACTTGCAGGCTTACGATCTGTGAACGCAGGTTGGCAATCTGTGAAATTTCCAGGCTTGTCTGAGATCCGGGCTGCAGCAAGCCGGTACGCTGCTGTTTTACTTTTAGAGCAGACTGCGCTTCCTCCAGCGAAGCCCTCTCTGTTTCCATTTGTGCCTGGTAGAAAGCACGCGTGCGTGAAGCAGTCTCAAAGGACATGCGGTCGCTGAGGTCTTGCAAGGCGTCTAAATAGGCATTAGCAATTGCAACCGCACGGCCTGGCGAACTGTCCTGAATCTTGAGTGTATAAAGTCCCTGCTCAGACTTCACGGCGGAGGTCTCTGACTGTACCTTCAGGTCGATATGCTGGAGTACAAACTCTGTGATTGCCTGGCTCTGTAGAAGCGACACCGTCGGGTCGTTCTGCCGAAACAGCATGATGGCTCCACCACCACCATTTTCCTGATCGACAAGGAAGGTGACCGCAGCCGAGTATTTTGGCGTCAGCGTGTAGGAGTACAGTAAGCCGCCGATGCCAAACAACAATGTCAGGCATGTAATCAGCCGCCATCTACGTGCGAGGACCAGCAGAATCTGCAGCAAATCAAATCCCACTTCTTGAACTGGCAGCGTGCTACGGTCTTCGAGTTTGGTCGTTGTGTCCATCGCTACCTCAGCAATGCAATCAAAGCGAGCGGCGTGGCGATCTGTCCAAAGATGCTGCTGAGTGCAACGATCTCCCGCAGCTTGCTGCCGCGGACTAACCTGGGCGGTACAACGACCGTGTCTCCCGGCAGGCTGCTGGCCTTGGCAACGTTGCTGTACTGGCGCGATACCACGGAGCCGTCGGCGCGGATGACGAAGACGCGGTTGGCATCGCCATTGCGAGAGGGGCCGCCCGCGTCGCGCAGGTAATTGCGCACCTGCAGGTTTGGCGCGAACAGAAACGCCGAAGCGTTGTAGACTTCGCCCGCGACGTTCACCGTGGAAGGCTGCCGTGGAACGATGAACCGGTCGCCATCTTCAAGTGCAAGGTCAGGAACACTCTCAATTCCGTTTGCAGTGGGTTGTAGCTTCAGGACAATGCGACCGGTGGGCTGGATGTTCCGCAGACGTGCGACCGCGGCGCGTGCGTTGTCCGCAGTAACGGCAGCCGTCTGTGCCGCACCTCCGGGGTCAATGGAAGCTGCAACCTGGCGGCTGGTTTCAGAATTGATCTGTGCTTCCAGCGAGTCGGCATACTCCCGTAGCCGCTGCTGTTCCACGCGCCGGGTCGATTGCCGCGTGAACTCCGAGGCGTACAGGTAGGCGTCCGTCGTGAAGCCGCCTGACCGCGTGATCAGTTGCCGCAGCGTCTCGCCGGGACGCACGCTGTACACGCCCGCGGCGACAAACTCGCCTTCAAGCCGGACATAGCGCGTCTGCTGTGACTGGGGAACGCGGATGTCTGACTTTGAAAAAATGGTCACCACATCGCCTGCGGAGAGCGCCAGGTTCTGCGAAGGATCGGAGCCGTTCAGAACCGCGGCCAGGTTGAACGGCAGCAGGGATGTGGTCAGGGTAACGGGGTCAAGCCGCTCGATCACGGCATAGGCCAGGTCGACATCCGGAGCGCTCAGGATGACGTCGTTTGCGGCGGTAAAGGTGCCGTTGTTCTGGGTAAGCGCGTCGCCCACGGTGGTTCCGCCGCCGGTGCTGTTCGCCGTGCTGGTAGCGGTGGGCGTGGGGGCTTCAGCGGCTGTTCCCGCCGAAGCGTTGGTGCCGGCCGTGCCGGAACTTGGCGATGTGCTAACGGCCAGCCGTCCCTGTCCGGGCTGGGGTATGGGGCGGTCCGCGGTCGCGGCCTGGCCCAGTGCATTGCGTGAACGGTAGTAGTTCCGCGTGATCAGCGTGGCCGCGTTGGGGATAAGGTCCGACAGCCGCATCCCGGGATGCCACATATACCGGCCGGGGTTCGCAACGTTGCCGCGCAGGGTGACGGCGTTGCTGAACTGCTCGGAGATGGATCCGACGGTGACGATGTCGCCGCCCCGCAGGATGGCGTTGCCACCCGTCTGCAGGCTGACGTTCTGGATGGAACGCTGTGCGCCGGTGATGCTTTCGATGCGCGCGTTAAAGCCGTTGGCCGAGCTGGTGACACCGTTTGCCAGTTGCAGCAGTTGGTTCAGGGTGGTCTCGCCGCGCAGTTCGTAGATTGCTGGGTTGGTTACGGACCCCGCCAGCGCAACCTGTGGACCCGCTGCAGGTACGAAAATGATGTCGCCCGGCTGCAGCGCGACGTCCCTGCTCTTATCGCCCCGTAACAGCAAGTCATACAAATCGATCGTGGTTACGGTGCTGTTGGCGCGGTGCAGCTCAATCCGGCGCAGGCTGCCCTGGGGCCGTACTCCGCCCGAGACAAACAGGGCATTGACCAGGGTCGATAGCGACGAGACCGTGTACGCTCCCGGCTGGCGCGTTTCGCCCAGGATGTAAATCTGGATGGAGCGCAACTGCCCAAGCGTGACATTCAGGTCAAAGTTGCGGTACACGCGCCCAATCTGCTGGCGCAGGAACGGCCGCAGCTCGCTGAAGCGCAACCCTGCCACGGTCAGCGTACCCACCTCTGGAATGGAGATGGTTCCGCCACGGTCCACGCGGAACGAACCCTGCTGGTTCAACTGCCCCGTGGCAGAGATGCGTATCTCGTCGCCAGTTCCGATGACGTAGTCCGGCGTAACCTGCGCATCGCCGACCGGCGCAAAGGTACTGGGCGCGTTGTTAAACAGGTCCGCGCCGAAGATCGGCAGGCTGCTGCCAAGCGTCTGAGCCACCATCTGCTGGAACTCAGTGGGGGTGTCGGGAGATCGTAACGCGGTACGCGCGCGGTCCTCATCGGCGCGGGAAGTTATCGCGCTACTGGGCGGGAAGCTCGTGCGATTCCAGTCCGGACCCGTGCTTGTATATCCGGTCAGAGGTGCTGAAGCCGGTATGGTAATGATTTGCGGTGTCTGCGATGCCTGCGGCGCGGCAGTGATGCCTGTTGAGCCCGCCTGCGCATGGAGTATCGCAGTGGAAAGGGCGGTGCAAAAAAGTGCACAAACCAGGCGTTTGCCGCCGCTTTTTTTCGTTGAAAGCAACCGGAACAGCGAAAAACACCGGCAGATAGCAGCAGAAATCACAAAGGTCCTTCGCAGCTTTCCATCCCGACCGCATGGAACCGCAGTCCTAAGTGTACCGGATAGAGTTTTATACGGCTGGCCTAACGCTCCCAGGCAAGTGGCGGGCATCCAGGTAGCCGCAAAGCGACTCAGAATCTAAGCCAGGTGCGTAGATGCCAGGCGGGGGGAGCGGCAAATGGGGGACAGCCACATGGATCCGAAGCCTGAAAACATGAAGGAATTGCAGAACGATGCCAAGGTGGAACCCTCGGGTTACCGCGGCGATAATCCGTCCACGGCAGGCCCAGGACCTACGGGAGTCAGGTCAGAGACGCCAGAGAACAGCGAAGGAGGCCTCAATCCTTCCGCTCCGGGTGATACCGGAACCACGCCGGGCAGTACACCGCATTAGTCTGGGCAAGCCAGTCACTTCGCGATTGCGTTGAATATCCAGAACAGGCTGGCCGAAAGCGCAGCAGCCGCAGGCAAGGTAAAAAACCATGCCAATGCGATGTTGCGGAGGGTAGAGATCTGCAACCCGCTGCGGTTTGCGGCCATGGTGCCAGCCACGCCGGAAGACAGCACATGGGTCGTCGAGACGGGAAGGCCGAAGCCATCGGCCATGCCGATGGTAATCATCGCGGTAATTTCGGCAGCAGCACCTTGTGCGTAGGTCAGGTGGGACTTGCCGATCTTTTCGCCGACCGTAACCACGATGCGCTTCCAGCCCACCATGGTTCCCAGGCCCAATGCAAGTGCAACGGCTACCTTGACCCATGTTGGAATGAAGCGGGTCGAGCGATCCAGGAAGCCCTTGTAGGTCCCGATCAGCTTGCTGTCCTGTTCGTTAATGGCGGGGCCGTACTTCGGCAGCAGCCGGAATGATTCGCTCGCCAGGTACATCTGGTTTCGCACATTCGCCTGCATGGCTGGTGGCGCGTTGTTCAGTGAACCAAAGCCTGTCGCCTCGTCGCGAATTGCGACCACCATCTTTTCCGCCGCCAGCATGGTCGCGGGCTGGTAGTCGTGTGTCGAGACAAATCGTTCCAGTTCGGCTCCCGCGTTATCGACGGTGGCTTCCGGGCTGACGTAATGCTGAATGCTACCCGCAACCTGTGTCGACACTGCTGCGAATGTCTGCGCGGAACCGCTGTCAACGGCATGGTTCAAGGCATAGGCGGTAGGCACAGTACCCACCAGGATGAGCATAATGAGGCCCATCCCCTTCTGACCATCGTTCGACCCGTGGAAGAAGCTCACACCCGTACAGGTGAAGATCAGCAAGGCCCGGATGTGAAATGGCGGCGGCTCATCACCTTCGGGCGCTGTGTACAGGCGAGGATCTCGCAGTATCAGTTTGAATGCAAAAAACAAGATTGCCGCAATGGCGAAGCCGATCAATGGCGAAAATACCAATGCCTTGATGACTTTAACCACCTGCTCCCAGTCCACGCCGCTGGTACCCGTTCGGCCCTGCATCAACTGGTTCATGATGCCCACGCCCAGAATGGAGCCGATCATCGTGTGAGAGCTCGAAGCCGGCAAACCGCGCCACCACGTGGCCAGATTCCAGATAATGGCCGCCACCAGCAGGGCGAAGACCATCGAAAAGCCCGAACCCCGGCTGACCTTCAGGATCAACTCAATGGGCAGCAGGGTCACGATGGAAAAAGCGACCGTGCCGGAACTGAAAAGTACACCCAGGAAATTCCAGATGCCCGACCACACCACCGCGACCGACGGCTCCATGGAGTGGGTATAGATCACGGTCGCAACAGCGTTTGCCGTATCGTGAAATCCGTTCACGAACTCAAAACCAAGTGCAATCAGCAGCGCCACGCCCAGCAGCAGGTATGGAAACAGTGACGACTGGTGGATGCCGGAAAGATCATGGGAGACCCTGCTGACAATGTATACCAGGCCCCCCATAAACATGAGACCAAAGACGACGATGCCTATTTTGCCGTACTTCGAACTCTTCGGATTCCTGAGCTTGCGTTCAAGGGCCGATGTGGGTGCTGGTGCGGTTGCTGTCGTCGCCATGCAAAAAATGCCTTTGTGGGATGCCTGCGTTCAGATGCCGCCGAACACATAACGGTCGCTGCAACAGGATTACAATACAGAGAATCTCTGGGTCGCGTACTTTAATCACGGCGACGGTTGACCCGAGCCTGCCCGTGGGCCTATAGCTCAATTGGTTAGAGCAGCGGACTCATAATCCGTTGGTTCCAGGTTCAAGTCCTGGTGGGCCCACCATATCTTTCAGGCTATCCTTGATGCTTTTGCGATGAAACAGCGAAGATGCGCTCGTGAATCCGCCTGCGCCTTGGCTCCGCTCATGTTGTGTGCCTGCCTTCATTCGCCTTGCCAGCAGGCCAATGTCGAGCAATAGGCGGTGCTGGGTCATCGCTCGGCACCGCTATCGACCGTGGATAGGCTGCAGTTCAAGGACTTGAACCGCAACGGCAAGTCAGCGACCACGCCCTGTTGGAGGTCCTGATGGGCAGACAGAAGGCGATGGGCTGCCTGCCGTTCGAACTGCCGTCCTCCATGGCTGCAGTGGCCGCGCAGAGAGCGACATGCCTCACGACTCGG
>CAXUEW010000147.1:0-8371 GCA_964250115.1 uncultured Terriglobus sp.
GTACCGGTGCTTGCCATTCTGCAATGGATGCAGGTGATCGCTCCTGTAATACGCGCGGGGCAACTGGTGACTGACGCAGGCTCGACCAAGGCCAGGATTTCAGAGGCTGCCCAACAGCTAATGCCTGCCAACTTCCTTCCGGGCCACCCCATGGCCGGCAAGGAAAGTGGCGGTGCCGCGCAGGCTGAGGCCACGCTGTTTCGCGGTGCCACCTGGTTGTTCACGCCGCTACATGAACCTACCGCGGAAGAACAGGCGTGGCGTGAATGGGTGCGCAAATTCGGCGCACATGACGTTGACCTGGACGCAGCGGAACACGACCGCATCTGTGCCTGGGTAAGTCACATGCCGCAGATGGTCTCGACCGCCATGTCGGCCATGCTGGAAGATGAGTTCGGCGACTCGCCCGAATTACGCGCGATTGGCGGACGTGCTCTACGCGAGATGACGCGTCTGGGTTCAAGTCCCTACAGCATGTGGCGCGATGTCGCACATACGAACAGCGAAGCCATTGCCGAGACGCTGCTGGCCCTGGAGCAGCGGTTACAGCATCTTCGTGAAAATCTTCGCACTGCTGAATTGCGTGAAGAGTTCAGCAAAGGCAATCAGTTTAAAACACGGTTCTGAGCTTTGCGTCAGTGCGCGGCCATCTGTTCGGGGTCGATCTTTGCGCGTTTCGGTGGCAGCTTCATAATCCACACAAGCGGCGACAGCACCACCAGCACAAACGCCAGTAGCGCGAACGCGTTCTTATAGGCAAGCATGCTTGCCTGACGGATCATCTGGTTGTAGGCGGAAGCCATGGCCGTAGGCGTTGCCACCGCGATGCTACTTCGCATGCCCTCGGCGAAACTGCTGATGTACGCGTTCATCGCATAGCTGCCGTTGCTGATGTTGGAAGCAAGCGAGTTCTGATTGACCTGCGCGTTGCGTGCCAGGTAAGTGGTCAGCAGCGCCGTCCCGGCAGAGCCGCCGATGTTTCGCGCGAAATTTGATAGCGACGAAATCTGGTTGCTCTTCTCGCGCGGCACACCGACATAGTTGAGCGTGCTGATTGGAATGAAGATGAACGGCAGGCCGATGACCTGCAGCATGCGCCACCACGTCACCGTGGCAAAGGACGAGTTCAGGTCGAGCCGCGTCAGGTTGTAAAGTCCCGCAGCAACAGCCAGGTAACCCAGCATCACAGTCAGGCGCGGGTCGCCTTTGCCCAGCGTTTTGCCGGCGATCGCCATCATCACCATCATCACAAGGCCCGCAGGTGACAGTACCTTTCCAGCGAGTTCGGCGGTGTAGCCCAGCATGGTCTGCAGATACTGCGGAATCAGCACGGTCGACCCGAAAAGGACCATTCCAAGGATCAGTTGCAGGAACACGGCGGTGCCGAAGTTCCTATTCTTCAGCAGCTTTAAATCAACGATAGGGTCGACGTGCCGCCACTCCCAAAAAACGAAGAAGATCAGGATCACGGCTGCCAGCAAAGCCGTAACTTGTATTTCGCCGGAGCCGAACCAGTCTTTCTCCTGCCCCTTGTCCAGCGTGAACTCAAGCAGGCCAACGCCGATGCCGACGGAGAGCAGGCCGACAAAATCTACCGGGTCGCGGCGCTTGGTGCGTGCGACCAGTTCCGGCGGGTCTTCCACCATGCGGTTGGACAGGTATAGCGACAGCAGCCCGACTGGCAGATTGATAAAGAAAATCCAGTGCCAGTTGTAGTTGTCCGTAATCCATCCACCGAGGGTCGGTCCGATGGCAGGCGCGATGACTACTGCCGTGCCGTAGAGTGCAAAGGCCTGTCCGCGCTTTTCAACCGAAAAGGTGTCGGCAAGGATGGCCTGCTCGCTGGGTGCCAGGCCGCCGCCGCCAAGCCCCTGCAAAATGCGCGCCACGATGAGGAATGGCAGCGTTGGCGCAATACCGCAGAGCAGCGAGCAAACAGTGAAGACGACCACGCAGATCATGTAAAAGCGCTTGCGTCCAATACGATTCGAAAGCCAGCCGGAAATGGGCAGGATGACCGCCGACGCCACCAGGTAGCTGGTCAGCACCCACGTAGCTTCTTCCTGTGACGCGCCGACCGAACCTGCAATGTGCGGCAGCGCCACATTCGCGATAGAGGTGTCAAGGACCTCCATGAAGGTGGCCAGCGTGACGGTGAGTGCAATCAGCCAGGGATTGTGCTTCGGCTTCCACTCAGCTTGTTCTATTGCTGTTTGCATATCAACGTGCTGATATATAGTATCAGCAGGCTGATAAGGATGCGGAAGTCGAAAGAGGAAATGCGAAACACGCACCAGCGGGAGCTGTCCATAGGCATGAAGCGCCTGCTGACGGGCTACCGCACGCTGCTGCAAGCGGAACTGGAAAAAGAGGGCATCACGCTGGCGCAGTTGCGCATGTTGAACGCGTTGCACGAGCGCGCTGAGACATCCGCAGCCGAACTGGCACGCACCTGCTACATCACGCCGCAAAGCATGCAGGCCGTGGTGACACGTGCGGAGCGCGAGGGCTGGATCACACGTTCGGCATCACCCGGCAATCGCCGCATCCTGTCAGCGACATTGACGAAATCAGGGCGAGTGGTGCTGGAGCGCGGCCTGGCACTCTCTGCCGGGATCGAGCGGCAGCTATGGGGTGGCATCAAAGCGTCTGAGTTGCGCGCCTTCAACGCAACCTTGGCCAAGGCCCTGGTCCGCCTGCAGGAAAGCCTGGATGAACGTCACATGGAACAACAGCAGGTGATCCGCAGCAAAACGGCTTAGTCTAGTAGACACACGATGCCTGCCGCAGAGACACAAAAGCAACTGATCATCTCCCTTGAAGATGTGCAAGCCGCGCGGGAACGCGTGCGCGACGCCGTTTACCTGACGCCGTGCGCGCATTCGCGCACGTTGAGCGAATTGACCGGACAGACCGTCCACCTGAAACTCGAAAACCTGCAGATGACCGGTGCGTTCAAGGAACGCGGTGCGCTGAACCGCATCCTGCAGTTGTCTCCCGAGCAGGAGCGACGCGGCGTGATTGCAGCCAGCGCGGGCAATCATGCACAGGGCGTTGCGTACCATGCCACGCGGCGCGGTATCCGATCCACCATTGTCATGCCGGAGCCTACGCCGCTGGTCAAGGTAACGGCCACACGCCGTTTCGGAGCCGATGTAGTGCTGCACGGTGCCAACTATGACGATGCCTACGCCGAAGCCATGCGGCGCTGTGAAGCGGACGGATCGACATTCATCCATCCCTTCGATGATGCCGATGTGATCGCCGGTCAGGGCACCATCGGCCTGGAAATGCTGGAGCAGGTGGATGGGCTGGAAGCAGTTGTGGTTCCCATCGGTGGCGGCGGGCTGATTGGCGGTATCGCGTGCGCCATCAAGTCGCTGAAGCCGAATGTGCGTGTGATCGGCGTGCAAACATCCCGGCTGCCCAGCATGCAGGCGGCTTTGGATGCAGGCCAACCTGTGACCATCGATGCTGCAACCACCATTGGCGACGGCATTGCGGTGCGGCGCGCTGGCACGAAGACATTGCCCCTGGTTCGCGCCTATGTCGACGAGATTGTCACCGTCGACGAAGACGAGATCGCCGCAGCCATCCTCGTGTTGCTGGAGCGGGAGAAGACGCTGGCGGAAGGCGCCGGAGCCACGGGACTGGCTGCTTTGCTGCAACGCCGCACGTCTTTGCAGGGCGCGCGCACGGCGGTGCTGATCTGCGGCGGAAACATTGACGTGACTTTGCTTGCACGCATTATCGAACGCGGCCTGGTGCAGGACGGCCGCCTGATCCGGCTGCGCATTCACCTGCTGGACCGTGCCGGCGCGCTGCAGGACTTGACCAAGATCATCGCGGAACACGGCGTGAACATCGTGGACACGCTCTACAACCGGGCCTACTACGGTGTGAATCTGGGTGATACGACCATCGACATCACCATGGAAACGCGCGGACGCGACCAGGCGGATGAATTGCTGTCGGTGCTAACAGAAAACGGATACCGATACAGCCGCGTCGTCTGACGAGCACCCATGACAGCTGTCGTGCAACGAACGTGACGGGATGCAGTAACGATGCGCGTGCAGATGATTCAGCATCATGTTGTAAGCGAACAACGTTCAAGGAGTATCGCAATGAGCACGACCGCAGTGACTGCAATGCCGGGACAAACGGGCAGCGCGCTACCCGCAGCCGAGTTGCAAGCCGTGACGCACCGGTACGGTTCGCACACGGCTCTAAGAGGCTTGTCGCTGACCTTGCGGCCTGGTGAAGTCGTGGCGTTGCTGGGTCCAAACGGCGCGGGCAAAACAACGGCGGTCAAGCTGATGCTTGGCCTGCTGCAGCCCACCGAAGGCACAGCGAAGATCTTCGGTCGAAGCCCAAGTGAGCGCAGCACCCGGCAACGTATTGGAGCCATGCTGCAGGTGGCGCGTGTACCGGAGACACTTGCGGTGGGCGAGTACCTCGACCTGTTCCGCAGCTACTATCCGCATCCGCTATCCATGGAGCACGTTGTAGAAGTGGCCGGGTTGACGGGCCTCGGAAAGCGCCAGTTCAAAGACCTGAGCGGCGGTCAGAAACAGCGCATGCTGTTTGCGCTGGCGCTGTGCGGCGACCCGGACCTGATCTTTCTCGACGAGCCGACGCTGGGCATGGACATCGAAACGCGCCACAACCTTTGGCGGCAGGTGCGTTCGTTCGCAGCGCGCGGCAAGACCGTTCTGCTGACCACGCATTACCTGGAAGAGGCCGACACGCTGGCCGACCGCATCCTTGTCATCGCAGAGGGTTCGGTCGTGGCAGAAGGCACGCCATCCCAGATCAAGAGCCGCGCAGGTGGGCGCAAGGTTCGCTGCGTCACTGCGTTGCCTGATGACTTTCTTCAGGGGATTGCGGGCGTACAGAGCGTCGAGCATACCGGCGCGGGCGTGACCCTTACCGTAGAGAACGCGGAGAACGTCCTTCGCACGCTACTGGCAGCAGACCCCGCACTGCATAGCCTTGAAGTCGCAAGCCCGGCGCTTGAAGATGCATTCCTGGAACTAACGCGTACCGGCGCACACAAGGAGCAGGTATGAGCACCGCAACTGCTGTTTCAACGACTTCTGCCCTTGCGCCATACGCGAAGGAAACCAAGTACGAATTCCTGCGCCTGTTACGTGCGCGTTCGTTTTCGATTGCGACCATCGGATTTCCGCTCAGCTTTTATCTTCTTTTCGGCATAGTGGCAGCGAGCGATCATGCCGAGGGGTTTGACCGTGCGAAGTATCTGCTGGCTACATACTCTGTATTTGGCTTGGTAGGATCGTCGCTCTTCGGTCTGTGCAGCACCATTGCGAACGAACGCGCGCAGGGATGGCTGGAGTTGAAACAGGCCAGTCCAATGCCGCCCGCAGCTTACCTGCTGTCGAAGCTGCTTACAGCGATTGCGTTCGGTCTGATTATCTTCTCGCTGCTGCTGCTGTGCGGCGTCACGCTTGCGCATGTGCACTTCACCGGCGGGCAGATTGCACGTCTGGTCGCGACTGTTGTGTTGGGGGTCTTTCCGTTCGCATCGCTGGGCATTCTGCTTGCCTGCGTAGTTCCGCCGAATGCTGCCGTCGGCTTCGTCAACCTGATCTACCTGCCCATGTCGTTTCTGTCGGGCCTTTGGTTCCCTCTGGAAGGCCTGCCGCATTGGCTGCGTACCATTGCGCCGATATGGCCCACGTGGCACCTGGGCCAACTTGCCATCCATGACATCGGCTTTCCCATGCGATGGTCTGTGCTGGGCCACGTGGTCTGGCTGGCATGCTTCAGCATTGCCTGCCTGGGCCTGGCTTTGATCCTGTTCAGGCGAAGCGCGCAGAAGGCCTGACGGTCAGATCGTCAGGCTGGTCTTCTTACTGTCGACCTTTGCCGCGGAAACACCAGGTACCTTTTTCAGGTCGTCAACGGATTTGAAACCGCCCACCTGATCGCGGTACCGGATGACGGCTGCTGCTGTGGAACGGTGCAGCGAAAAGGCGGCTTCCAGTTCTGCTGCGCTTGCCTGGTTGATGTTCAGCTTTGGACCGGCGTCTGCTGGGAAGTTCTTCGCAAGGTAGTCCACGATGCGGTGAATGTCCGCGGCATCCGCCTGCAATCCAAGCGCCTGCATTTTGCTGACGGTGGTCTGCCAGCCATCGTGATCCTGTCGCTGCGACAATACGCGATCCACCTCGTGGCATCGGGTGCAGGTGCTCTGCACCAGGTTGCGATCAACTCCGGCTGGAAGTTGCGCATGAGCAGCTTCGCTGCAGATGGCCGCAGCCATAAACATAACGACGTAGACGGAATGTGACAGAACCGGCTTCATGCCGTTGAATCGTATCAGTGCCGGTGCACGCTTCTCAAGCTATCGAAGATGCTGAATTGTGCGCTGTCCTTGACGATGGCATATGTGGTCGCTAGGCTCATCTTCACCGCTGTCTGCGTTAGGGAAGAGTCGCCATGAGACGTTTCAATCTGTTGCTGTGCTTTGGTGCCTTGTTGCTGACCTGCAGCGCGGCATGGTGTGTCGATTACCTGACGGAGGGCGTGGACGCGGCGCGCACAGGCTGGCTGCGTGGGGAAAAGGTCTTCTCACTGGACAACGTGGGCAAAACGCATTTGCTGTGGAAGACCAAGCTCGACAGCAAGACACGCGAGATGCACAACCTGTTCCCGCCGTTGATCGCGGAGAGCGTCCAGACCGCAGACGGACCGAAGGAAATCGCGATTGTTGCGGGCATTTCCGACGACCTGTTCGGCATTGACGCGCACACGGGTACGCAAATCTGGCACACGCACTACACCAGCACCTACACGCCGCCGCCCAACGCACGGCCCGCTGGAACGCTGTGCCCTGGCGGACAGACGGCCATGCCCGCCCTGGTCAAAGACGACGCAACCGGCCTGTACACGTTGTACGCCGTGGGATGGGACGGCCGCCTGCGCCGCATGGACCCCGCCACCGGTAAGGATCGATCCGAGCCGGAAAAGTGGCTACCGCCGAATGCCAAGCCATACGCCCTGAACGTGTACAAGGGGGTGGTTTACACCAGCGTTTCGCAGGGCTGCGGTGGTGTGGCGTTCACCTTCTTTTCCTACGATCTCGCCACGAAGAGGTCGAGCCTGTTTGTGCCGACCGGCGGCGGGTTGTGGGGGCGGCGCGGCGTCTCTGTCAGCACAGAGGATGTAGGCTACATGGGCACGGGCGACGGTGAGTGGAATCCCGAAGGCGGCCACTTCGGCAACGGCCTGATCGGGCTGAAGCTGAACGCGGGCAAGGAGCTGCGCCTCGAAGATTACTTCGCGCCGACCAATGCAGACTGGCTGTTCAAGCGCGATCTCGACATCAACGTAACGCCCGTTATATTCGATTACAAGGGCCGTCACCTGATGGTCGGCACCAGCAAGGAGTGCCGCCTGTGGTTGCTGGACCGGGATGAGCTTGGCGGCGATGACCACCGTTCGCCGCTCTACACTTCGCCGCTGATCTGCAACACGGAAGCGAACTATGCGGCGGAAGGCGTATGGGGCGCGCTGAGCGCATGGAAGGATGATGCTGGGCAGCAGTGGCTGACCGTGCCCTTCTATGGTCCGGTTGCGAAAGACTTCCACGCGCCGGTGGAACACAGCCGTCCTGCACACGGTGGCCTGGCAACCTTCAAGGTCGAAGTGCAGGCGGGCAAGTGGTCGCTGACGCCTGCGTGGCTTTCTTCCGACATCGACAATGCGGAGACGGCGATCATCGCGAACGGCATCCTGTTCACATATGGCAGTGGTGAAGATGCACGGCAAGCGCGTGTTGACACGGCGTGGGACGAGCCCGCGCCGCCACCGCCGCCGCAAATTCCTACCTCGCTGCAGTCGGCCATGCGCATCCAGGGATCGCGTCATGCGGTGCTGTATGCGTTCGACGCAATGACAGGGAAACAGCTCTGGTCCAGCGGCGATCAGATCACCTCGTGGAACCACTTCAGCGGTATATCCGTTGCGAACGGGCGGGTGTACATCCCCACGTTTGATGGATACCTGTACTGCTTCGGGGTGGCGCAATGATGCGGCACCAAGCATCTCTGTGGGGCGTGGCGTCGCTTGCACTTGCGGTTGTCTCGCCGGGGCAGTCCAGCCGAACCGGCCCCGAATGGACCACGGCAGGCATGGACGCACAGCGCAGCCGGTCCGTTCCTGCTGATCCGCAGATCACGCTGGAGACGATGAAGCAGCCGGGCTTCGCCTTCCTGTGGAAGCAGACGTTTTCTGCCAAGAAGACGGGCTTGGAATCGCTCTCGGAACCAGTGCTGGTGAACACCTTCATCGGCTACAAGGGCTTCAAGGCGCTTGCAGTTGTTGGCGCGAACAACGCGCTCTT
>CAXUEW010000148.1:0-7643 GCA_964250115.1 uncultured Terriglobus sp.
GGTGGATGCGCGCTCCCGGCGTGGCTCCCGGCCAGTTTGTGCTGGAAACGGCCATGGACGAACTGGCCGAAAGGCTAAACCTCGACCCAATCGAATTGCGCCTGCGAAACTACGCGGAAACCGACCCGGAGAGCGGCAAGGAGTGGTCCAGCAAATCTCTTCGCCAGTGCTACGCGCAGGGCGCGGAGAGCTTCGGATGGCATCGCCGCGAGCCGCGCAGTACAGAACGTGAAGGCGTCGAGCGCATCGGCTACGGCATGGCCACCGCAGCGTACGCCACCAATCACTTTCCCGCCACGGCTCGCCTGACCTATACCGCGGAAGGGCAGGTTCTGGCCGCATCCGCCACGCAGGAGATCGGCCAGGGCGCCATCACGTCCCTGTCGCAGATCGTGGCTGAGGCGCTCGTACTTCCCCTGGATCGCGTCCACCTGTCAATCGGCGACACGACGCTGCCCTTCGGAGCGTTCTCTGCGGGCTCCTCCACGTCGCTCTCGGTCGGTTCGGCCTTGCTGGAAGCCGTGCGGGAACTGAGCACGCGACTGGCACGGCTGGCGCGTGTGGATCGCGACAGCCCGCTGCACGGCTGTTCCTTGCAGGACATCGTCTTTCGGGATGGCGTGTTGCAACACCGCCTGGAGGCCGCCCGCCACGACAAAGCCACCGATGTGCTGCGCCGCGCTGGACGCAACAGTATTGAGGCCAAGGGCATCAGCGGCCGCATGTTTGGCAGAAGCAAGTACGCCCGCATGGCCTTTGGCGCACAGTTTGCCCGCGTGGCCGTGAACGAGTACACAGGCATGGTCCGCGTAACACACATGACTGGTGCCTTCGCATGCGGACGCATCCTGAACGCCCGCACGGCGCGTTCGCAGTTGCTGGGCGGCATGGTATGGGGCGTGGGCCATGCGCTGATGGAAGAGAGCCTGCGCGACCTGCATCAGGGCGCATGGGTCAACGCCAACCTGGCCGAGGCGCACGTACCAACAAATGCTGACTCACCCGAAATGGACGTCATCATGGTGCCGGAAGACGACAGCCGCGGCAGCGAACTGGGCGCTAAGGGCTTAGGTGAAATCGGCATCACAGGCGCGGCGGCGGCAATTGCAAACGCCATCACGAATGCTACCGGCAGACGCCTGCGCAACCTGCCCATCACCGCAGATCAGGTGCTCGGTCTGAAATGACTCTTTCGTAAGTTAACCCTTCTTCGACGTTCAGCAGATGTTAGTGCCAGCGGCTTTAGCCGCTGAGATCGCATCCCGGTGGCTAAAGCCACTTTCTCAGGAGCTTCGTTTCCTACCTCGGCGGCTGAAGCCGCTAGATTGTCGGCCACTTTAGACAACTAAGACGTCGTGTAAATCTAGCGAGAAGGTGATGTCGATGACCTCTACCAAAGAGCAGCCCACCCTGCTTATAACTCAACCTTCGCCACAGCCGAAGCGGGCGGCATGGGACACTCACCATTTTTCAACTGCTTCTCCGCCACGGCATGTTCCACTTCAGAGTTCACCTCGCCACCCAGCAGGATCATCGCGCCCGTCAGGTAAAACCAAAGCAGCAGGATGATCACCGCACCCAGCGATCCGTACGTTACGGAATAGCTGTTGAAGTAGTGCAGGTAGACCCGCAATCCAAGCGAACCTGCAACCCAACCCAACAGGCCGATCAGCCCGCCCGGCGTAAACCAGCGCCATTTACGGTTCTGCACGTCCGGACAAAAGTAGTACATCACTTCGAACGACAGCACCATCAGCAGTGACGCGAGTACCCACGCAACCACTCGAACCAGGATGGAAAGCACGTACGAGCCGCGGAAAAGATGCTCGAGATGATTGCCCAGAAAGTCACCGCTGAACAGCGTCAACAACGCAAAAATGACGAGAGCAGCGACTAGCAGCGTCAGTCCGATCGCCTGCAGGCGCGCCTTCCAGAACGGCCGCGTCTCCTTCACCTTGTACACGGCATTCAACGTGTCCTGAATGGCAGAGATGCCAACACTCGCGGAGAACAGCGCGAACAACGGGCCGAACGTCACCTTGCCGGTGCTGCTTGCGCTGGTGGTCTGCTGAAAGGTTTGGGTGACCAACGCAAAGGCCGACGGCGGGATAAGGTGGCCGATTTTGTTTAGTAATTCAACGTAAAGCTTGCCGGATGACTGCGCAACGAGCCCCATCAGCGCAGACATCGCAATCAGAGTCGGAAAAATTGCCGAAAAGAACGAGTAGGCCAACTGAGAGGCGCGGCCGAACAGATTGTCGTCGTCGATGCCCTTCCAGGTGCGCTTCGCGACTTCCTTAAGCGGAACGCCCTGCAGGTCCCACATGGACGCAATAGGCGTGTGCTGCACATGCGCCCAGACGTTGTGCTCGAGCGAGTGGGCGCTGTGGCGGGCCGCATCCGGCGACGGTACTCCCCCTGTCTGCTGCGGTTCAGGCTCGCGCGGCGAGTCGATCTGCTGAAACATGCGGCTCTCCTCATGTGGTCACGGCAACAGCCGGTTTCCCTGTCAGATGCGCACGGCAGAAGACTCCGCTGTATGCGCGGACGCATCGTCGCTGCCGCCATCTTCATCCAAAGAATTATGAGCCGCATGCACCCGTCCATCTGGCGCAAGCTGAAGCAACTCTATGGAGTCGCTCGTGAAAGCCATCGCCAGCCGCTAACCGGTCAGCCTTCTGAGCCCCGGCTTGTCGATCCGGAACAGCTTGGCATCACCTTCATCGGGCACTCGTCTTTCCTGATCCAGATTGCGGGCCGCAACCTGCTGGTCGATCCGGTCTTTGCGACCCGCTTGATTCTGCTGCGCCGCCAGCGCCGTCCCGGCCTTCGCATTGCCGACCTGCCGCCCATTGACGCCGTTCTGCTGACCCACGCCCACATGGACCACCTGAACCTGCCATCGCTGCGCAAAATTGTGCGGCATGCACGCCATTTGACTGGTGTGGCACCGCAGGCCATTGTGCCGCGAGGTGTCGGCGACCTGGTGGAGAAGCTGGGCTTCCGCGGCGTGACGGAGCTTGAGTGGTGGCAGCAAACCGCGCTAGACGCCGACACGGCGGAAGATGCAGTGAGTGTGACCATGACACCCTGCAAGCACTGGGGAGCACGGATGTTCAGCGACACCCATCGCCACTACGGCGGCTACGTCATCGAAGGTGCGGGGCACAGCGTCTACCACTCAGGCGACACCGCGTACTTCAATGGCTTCCACGAGATCGGCCAACGCTTGCAGCCGCAGGTCGCCCTGCTGCCCATCGGCGCGTACTTCCCAGACAGCTACCGCGCCGTGCACACCAGCCCGGAAGAGGCCTTGCAGGCCTTCTTCGATCTCGGCACCGCCAACACGATGATTCCGATGCACTTCGGCACCTTTCCGCTGGGCAAGGAACCCATGGCGGAGCCGCCCGTTCGCCTGATGGCGGCGGCAAAGCAGGCCGGAATAGCCGGTCGCGTCCGCGTGCTTGCCGAGGGTGAGACACTCGAAGTCCATGCGGAAGCTGACCAGCATCGAGTCGCGCTACTGGACCGATAGTTTCCCGGTCGATCTCGCGCTGGGTGTGGCAGCAGGCCTGGTTATCGCCATCGCAACAGGGTTCCTGGCAGACCATTTCGCCCTGCTGTACTACGCACGGCATCGCGTCATCGATCCGGGCCAGCACGGCATTGCAGCCCTGTTCCTGGCGTTGCTGCTGGCGCTGTTTGCCTTTGCGGTAACGGTTGCTGCGGTGCTTGTACTCCGGCTGTTTCTGCGTATGCACCGCGATCCGCTGTAGCGGCTCCCCGGAATCGTCATCCTGAGCGAAGCGCAGCGGAGTCGAAGGACCTGCTGTTTCCCGGAGCAGCAACGCAGCCCGAAAAGAAAGCAGGTCCTTCGACTGCGCACTGCGTGCTTTCGCTCAGGATGACGATTGTGAACGATAAGCGTTTGCCGGCATAGTAGCGACGCAGGCGACGCGAACATCCATCGGCTTTAGCCGCCGAGATAGAAACAGGATTGCCAAGGAGTCGGCTTCAGCCGCTGAGATCGTCATCCCAGCGGCTTTGCATCCCGTTGATCTGGTGATTACCTCAACGGCGAACCTGCGACAACGCAAAGGATTACTACGCCGCGCATCGCGTCTACGCCCCAGCCGTACCACGCAATCCAAAGATTGCCGACCCAATGCGCACGCACGTCGAACCTTCCTCAATCGCAACGGCAAAATCATGCGACATGCCCATGGAAAGCTCGGGCAGAGCGATTCCTTCAATGGTGCTGACGGCTTCATCCCGCAACTCGCGCAACCTGCGGAAGTAGGGCCGTGCACCTTCGGCGTCGTCGGTCCACGGCGGCACCGTCATCAGGCCGCGGACGTCGATGCCGTCAAACTCCTGCAGGTTTCGAAGCAGGCCCATCAGGGCATACTCGCCGACGCCCTGCTTGCTTTCCTCGTCGGACAACTTGACCTCGACCAGCACGGGCAGCACCTTGCCCACTTGGGCGCACACATCGTGCAGGCGGCTGGCCAGCTTGACGCTGTCCACGGCGTCCACCGCGCTGAACAGCCACGCGGCTTTGCTGGTCTTGTTGGATTGCAGATTGCCGATCAGATGCGTCTCAAGATCGGCAACGCCTTCGCCGATGATGGAGTGCAGTTGCTGCTGCTTGTGATCCCATTCCTGCACGCGGTTTTCGCCGAACAGGCGTTGCCCGGCCTCAAAGGCCTCAACCAGCGCAGGCGGACCCCACGTTTTCGATACGGCCATCAGCCTGACGGACGCGGCGTCACGCCCAGCCTTTGCACAGGCATCGGCCATTTCAGAGCGCACGCGCTCCAGATTTTCTCGAATCGACATGGTTCCAGCTTAACCGGTCAAATGGCTCCTTGCGACAATGCAGCATCCTCTTCACTGTGACGAGTGGAAATGCACGGTTTAGAGGAGCATGGCTTCAGCCATGCCCCTCCCGAAAACTTACCTTCTTCAAAAAAGCTTGTACGCCTAACCGGCTATACACCCATCCACCAGGAAACTACGCCGACGGGACAGCCTGGCGGCTACGGCGCAGTACGACCACTGCACCGATCATGAACGCGCCGGTCAGCATCAGCACGGGTGCCGAAGGTTCAGGTGTAACCGCGACCGGCGTAGCGGCTGCTGCAAGGCTGCCGCCCACCAGCTTCGCGTTCAGGTTCGGAGAGTAGATCTGCAGGTAAGAATCCTGTGCACAGTTCGAGCCGGCCTCGCACAAACTGATACCGCCGAATGAGTTCTGTGTCTGCAGGTAATACAACGCCACCTGGCCGTTGCTGCCGCCGATGTAAGCAAAGTTTGCGACGGGATTGTTGCCGCTGACACCCTTGCTGTTGATCGAGCTGAAGGTTGGATTGCTGTACGCCACATTGGCATAGCTGAGGCTTGCTGACGTGGCAAGTCCATCGCTGCCCAGTGTGATCGTACCATTGAGCGCAGCGCCATTGACGGTTACGCCGCTGAGCGTATAGGTACCGGCCGATATGGGCGTTGCGCTTGCAACGCCCACGAAGCAGAGACAAAGGGCAAGAACAAAACAAAACCTGGGAGAAAAGTAACGCATGGGGTGACTCCAGTTTGCATAGGTAAGCTATTTGCTTCCTGTGTCCCTAAGCATACGGAGCGCTGAATGGACCCGGATGTCACAATCTGACACAATGCGGTATTCCAATCGAAGACGAATCCAAAATGGAACTTTCCTACCCGCGCCAGCCGGAGATACAAACTTCTATCGACCGTGTTCTTCCAGGTAGCGTTCCACTTCGAGTGCGGCCATGCACCCCGTACCCGAGGCTGTGATCGCCTGCCGGTAGCGCCGGTCCTGCACATCTCCGGCGCAAAAAACACCCGGGATTACCTTACCCTCCAAAGTGGTGAAGACGTTGTCCGTGCTCAGGATGTAGCCGTCTTCGTCCAGGTCCATTTGGCCTTCGAAGAACTTCGCATTCGGCGTATGGCCGATGCCCAGAAAGAAGCCGGCCAGCTCAATTTCGCGAACTTCATTCGTAACCGTGTTGCGGATGCGGATGCCGCGGACTTCTTTCTCTTCGACGCCCAGCACTTCTTCCACAACGGTGCTGGTCAGGAACTCGATGCTGGGGTGCGCCATGGCCCGCTCAAGCATGATCTTGCTGGCGCGAAAGCTGGCCGACCGGTGAATCAGATACACCTTGGAGGCGAAGCGCGTCAGGAACATCGCCTCCTCCATGGCAGAGTCACCGCCGCCAATGACGCAGATCACCTTGCCCGAAAAAAAGAAGCCGTCGCAGGTCGCGCAGCTTGAGACGCCGTGGCCGATCAGGGCCTGTTCACTGGGCAGGCCCAGCCAGCGCGCGCTGGCACCGGAAGCGACAATCAGCGTGCGAGTGCGGACTGTCTTGCTGCCGAAGGTCAGCTCGATGGGCGACTTGCTGAGGTCTGCGCTGACCAGGTGACCCATCTCCATTTCGGCGCCGAACTTCTCGGCCTGCTTGCGCATATTTTCAACCAGTTCGGGTCCCTGCACGCCGTCCGGCCAGCCGGGAAAGTTCTCGACCATGGTGGTGATGGAGAGCTGGCCGCCGGGCTCATGTCCTTCAATGACCAGAGGTTTCAAATTGGCGCGGGCACTGTAAATGGCAGCCGTAAGGCCGCTGCAACCGGACCCCAAAATGACGGTGTCGCGGACGTTTGATTCGGTGGTGTCTGTCATGGAATCCGATCTGTGGGGCGGGCGCACTTCTGCCCTCTTCCACTATTCTAATGCGGCAGCGCGGCAAAGGATTCGGTGCCTTCGGTCAGCAGAGCCATCCCCCGCACACAAGGCTGCGTCCCAATCTGTGACATGGCAAAGAGTGTGAAACAGCTTCCGAATCCAACGAAGAACCTCCTCAAAGGCGCACTTGCGGGCCTCATCGGCGGTCTGATTGCCACCGCTGCAAAATCCGCGGCCGAGCGCTTCTATCCACCGCGTACCCATGGCGAACCGGAGCCGCCGGCAGTGCTGGCTGAAAAATTAGGCCAACCGCACTTGGAAACGCCTGAGAAAAAAGCCATCGAGGAGAGCATCCACTGGGGTTTTGGTGCGCTCGCAGGTGCAGCCTACGGCGTCATGGCCGAGCTGTATCCGCAGGTCACCGCCAAAGGCGGAGCCACCTTTGGGCTGGCGCTGATGACTGTCACCCACGAGGGCGCACTGCCTGCGCTGGGATTGGCAGCCCCTCCTGAGAAGCAGGAAGGGCGTGAAAGACGCAGCGAGATGACCACGCACGTGGTTTACGGCGTCGTATGCGAAACAGTGCGCAGCCTGGTACGAAAAGTGCTCTAACTTGAGCGTTTTTGACACCGATCGGATGTAGTACTTTGCACACAAAACGCCGCATTTCTGCGGCATTTTGTGCTGTCCGAATGCGTTAGAACCACCCTTAATCTGTGCAGAAAGCGCACTTCGGCACGCTAAATCTGCGAGTAGCCGGCCGGTGTCAGGATCAGGTTGTCGATGCTCGATACGATTGGTTCGCTGGCGTACTTCGGATCATGGGAGAGCTTCTGCCAGTCGGGAGCCGTGCGAAACGCTTCCCAATGCGCTTCCATCGAAACCACATCTTTGTGAGCCAGCATGTAGGTCAGGCTGGGTCCGCGGCTGCCAA
>CAXUEW010000148.1:7653-8310 GCA_964250115.1 uncultured Terriglobus sp.
GTTATCTGCAAAGAAGACATTGGTAGACCCTGTTTTTGCAAAGATGTCGAACTCGCCGGCATGGAACATCTCAACCTTGCGAATATGCGCGGCATAGGTCGGGCTTTCATAGGTGCGAAGCTGCAGGATACGCGGCCCTCTTGCCGGCGCAATCAGCTTTGGAAAGCCCTCGAAGGCGACGGACAAAGAGCTCTCCACGCGATCAAAAGGCGGTGCCGTGGCCGCTGGGCTCCAGAAGGCAGCTGAAGCCTTTGTGAAGACGTCATCCTTCGCCAGCAGCAGGTCCAGCTGTGCCAGCTTTGGAAGATCGGTGGATGGAATCAGAACGAAGGTGGTCGGCGTTTCAGAACCATACGTCACGCTCATCACTCCGACAGGGCCCAGACCCATGCGCCCCAGAGCAGGTAGCAGGGCTTCCTGAAAGTACTTTGCTGTAACCGCAGCCTGCGGACCGCTGATGAGCTTGTACCGGCGGATCAGGTAGTACTCGCGCGCCGCTGTCGCGGCCTGTGCCTGTGCTGATTGTTCTGTGAAACCGGTCGCCGTCGCAGCTGCCATCAACACTCCGCCACTTAGTAATTGCCGCCTGTCCATGCATGTTCCTCAGGCCGCATTATAGGCACCGGCCTGCACAATCGTCGCGCTAAGCCACCTTCA
>CAXUEW010000149.1:0-8047 GCA_964250115.1 uncultured Terriglobus sp.
GGCGCAAGGTTCATCGATTCAGCAATGCGTGTGCAGTTGCGGCACTCGCCGCAGAAGGCCGCCAGGTCGCCGTCGGCATGGTGTTCACGCGGTTGCCGTTCACACAGCAGAGCCATGGTGATCATCAGCGCCAGCGTGTATTTTCCAGAGCCCGCAGGGCCGCTCAACAGCATGGAATGCGGCAGGCGACCCGCGGCTACGGCGCGGCGCAGGTGCACTATGGTGGAGCCGTTGCCGACAAAGTCGCTGAACTGAAAGTGCTGGCTCACAGTCTCAGGATAGACCGTCACAAAAGCTGCGCTGAACTCCCCGCGCTTCCTGCTCAGCGTCGGGAGACCCTCAGTTCGTCATCCTGAGCGCAGCGGAGTCGAAGGACCTGCTGTTTGCCCGAAGCAGCATCGCAGCCCGAAGGAAAGCAGGTCCTTCGACTACGCACTGCGCTCAGGATGACGAGGATGTATCCACCTGTAACTTCCCAGAGGGTTATGCCGAGTACGTTGCAGTCGAACCTGCGGCTTTAGCCGCAGAGATAGCTGGACGGATCCTAACGGAGGTGGCTTTAGCCGCCGAGAGTCCGATCTCAGCGGCTGAAGCCGCGTTCCAGACTGACCCTATTCCTATCTTGGCGGCTAAAGCCGCAAACAAGTACAAAGACCTATAGGTGGATATGCCTCTTAGCATGCAGCGGCACGTGCGTGCAGCCGCATGCGCATGGGGTAGCGCGGACGCAGTGTGATCTTCTCTTCCACGTCGACGGGCTGGCCCGGGATCCATTCCATGCGCCAGCGCTGTGAAAGTGTCGCCAACAGCAGCACACCTTCAAGCCACGCGAAACCTTCACCGATGCACTGCCGCTGGCCACCCCCAAAGGGGAAGTAGGCGAACTTGTCGCGCTTTGCCTTCTCCTCTTCGGTATGACGCAGAGGGTCGAAGCGCAGCGGGTCCGGGAAGAAGCGCTCGTCACGCTGGATGATGTACTGCGAAAAGAACCAGTGCGTGCCGGGCGGCAGGCGATACTCGCCGATTTGAACGGGCTGCGTCGACATGCGGCCCATGGCCCAGGCGGGCGGGTACAGCCGCATGCCCTCTGCAAAAACCATGGTGGTGTACTTCAGTTGCGGGTAGTCCTCCAGCGTCGCTGGCCTGGTGCCAAGCACCTGAGCAACCTCCTGTGCCATGGTCTCCTGCACGTCAGGATTCGTGGCGAGCAGGTACCAGGTCCACGACAAGGCGTTGGCTGTCGTCTCGTAGCCCGCGAGAAAGATGGTCAGCACCTCGTCACGAAGTTGTTCGTCACTCAGAGCCGATCCATCTTCGTCGCGCGCCAGCAGCAACATGCTCAGCAGGTCTTTACGATCTTCACCATCTGCCTTACGCTCCGCGATGATGCGGTTGACCACGCGGTCCAGCTTGCCGCGTGCTTTCACGAACTTCATCAGGCCGGGGATAGGCCAGTGCAGGAAGCGCTCGGCGTTCGGGAACGCAATCAGGAAGTTGTAAATGCCCATGATCTGGTTGGTTTGTTCGTTGATCTCGCGAACGTCGTCATCCACCTCGGTGGCGAAGAGCGTTCGCGCAACAATCTCAAGCGACAGGCTCATCATGGACGCGTTCATGTCGATCACTTCGCCGTCGTGCCATTGTTCGCGAGCGTGGTGCGTGATGCGCACCATCTCATCGGCGTAGGCGTTGATGCGCTGGCGGTGAAAAGCCGGGGCTGCAATGCGGCGGGAACGCTTGTGCGTAGGGTCGTCGCTTGTCAGCAGGCCCTCGCCCAGCAGGATCTTCAGGCGCTTGATGGTGCGTTCGCGCACGAAGCTGCTGTTCTGATTGATAAGTATTTCGCGCACATATTCGGGGTCATTGAGGAAGACAACATGGATCCCGAAAAGCTTGTAATGCGCAATCTTGCCCAGGTGTTTCGCGATGTATTCGAACAGCCGGATCGGCTTGCCCACGCGCGCCCAGGGCTTGTGCAGGTAGAAGGGCAGGGCACGTTTCAGGCCCGGCGGGATGCGCCACGTGCCGGTCTTTGTGGTTTAAGTATAGGCCGGACGGAACGCATATCCGGGATCGAGTTCGGGCTCTTGCATGTACCCATTAGACGCCTGGCTGCCCTTAATCTACCAAGCGCGGGAAGCGTTCCTGGACGATGGCACGCACACGTTGTTCCACGGTTTCGATGGTGTCATTGCCATCGATCAGCCGGACCCGATGCGGATCGCGCTCTGCGATCTTCTGGTACGCCTGATGCACGCGGCGGTAGAAAGCCTCGCCTTCCGCCTCAAAGCGGTTCTCGTCCACGCCGTGCGTCCTGCGATGCTGCTCATTGCGCAGCCTGGCGCGGTGCAGGGCTGGCTCTACATCGGGCAGCAGCAGCAGAGTCAGGTCCGGCTGCAGATCGTTGCAAAGTGCGCGATGAACGGCAAGCACCCGCTCCCCACCCAGCCCGCGGCCCGCCCCCTGGTACGCTTCGCTGGAATCCGTGTACCGGTCGCACAGGATGACCTTACCCGCCAGCAGAGCGGGTTGAATGATCTCCTGAATGGATTGGGCGCGATCGGCAAACATCAGTGCCAGCTCCGTCAGCGGTGCGATCTGTCCCAGGCTGTCAGCTGTGCGCGAGTCCAGCAGGATGCTGCGAATGCGTTCGCCAAGCGCGGTGCCGCCCGGCTGCCGGAGCAGCACGGGCTTATCGCCGCGGCTGCGAAACCACTGTGCAAGCAGGGCGATTTGGGTCGTCTTGCCTGAGCCGTCGGGCCCTTCAAAGGTGATAAAGATACCCGGGGCCGTGGTCGCCGTGCTCATGGTTTCAGGCTCGTCTGGAACTCCGCGTGGTTGCCAGTAGCGACGGTAATGTTCAGCACGCCCTCCTGGCCTTCGTTAAGCCATGGGCCGGTCTGGTTGTGCTCTACATTGGTGCTGTCAATGAAGCTAAGCTTCAACGGACCGCTGCCAAGCAGCTTGAAACGGTATTGGAAGGCGGCACCGGGAAGGAGCCGCTGCGTGCCGAAGCTGGCGCTGGGGTATTCCACCTGAATCACGTTGAGCGGGGTGGTGCTGGTGTTTGTGATCGTCGTCTGAATGTAGTGGGAGTGACAGCCCTGCAACAGGAACATCAAGGTGAACACCCAACCGTACCTGGAGCAACGCATACCGAAGGGTACCAGTTGTGCTGCGCCCGATCCTTGACGTGCCGTTTATTCCAGTATGCGAGCGCTTAGGACAACACCGCTGCGACCGTCGTGCAGCATGATGGGAAAGGCGATCACGCTCCACGTTGCGCCTTCATTACCTCGGCCTTCCAACATCAGGCCTCGTCGCGTGCGATCGATGTAAGTTTCCCGCGTGGTGGAGACGGCGTAGATGACATCGCGCCAGTCACGCATGCTCCTACTCATTTCGGTGAAGAGGTTGCGTCCCACGAACCACTCGGCCGGCTTGTCCAGGAATGCCGCGGCGCTGTCGTTGACATGGTGCCAGTTGCCTTCCGAGTCAAGAATTTGGACCAGTACATCCACGCCAATCGCCATGGCGATGCGGTTGTAATAGAACTCGCGCGCATCCACCACCACGGGTTCGCCGCGCCGCTTGGCTTCCAGGCTGCGCAGGGCAACGAGCAAATCCTCAATCGAGCTATGCCCCTTGAGCAGGTGCATGTCTTCCACGCCGCCGAACCGCCGCTCCAGTGTTGCAGACAGGATGATAATGGGAACTTCGGGCCTGCGTGCACGCAGCTTTGCCGCAACTTCGGTACCAAACTTCCCATGGCCTAGATGGTAGTCCAGCACGGCGATGTCGGTGCCGTCCAGCATCTCATTCGCTTCTTCGATGGAACTGGCCGGCTGAGCCACGTAACCGTTCTGGCGCAATACTGCTGCCCGGAGCAACAGGTTTGCCGGATCGTCATCCAGCAGCAGGACACGGACCACCGCAGGTGGACTTGCCGACACCTGGCTTGCATCGTTTAAAGTTTCAGAAGGCTTATCCATGCTCTGACACTTTGTGATGCAACAGGCCTTGTGGCAGTCACCCCGCGGAGCCTGGATAGCGCTTTACTTCGGTGCAACCGTCTTGCGCAAGGCGCGCAGTTCCCGCACCATGTCAGGCAGCCGGGTCAATGCGGCAACCGTTCGCAGCCACTGGCGATTGTCCATGGCGGGGTAACCGGAGACCGTGGCACCGGCGGGGACGTCGTTGGGCACGCCGCTTTGAGCGGTAACCACGGCGCGGTCGCCCACAGTGCAATGGCCCGCGACGCCCACCTGGCCGGCCAGGATAACGCTCTTGCCTACCGTCGTCGAACCCGCCAGCCCAACCTGCGCACACAGAAGCGTGTTCTCTCCCACAGTTGATCCGTGACCCACCTGCACCAGGTTATCGATCTTGGTGCCGTTGCCTACCCGCGTTTCGCCTACGCTGGCGCGGTCGACGCATGCGTTTGCCTGCACTTCAACACGATCGCCCAAAACGGCTGGACCAGCCTGCGGGATTTTCATCCAGACGCCTGCTGCGTCGTGCGCATACCCAAATCCGTCGCTGCCGATCACGGCACCGTTTTGTAAAACAACATCATCACCCAGCCGGCAGAATTCGCGGACTACGGCATGCGCGTGCGCGAAAAAACGATCGCCCACGGCAGCACCCTGGTAAAGGACGACATGCGGCAGCAGAACTGCGTCGGAGCCGATGCGAACATCGGCTCCGACCACGACATACGCTCCCACGTGCGCGCGAGGCCCGATGGCAGCGCTGCTATCGATCACTGCCGTCGGATGGATACCCGGCGCATATTGCGGAGCCTCGTAAAAAAACTTGATTGCTTCCGCGAAAGCCAGGTAGCAGTTGGCAATGTGCAGCGTTGGGGTCCGCTCCAAAGGCTCGAAACCAGGCTCGACGAGGATGGCACCGGCGCGTGTTGTCCGGGCCAGAGGAGCATACCTTGGATTCGCCAGAAAGCTTAGTTGGTCCGGCCCAGCCTGCTCCAGGCCGGCCACGCCGCGTATTTCCACGTCGCCGTTGCCGAAGAGATGCGCACCAAGGCGTTCTGCTAGCACAGTCAGCTTCATGCGGCCGCCCTTCTGCGTATCGGCGACGGCCTCACGGGCGCTTCTCCTGACCCTCGTTCAGCAGGAGGTTCACAGCTTCCGGGAGCGTTGGAACTGCCGGCAGCACGACGGTGTCAGTGGCATCCAGAGTGGAGCGGTACGGAACCGTCTTGACGAGCAATTGCCGCAGCGTCACATTGATGGCGATATGGGTATACGCGTCGTGGCCGCCGGCGACCGGGTGCTGCTCGTACACCATGGTGCCACCCTGGTAGACGCGCACCAGCAGCCCAAGTGCCAGATTCAGGTTCCTGATAATGCTAATTTCGATGCGCAGCAGATGGTGGGTTTCGCCGTCGATCCACATGCGGCCGGCAAGTCCAGTCAGCAGAGACTCGGCTGTGCTTGCGGGCTGAAAGCCAGGCCGGGGAGCGTAGTCCAGAACGATCTGCGGCACGCTGAATTGCGGTAGCTGCGGCTGGTCCGGGACAAGGCTATAGGTCATGGCGCGGGGCAGGGCACCGATCAGGTCCGTGCCGTACTTCTCCGATGCTTCCGCGCCACGGTGATGCTTCGCGGCCTCTGACGGGGTCATCATGCGCAGCCGCTGTTGTTCGGCGGCATCTTCATCCGGAGTCAGGGATTTGCCCTGACGAACCAGCGTGCGCGCGACATTGCCGTCCTTACTTTCGATCAGGTCCCTTACCGTGTCTTCCTTGCTGTCGACGCGGTGGACGCGGTAACGCAAGGCCCAGCCGGTGTGGTGCATGTTTGCAAGCTGGTACCGGACGGCATCGTCAACCAGAGCTGGAACTGCAGTGTCCGATATAGATACCTTCTGTGCCGCACCCCACAAGGGCATGCAGACTAGGGCAGCGCAAAGCCATCGACTCGCGGGCTCCAGATTGTGTCTATGCGCAATCACCGCAACAGGATACTGTAGCGGGGCAATAGCACGGTGCCGTAAGAAGGTGTGTACCCGCATGGATGCTGCCGCATTGCCTAGCTGCCGTGCCTTCATTAGACTCAGCCATGGGCTAAGTCAGGAGCACGCACCATGGCGGTTGAAGGATCGACGGTTTTAGGCAAGTCAATTACAGTGCGCGGTGAGATCATCGGGTCAGAGGATCTGACCGTGGACGGTCTGGTCGACGGAACCATTACGTTGACAGAGAGCCGCTTGACCATCGGCCCGAATGCGAAAGTGATTGGCGATTTACAGGTTCACGATGCAATTATCCTCGGCCATTGTGAAGGTGCAACGACGGCTACCGGGCGCGTGGAACTGCGCAAAGGCGGTACCCTGCTGGGCGACCTTACCGCTGCACGGCTGTCGATCGAGGACGGCGCGACCATGCGCGGAAACGTCGCTCTGACAGGCAGCAAGGAGTAACCAGCGTCTTTCGACGGCTTCGGGGGTTAATTGTGCGTCTGTTTGGTGGAAGCGAGGCACGGAATACCGCGGCCAAGGCAAATGCGAGGGTGCCGCGGGTGTCCAGCGGTTGGTCGGCCCTGCTGAAAACTCTTCGCGAAAGCGAGGGGCAGCGCATTCTCGACATAGGTCCCACATCCTCGACAAACATCAACTTTCTTACGGGTCTTGGCCACAGTGTGTACATGGCCAACCTGGTAAGTGAGGCCGCCGCACCGCAGTGGAAAAGGCCGGATCCGGATGCCGGATTTCCGGCGGCTGAATTTGTCGAGGAAAATCTGAACTTCAGCGGACGCCGCTTCGACACGGTCTTGTTTTGGGATACAGGCGACTACCTGGATCCCGCACTGAGGGATGCTGTTGTCGAGCGAATCAACCAGGTCATGGAACCGGGCGGTTACCTGCTGGCCTTTTTTCATGTCAAAGCCGGGACAGAACTTCACCGGTACCATCTGCGCGATGATGGTCAGGTGGACGTGCAATATGTTGCAGATCATGCGACCGGCGGCATTTTGAACAACCGGCAGATTGAGGGCGTGTTTGCAGCCTACAGCGGCTACCGCTTCTTTCTTGCGAAGGACAATCTACGCGAAGTGCTGGTTAAGCGGTAGAGAGCAGGAACAGTCTTCCTGCTCTCTACACAGCATCGAAAGCCAGAATTACGAGTCCTTTCGACGCTCTGCCCATCGCCGCTTTTGGGCATCGGCAATGCGCTTGCGCGCCTCAGGGCTCAGGTTCCTCTTTTTGCGTCCACCTGGAGTCTGCTTGACTGCAGGAAGCACAGCAAGCGCCGTCTTCCTCGGTCTGCCTACACTCTTTTTAATAGGAGGTGCGGCATTTGTTGATCCAGAGAGCAGGGCACGTGCCTGCTGCAGTTTCGCGATTTGTGCATCAATCTCGGTAAGGATGCGCGTTACTTCCAAGGTAAAACCTCCTAAACGGAATGTATTGATTTGTAACGGAAGAGAACCGAATCAGCAGCAGGTGCCACTGAAGATAGTAATGCAGCAGGACTATAAACAATATGAGGTAATGTTAGCGTAATAGCGTTGCATCTGCCTTGGCATTATTCGTCGCAACTAAAGAGTACCCCGGTCCTTCGTGATCAAGATCCTGAAATATGGAAGCGGAGCCCAAACCGCGACGCTGACTTTGCTCTTCTATGCTGAGGTGCAGCCGTTCTACTGTTGCCGTCTTATCACTGGCATATTCTAAGGCTAACTGGTTCAGCGCATAAGTCACAATGTCAGAGTGGTGTAAGTCTTCCATGTCCGGGTTGCGGCGCAAATTCAGCCACAAGCGGTGCACAAGTTGTACATCAGTCGCGGGAATGGTTGGCGCATGGGGTCCTATATGGAAACTTTCCGCTTCACCCGACGCCGGCACGACATAGAAGGTAAATTGCCGTTTGGGTTCCGGAAGCGTCTCCCAGGCTTGTCCGACGTGATAGGCCTGATCCTGGGCAGTAAGTTTCGTCGACAAGCCTGCAACTACCGCCGCGACATCCAGGGAATTAGCGGTTCGAACAATGGCCGCGAAGATATCGCCGGCGGGAACAACGACCAGC